>JAHFBK010000010.1 GCA_023250035.1 Candidatus Dadabacteria bacterium
CGAAAACGACCATTTTTCTGGATAACGATGGCTTATCAAGGTCTAGTTTATATGTTATATATATTTAGCTGTCGATAGAGAAAGTTGAAAGAAAGCATAAGTGATTAAATTATGCGTGTAATTCTTGTAGGGCTAAACTATAAGACTGCCCCGGTTGAGGTTAGGGAGCGATTTTCCTTCTCCCAATCTCTGCTTGAAGCAGGGCTTTCAAAATTATCTCAACTAAAGAATGTTGAGGAGTGTCTTATACTTTCTACGTGCAATCGTGTTGAGATTTACGCTGCATCGGAAAAGGCTGAAGAGTGCGTAGAAGATATTAAAAAATTTCTCTCCGATTTTCATAAGGTTGTCTTAGATCACTTCTCTTCCTATCTTTACGTTATGTTAGATCAAACGGCAGTTAGGCATCTTTTTAGGGTAGCATCTAGTTTAGACTCTATGGTGATCGGAGAGCCACAGATCTTGGGCCAAGTAAAAGAAGCCTACAGAGCTGCTCATATTATGCGTACATCTGGGCTTATTCTTAACCGCCTATTTCATAGCGCTTTTTTTGTGGCAAAAAGGGTTAGAGCAGAGACTAAAATCGGAAGTCAGGCGGTATCAGTAAGCTACGCTGCTGTTGAACTTGCAAAAAGAATTTTTGACGATCTTTCAAAGAGGACTGTAATGGTCATTGGCACGGGGGATATGGCGGAGCTCGCGGCCAAGCATCTTGTTGCAGCTAGTATAAAGGATTTAGTAATTGCGAATCGAACATTTGAAAGTGCTGAGTCACTCGCTTACAGGCTTAAGGGGAAAGCGATAAGAATCGAGGAGGTTCATTATTTCCTTAGAAACGTGGATATTGTAATTACAGCCACAGGCTCTTCAGATTTTATCATTAGACCACAGCACGTGCGTGAGGCTCTCAAACTAAGAAAAAACGAACCTATGTTTATGATCGACATGGCTGTTCCACGTGATATTGACCCGAGGGTAGAAGAGATTCCAAATATCTATCTTTACGACATAGATGATCTAAACGGCGTGCTTGATGAAAATCTGAAAATAAGACGTGAGCACGCAAAAAAGGCTGAAGAGATCGTTCTTCAAGGAGAGCAGGATTTTCAAAAGTGGATTAATGGTTTAAGCGTTGTTCCTGCAATAATATCACTAAGGAAGAGGTTTGAGGAAATAAAAGACGTCGAGGTCCAAAAGGCGCTTCGTAGATTATCAAGTTTATCTGAAAGAGAGATGAAGATAATTGAAGGCATGGCGGCAGGTATCGTCGGAAAGATTCTTCATAACCCGGTAACTAACCTGAAGAGAGAAACTGCTACTTCTCTCGGATCTCTTTATGTGGACACACTCAATAGATTGTTCGAACTTGATGGCAAGGATGAATTTTTAGAAGAGAACGATGAGGCAAGCGCTAAGGATTGGGAGTAGAGGAAGCAGTCTTGCACTCTTGCAAGCAGAGTTTATTAGAAGTCTTATCAAGTCCAAATTCCCTGAGATAACAGCCGAGCTACATATAATCCGAACAACTGGTGATAAAATCCTGGACTCGCCGCTTTCTGAGATCGGTGGGAAAGGGGTGTTTGTCAAAGAGATTGAAGATGCCCTCATTCGAAATGAGATTGACATCGCTGTGCATAGTATGAAAGATCTTCCAACAACACTTCCCAATGGACTTACTATTGGGGCGGTGGCTGAAAGGCATGACCCAAGAGATGCGTTAGTATCAAAAAACGATATAAAATTTAATGAGCTTCCAAAAGGGGCTAAAGTCGGGACGAGCAGTCTCAGGCGGCAGGCTCAACTTCTTAACCTCAGACCTGACCTTCAAATTCTTCCGCTAAGGGGAAACGTTGATACAAGAGTTAGAAAAGTAAGAAGCGAGGGACTGGATTCTGCAGTTCTTGCATTAGCAGGTTTAGAAAGGATGGGATTTAAAAATGATATAACTGAAATATTTCCTGTTGATGTGCTTGTTCCTGCTCCGGGACAGGGGGTATTGGCAGTTGAGTGTAGAGAAGATGATAGAGAAATAAATGATATAATCTCCCAAATAAATCATAAAGAGTCTAATATTGGTGCTTCTGCCGAAAGGGCTTTCCTTGCTGAACTCGGGGGTGGTTGCCAGGTTCCTATGGGTTGCTATGCACGGATTAAGAAAGACAGAATTTACATTCTCGGCTTGATTGCTTCTACTGATGGCAGAGAGATAATTAGGGAGGAGATTGACGGTTCAGTAGAGATTCATCAGGCCCTTGGAAGAGAACTTGCTCTGAGAATACTTAATAAGGGTGGAAGGGAGATTCTTTCAAAGGGAGCCAGATAAACTGTGGAGCACCTCTTTCTAGTTTCGGATTTAAATCCCTTCTCTTTGATAATTCGTTTTCCGTAACCTGAAATCAGAGTATCTGAATAACAAAACCTCGTAGCAACCGAAGGGAATATCCATATATATCCGATACCCTGTAGCCTGCTGAATGGTATTTTATTTTTAATTTTATTTGTACTCTATTTTATTTTCGTGATATTATGATAAAACCAGATGGAGAAAAAATATGCTCTACGAAAATCTGTCAGACATCACCTTTGCTTTCTTAGATGTTGAAACTACAGGTCTTGACCCTTATTTGGGAGACAGAGTATGTGAAATAGCAATTCTCAAAACAAGAAGCGGTAAGATCTTAGATAAATTTGAAACACTTATAAACCCTGGAAGGAATATGCCTCCTCAAGCTGTGTCTGTAAATGGAATAACGAATGAGATGGTAAAAAATGCCCTCTTTTTTAGAGACATAGCTTGGGATGTTATAAATTCGCTAAAAGGAACAGTAATAGTAGCACACAACGCATCGTTTGATTTGGGTTTTTTGCTTGCAGAGTTTTCAAATATCAAACTTTTACCTCCGGAGAATATAGTGATTGATACGCTCAGCATTGCAAGGAGGTATTATAGTTTCCCTAGTAATAGTCTTGGGAAAATAGCAAGGCATCTGGGGATTTCAGTTGTTGGCGTGCACAGGGCTTTTGGTGATGTAAGGATAACGAAGGAGGTTTTTGAATATTTTCTTCTGGATTTGGAAAGAAGAGGTATAAGAATTAAACGATTAAAGGATATGCTTAAACTCCAGGGAGGACCTATAGTATTCGAGAAATCAAACGAGTTGGTTCTTCCACCAGTTATCGAGGAGGCTCTTAGAGCTAAAGGGAAACTTCAGATAAAATACCTCTCAGCATATAGCGAAACCACCTCAACAAGAATTATCGAGCCTATAGAGGTCAACGTAAGCGGAAGCTACACATATCTTCTAGCTTTTTGCCACCTAAGAAAAGAAAAGTGCAGCTTTAGGCTCGACCGTATACTCGAGGTTAAAACTATTTCCTCATTTTAATCTAAAAAAAAGCTTATTCAGTCGGTTCTTCAGCCTGCGGTGTGCCTTCAGGAGCAGGGCTTGGTTGTGCTAAAGCAGCAAGCTGGCTCTTTAGCTGTTCGTTTTCTGTTGTCAATGTGTTAACTTGGTTAGTGAGTTCTTGTATCTTACTCTCTAGATCAGTTTTGTCTTTTGTAAGTTGTTCAGCTTCTGCTTTAAGTTTTTCGTATTCTGCCTTGATTCGGCCACCTTCACAACCAGCCATTATTGAAACCGATAAGAACATTACTAATGCAACAAACGTTACTGTAACCTTTCTCATATTTACTACCTCCTTGCAAATTCCTTTTTGGGTAATTTAATCTATATTCATTACATTTAAATGTCAATAAGGAAGTTATTGGAGAGTAATTATAGAGGATTCATAGTAAATCAATCGTCGAAGTATAGGCTAAGAGAGCGCCGGTGTCCCTATAAGATGTCTTTATCTAACTCTACGGCTCATTGTTTTATTAGGTTGATACCTTAGTTAAGAGAGGGATAATATTGACGATTAGTATTGTCTGATGCATAATATTTCTAATTTTTTCAACTTGTCTGTCTTTTTGATAATGAAAAAATTCGGATGGAGATAGGGTAGGGTGGATAAGTAATAAAACCTTCACAGCACAAAGTAAGCTGAAATAGATAAGTTTAAGATGGGCTTTTTTTATAAAGAGAAAATCGGTGATATGACCACTCACGCATACAGGTTGCCTTCTGCCATTACGGTTTTTGGCAATGAAGAAGATAAACAGTGGTATGCCATATATACTAGAAGTAGGCATGAAAAGATTGTTTATGAACTTCTTAATGATAAAGGGATAGAGACTTTCCTGCCGCTTAGAGTATTTTTAAGTCAGTGGAAAGATAGGAAAAAGAAGATCGAATCTCCTTTATTCCCAGGATATTTATTTACACGTATTAATATATTGGATGACTTTACAAAAGTGATAACCTCTAAGGGGGTTGTAAAGATCTTAGGTACAAATGGAACTCCTATCCCTATACCAATTAATGAAATAGATTCAGTAAAAACCCTTCTTAAAAGTGGTTTAAAGTATGACCCTTATCCATATCTTAAATCTGGAATGAAAGTGCAGGTAATAAGGGGCCCCTTACAAGGAATAATTGGAAAAATAAATGAAAGGCTTGGAAAGTATAAGCTGCTTATCTCTATTGAGCTAATAAAACGATCCATCTCAGTAGAAATTGATGTGAAGGACATCGAACCTATAGAATAGACTGTTAGAATGTCAAATTTTATATGTTTAAAAACTGAATTATTTTTTAGAACGCTTTGTAAGGTAGTTTGAAGATGTCTATAGTTAAAAGGCAAGTTTAGTTATGTTCGATAATGAAATGGAGGTCTACGCTATTCTACTTGCCGGGGGAGTGGGCACACGTCTATGGCCATTATCAAGAGAACTCTTACCCAAGCAATTCATCAGTCTTAATGGCTCGGACTCGCTAATACAGAGTACAATTAAGAGGCTTCTTCCAATAATTGATGTAGAAAAATTAAGGATTGTATGTGGAGAATCTCACTATCAAGAGATCAAAAGGCATATAGAAACCGTGTCTATTTCCCCAACAGATAAAATTATTACCGAGCCATGCGGACGGAATACTGCACCGGCCATTCTTCTAGCCACTCTAAACATTTTGAAATCAGATAAGGATGCTGTTGTTCTAGTCTTTCCCGCTGATCACATGATCTCCAACATACTACAATTTCACAAAATAATAATAGCAGCGATTAATCTTGCAAAAATCGAATTTATTGTAACATTGGGTGTAAAACCCACATATCCGGAAACAGGCTATGGATATATAGAAGGTGGAGAAGCGATAAACGAAGGTGCTCTTTCTATTAAAAGGTTTGTGGAAAAACCGGATGAAAAAACAGCAGAGGATTATATTAAAAGAGGAAACTTTTTTTGGAATAGTGGTATGTTTGCTTTCAAGGCTTCTGTTATTATGAGAGAATTTGAAGCTTATGAACCTGCTCTTCTAAAAAGTATGTGGCATATGGTTTCAATTGGTAGCACGCTTACGACCGAAGAGTATAGTAAGCTCCCAACTATATCCTTTGATTATGCCATAATGGAGAAGACAAAAAGGGGTGTTGTCATCCCTTCTGATTTCGGATGGAGCGATATTGGTTCTTGGAAATCCCTCTATGCTTTTCTTCCAAAGGACAAGGATAATAATGTGATAGAAGGAGATGTCATTTCAAGCGATACAAGGGACTGTTTTATCAAGGGTGAAGGGAGACTAATAGTAACGAGTGGTCTTAGAAATATAGCAGTGGTAGAAACGGCTGATGCAGTTTTAGTTTCTGACTTGGACAGAAGTAAAGATATTAAGTCTATAGTTAATGACCTAGCAGTTAAAGGACGCAGGGAATACCAAACACACACGAAGGTTTACCGTCCTTGGGGTTACTATTTAGTGTTAGAAGAAAAGGATAATACAAAAGTTAAAAGAATCGTTGTCAACCCAGGTGCAAGATTGTCTCTTCAAAAGCATCACCATAGAAGTGAACACTGGGTTATAGTTCAAGGTATTGCAAAAGTTATTAATGGTGATCTCACATTAATTTTGGAAGAGAAACAGTCCACATATATTCCCCAAAACAATCTTCATCGCATTGAGAATATAGGCAAAATTCCACTTGAAATAGTTGAGGTAGAAATTGGAGATTACCTAGAAGAAGATGATATCGTTCGCTATGAGGATGATTTTGGAAGGGCGGATTCTAATGCTTTAAAGAAAAATTAAAATGATTATGCTTTATTAAGGAATTCTGATAGGATCAACGAGCTTGTCTTTAATATTAAAAATAGGCGATTGGAAAATAAACATTGAAATGGTATCTTGATAAACTTAAATTAAAATATAGGTGGATATTCAGGAAACAGCAGTCATAGACTAAAAGGAGGCCTAGATGAAAATCATAGTTGTAGGAACTGGGTATGTAGGGTTAGTACATGCTGCAGTGTGTTCTGAATATGGACATGAAGTATATGCATACGACAACGACCTTGAGAAGGTTAATGCGTTTTCAACTGGAAAAGCTGAGAATATTGAAAGCTACGTTAATGAACCCGGTCTTAGTAACATTATAAGGGAGACGCTAGGTAGGTACTTATTCTTCTCTACATATTTTGAATCAATAGCGGAGGGCTCGGATGTAATTTTCTTATGTTTACCTACACCACCTAATCTTGACGGTTCAACTGATCTAAGTATCTATAACACTGTCGTTGAGCTAATGGCTCAGATTCTAGCAAGACGAAGAGACAAGCGAAGAGTTGTTATCGTGAATAAAAGCACAGTTCCTATTGGTACTACAAGACACCTGCAGAGGATTCTATCTCAACATAAGGTTCCAAACTTTGGTATTGCCTCAAACCCTGAATTCCTTGCAGAAGGCACAGCAGTAGATCAGGCACGAAGACCTGATCGCGTTGTGGTAGGTTGTGACTATGAAGAGGACTTTAAAAACCTACGTCGTGTGTATTCCCAATTTGTAAATCATGTCAGAATAAAATATATAGAGACAACCCCAGAGACAGCCGAGTCTATAAAATACGTTGCTAACACTATGCTCTTAACATATATATCATTTTGGAATGGTGTGGGAGCAAAGATCGGAGAAAGGATCTCCAATGTAAAAATTGATGATTTGAGAATAGGAGTAACAGCGGATGAAAGAATAAGCACCTGGGGGTCGTTTGTGAGTAACGGGGCTGGTGGAAGTTGTTTTGGAAAGGATATTCGTTCACTTATTTATCAATTGAGACGTCTTGATGTAAATACTAAGATGCTCGAGGCCTCTTATGAAGTGAACGAATATCAAAAAATCTATCTGGTTGAAAGAGCTATTACTGAGGCTGGTTTCGAGTTTAATAACAAAACGGTTGCTGTGCTAGGACTGGCATTTAAAAAGCAGACCAATGACATGCGTGATGCCTCTTCAATTAGGGTCATAGAATCGCTGCTTGGAAAGGGTGTAGCCAAAATAAATGCATATGATCCATTGGCTATCGAAGCAGCTAAATCTGTTTTTAGTCCATTGAAGAACATCCTTTTTGAAAAGATAGTTTACTGTCAGACCCCGAAAGAGGCTCTCGAAGGCTCTCATGCGGTATTTATATCATCCGATTGTGATGAATTTCGTGGACTTTCAGGTACTATAGAAAATGTTGTTAACTTGCCTTATTTGATAATAGATGGAAGGCGCATGATCCCTGATTATCAAGAGCTGATTAACAAAGGATACGATTATCTTGCGGTGGGAGCATCCTATATTAGGGGAAATGCAAAGGGTGAGGAAAGACCCCATCTCAAGGTGCTATAAATATTAAGGTTGGTGTTGTTCTCGGAGCAAGTCCATCATTGTTTTTACAGGATTAAATACAATTTTAGGAACTTCAACGAAAACAGTATTCCACTTAGCCATGCCACCGTTCCACAGTCCGGGCATCTCAAGCGCTTTAAGTTCTCTGCCATTGGTAGATCTAATTGATATAAATCCTGTGTTAGGATCCGTAAAATCCAAAAGATTAAATGTTCTTCCTAAATAGTCACGAACCCCACAAACTAAATCAACAGGATTAAAATGGGTAGCAGATTCCCATATGGCTCTTTGTTCGTCTGATTCCAAATTAACCTGAGATGACTCTACAATTTGTAATGATAAAGTATTATCTTCATGCTTTACCCAAAAAGGTGCGCCCCCTTGTTCACCATCATTCTTAACCATTCCGCATACCCTAAGCGGTCTGTTGAATCTTGAAAAAAGAAAATTAACTCTTTCATCTTTTGAGCTTTGCACCAAGCCTTCGGGTGGAATGATAGAGAGTTGATAACGAGCAAATTCGGACATCTTCTTGAGTAGTTGCTCATCAACATCTCTCCTAGACAACCTTTCTAAGTAACCGAATATCTCGTTTTGCAAATTTATTAAATACCCTCCAATGGCCTTAGTATAAATTTTAATATCTTGCTTTATTTGATCAGGCACCACGTTATCTATATTCTTTATGAATATAATGTCTCCTTTGATGTCATTAAGATTTTCTAATAAGGCTCCATGTCCCCCTGGTCGAAATACAAGTCTTCCTTCCCTATCTCGAAATGGTTTATTTTCTAAATCTACGGCGATAGTATCTGTTGAAGACTTTTGAGTGGAAAAGGTTGTTTCATATTTCACTCCTGAATTTTCGTAGCGACTTAAGAACTTCGCTATATGTTCTTTTATAGTGTCTAGGTGAACAGGAGATACTGTAAAATGCACCCGAGTAACTCCGTTTTTATCCAGCTTGTAGAGCGCTGCGACAACGAGATGTTCTTCAAAGGGGGTGCGAGAATAGTCGGTATACTGATGAAACTTTATAAGTCCTTTGGGGATATTAGCGTAGTTAAGCCCTTTTGATGTCAAAATATTTTCTAGAATTTCCTTATACTGACCACTTGATATAAGGGCTTCAATATCTAAACTGTTTTTTGACATTGCTGATTTCAAATCTTCATAAAATGGTAACTGCTTTATTCCCTTTATAAATTGGAAAAAGGTTATATAATCTGAATCACCTTTATCAGCCTTGGCAGAAATATGTCTTACATCAATCTTTTCATAACGATTATTGAAAGAAAGCAATAAGTTAAACATTCGACTTGAAGCGCCCGATGCGGGGGTAAATTTCATTACTCTTCCGGATAAGGCGGCTTGCGAATAAATCTCTACTAGTCTATGGAGGCCACTTTTCTCAATTACAGTGATACCATCACTTATAGTGCAAGGCCTAAGCAAGTTTATAAAGGGTATCCCTTTTTTGAAAGTCTCTATTTGAGATATGACCTTTTGGAGCGTAAGTCCTCTAGACTTAAATTGCTTAATATCTTTTTTATCAAAAACTAAATCGCACATCTTTAAGTTATCCTTACTATTCATATATTATATAATTCAATCAAATTGTGGTGTAACAAAAAGTCGTCATTAATTTCAATATTATGGAATTTATATAGTGCGAAGTATATGACCTCTGTTCATCTAGCCCAGGGTTGAATTTTTTCGTATCTAAATGGTATTTACTTTATTCACAAGTTCGGCATTTTTCATTCAATTCTGATTACAAATCAAACAAGTGCAGATATTATTTTTCAAGTTGAAATTGCTGGGATTTGGTTCGTTTCAATCATAAATTTTTGTTTTAAAACCACTTATGCCTATAAAACCAAAATATCATTCCACACGGAAGTAACAAACATATAATTAAAGCTAGCAAGAGTAAAATATTGCTATCAAATGGTATCTTTTCAAAATTCATCCCAAAAAAACCAACAACAAATCCAAGGGGCATAAAGATTGTAGCGATAAGAGTAAGTCGTTTCATGACTTGATTTAGATTGTTTGATACAGTTGAGAGATAAACATCAAGCATGTTTCCCAGCATATCACGATAGGTGTCTATTATGTCATGAATTCTAACTAGATGGTCATGGACATCACGTATATAGAGATAGGTCTTCTCTTTGATAAGCCCGTATTCACGTCTATAAATCAAACCAAAGACCTCTCTAAGAGGTCCCACTATCTTCCTTAATGTTACTAAATCTTGTTTAAGTAAAAATATCTTTGTTAGAAACTCGCGAGTTGGATTGGCAATTACCTTATCCTCAAGGTCATCAAGCTCATCCTCGATTGTATCAAGAAGTGGGAAGTACCTGTCTACGAGGGTATCGCTCAACATATAAAATATAAAATCACAACCCTTCTCAAGGGTGTGAGATTCTCCTTTGCATCGTGCAAGACAAGAATCAACGATTTCCATAGGTTTATTGTGGACCGAAACTATGAATTGTGGACCCAAGAAAATGTGTAGCTCCTCGGTTTCAATCCTTCCATCGCTATCTAGAAATGAAAGGTGGAGTACATAGAACATATATCCATCGTATTCTTCAAGCTTGGAACGCTGATTTAAACTGATGCAGTCTTCAAGCGCGAGATAGTGAAAATTAAAAATTGTACCTAGCCACTCGATTTCTTCTTTGTCATGGTTTTCAATATCTAGCCAGAGAAAGTGGTTGTTCAGTGAAGGAAAAGTGGCAACCGTAGAACGGTCATCACCTTCTTTAACGATTTTTCCTGCTTCATCCCAGATTAGATACCTTAGAGGCATTTTAGTTCTCCTTATTTAATCAAAATCCGCCATGGTTTTGGAGAAGAACCGTATCTCCTTCTTCGAGTCCTTCAATTACCTCAATATTTTCATCATCGTAGGGACCCGTAGTTATCTTTTTTTCCTGATAATTACCTTTCTTCCTTACTTTTACAAAAGACATTCCATCTCGTTGTTTTATGGCTTTTACAGGAAGTATAAGGACACCTTCCCTATTATTTGCTAACACAGTTACGTCTACATTTAGCCCAAGATTAAGCTTTTCACCTGAATCAAGCTCAATTTTAACCTCAAGAACCTTTGTATCCACCATCTCAGCAGGGTTATCTGAGAGTACCGTTTTCTTTTCCAAAGTTGGGCTTATTTCTACAATCTGTCCTTTAAATTCTTCTCCGGGATAAGCATCTGCTGTAACGATAGCTTTCTGACCAACGTCAATCTTTCTAATATCCGTCTCATCAATTTCAGCTTTTACCCTAATTTTACTTACATCTGCTATGGTAACTATAGGAAGTAGCTTTTCAAGAGTGATTGTTTCTCCTGGATCGAGGTATCTCTTTACGATCTTTCCAGAAAAGGGAGCTCTTATATAAGTGTTTTCGAGAAGGGCTTCGGCATAACTAAGATCGGCTTCTGCTTTTCTTAGTTGTGAAGATGCTACATCGTATTTCATTCTAGCACTATCACGCTCTGATTTCGAAATAATTCCTCTTTGAAAGAGTTCACTAAAACGTTCCCAATTTTGTTTTGTTTCCTTAAGCTCGGCCTCTGCACGCAGAATGTTTGCTTTTGCTTGCTCAACCTGCGCCTTTATTTCCTCATTTTCGAGCACTGCAATTACACCATCTTTCTTAACGAAATCTCCTTCTTCAAAGTAGATTTCCTTTAATCTTCCAAGGGTCTTAGGGGCAAGGTCAACATCCTCAATTGCTTCAACCTTTCCCTTTGCTGCAACGATTAAATCTATGTTGCCTTTTTTGACCTTAACTTCATTATTGGTGGACGAATTTCGGTTCGCTAATACAGCCAATATTAGAATAACTATTATAAGCGCAGTTATATATATTCCTATTTTTTTTTTACTCATCGTATTTATCGTATTGGTAAGGGTGTTTAACAATAATTAAGTTTAATATCAAACTTTTATAAACTAAGATATCCATTTTTTAAAATTCCGTCTTCAATGTGATAGATCCTATCTGCAAGGTCGGTGATTCT
This sequence comes from Candidatus Dadabacteria bacterium, assembly GCA_023250035.1. Taxonomy (GTDB): domain Bacteria; phylum Desulfobacterota_D; class UBA1144; order Nemesobacterales; family CSP1-2; genus CSP1-2. Next base: position 11,813 of record JAHFBK010000010.1, read on the forward strand.
ATTATCATGTGTAACAACAACTACCGATTTGTTTTCCTTTGAAGCAAGGTTTTTTAGAAGCTCTATTGCTATCCTTCCATTCTGGGAATCAAGATTACCAGTGGGCTCATCAGCTAAAATAATCGAAGGGTTTCCTGCTAGCGCACGTGCAATCGAAACCCTCTGTTTCTCCCCTCCGCTTAAATCTCTCGGAAGAAAATCACACCTATCCCCTAATCCAACCTGCTCTAACAGTTCTCTAGACATAAGTTCCGCAACTTTCCCTTTTATACCTTTTAAATTTAAAGAGGCCTCTACATTTTCGCAGGCCGTAAGAGCGCTTAGGAGGTTGAAGTGTTGAAAGATAAAACCGATGTACTTTCGCCTTATCATTGGAAGAGAGGTTTCATCCCAATACAATATCTCTTTTCCCATAATGTGAACTTGCCCCTTAGTCGGTTTCAAGATACAACCCATCATTGATAAAAGTGTTGTCTTTCCACTTCCTGAAGGACCCATAAGAAGAACAAGCTCACCCGCATCCACAGATAAAGTTACCCCTTTTACAGCGTGAACTCTTACTGAGCCCTCTTGATAAACCTTGTCTATCCCGATTACTTCTACCTGTTTCGTTTTTAGATCCGTGTGTTTAAGAAATGCAGTAAGCATGTGAGTGAGTAAAGCGAATCCCGTTAATATTAGGTGACATTCCTTTATTACCTATAATAGATTGATATGCTTTCAATATGTTCACCTAGGTGTCGGTCCAAATACCCAATAAAAGCCCGTAGTAGTTGCCACTCAGACTCCTTCCTTTTAGTATTAATTTCGGCTACAAGCAAACCACCCTTTGCTCCATCCCAGCTGATCCGGCCACTTTACCTTTCATGTTTCCATCGACCCTCACGCTCTCGGTAGAATGTGGTACCTCTTCCCCGGAGGTCTCTTTCCTGATCCTTCAAGAGGGTCTTAAATTTTGATTTAGTTCCGGATTTAGGGACAATTTGCAAAATCTTCATACCTAAACCTCCATGGTTGAGTGTTCCTCACTTTTCTAAGCCCTAAATACAATTACTGGGTCAACCTTTGCTGCTTTTTGGATCGAGATGAAAGAAGAGATAATGCACATAATTGCGGTTATGAAAAACATAGATATTAAAAGGTTAGGTGTTAAAATCAACACTACTCCTAGACGTTCATACAGGTTCTTTGTAAGCAAGGTAAACAAAAGACCAAGGGCGTATCCAATCGAGGCGTTTATGATAGCCTGTTGAAGTATAATTTTGTAAATATCAAGGTTTGTTGCCCCGATTGCCTTTAGCGTTCCGAACTCGCGTATGTGCTCCATCGTTGATGAGTATATTGTTTGTCCTACAATTACCGTTCCTACAATAAATCCAAGAAGCACTGTTATGCCGACTCCTAATCCCATTCCTGTTTGAATGCTCCAGTACATTCGTGTTTTTCTACTGAATTGCTCTTTAGTATAAACATCAACTCCTCTCATTTTCTCTCTTAGTTTTTCAACAACTTCGTTTGCATTCACTCCGAGTTCAAGTTTTACGAGAACAAAAGTTGTTTGATTGTCCTGCATAATTCGTGAGAATTTTTTTGCAGTTTTGTATGAGGTAAATGCTATAGGATAAGTTGTGAATGACCTTACGCCCTGGCTTATTCCAACAATCTCAGTTTGTTTATCAAATATTTCGACTTTATCGCCTAACTTAACTCCTAATCTCCTCAAAGAGGACACATCAATTATAATGGAATTCCCAACCTTTACATCTTTGATCTTGCCTTCTTTCATCTTCCAGGGGCCACCTACACCGCTTTCAGTATCGAAGCCGATTATCTGAACAGATTCAGTACCGCCGCTCTTAAGTTTCATGAGCCCCCATGTCTGAGCGATTTTTTCAACCCAAAGCACGCCCTTTGTCTCTCTTACTTTGTTTATCTTATTTTCTGAAAAAGGTTTAGCTGAGTCAACATTAACTGTGTTCTTCGCTGTTATCCATATATCCGCGGGAGAATTGTCTATAAGCTGTGATGCATTGCCTACAAACGCCATATACGCACCAATCTGGGCGGTCATAAGAACAACGGCAAACATTATTCCTACAAGGGTAATGGCGAGTCTCGTTTTATCGTGAAAGAGATTACGCCTAGCAACAGAAACCATCATGAAAAGTATAACCGATCTATATGGAAAGCGGAGCTAACGTCGCTCAAGCGTCATCCGCATACCATATTTTGGGCGGAGTGTAATGGATGGCTGAAGCTCAACACGATGCCCCGGTACAAGACTCATCTTCCATTTTGCAGCAAGCGTGGCGATTACCAGTATCCCTTCCATCCAAGCAAAAGATTCGCCGATACAACGCCTTGGTCCACCCCCAAAGGGGAAATAAGCGAATGGAGGACGAGAAGCCTGCTGCTCAGGGATCCACCGCTCAGGATAGAAACGAACAGGATCAGGGTAGTAGCGCGGGTCACGATGTATGATGTACTGACTCATTAAGATGTCAGCCCCAGCGGGAACCACATACCCACCCACCTCGTAATCGTTACGAGCACGACGCACCACAACCCATGCAGGTGGATAAAGGCGCATGGCCTCTGTAAGAACCATTCGTGTGTAGGAAAGCAGTTCCAAATCCTCCAATGTGGGTAAACGACCTCCCAGCACTGTGTCAAGTTCTTCGTGAAGTCTCTTCTCCACGCCTGGGTATTGGGAAAGCAGATACCATGTCCATGTTAGTGCATTTGCTGTAGTCTCGTGGCCTGCTAGGAAAAGCGTCATTGCCTCATCACGTACTTGCAAATCTGTCATGCCGATTCTGTCTCCTTCCTCATCTTGTGCTAAAAGCAACATCGAAAGAAGGTCACCTCGGTCCTTTCCTCCGTCACGTCGTTCCTCAATCATACGGTAAATAGTAGTATCGAGCCTCTGTCGCGCCTTATTAAACCGGATATTTTTCGGAAGAGGGATGTTATCCAAGAGCTCAGAGAGAGGAAACAGTAACCGCGGAAACTGCGTTATGACTTCAGTGAGAGCTTTCCCAATCTCGTTTGCCTCTGATTCAACATCTGCATCAAATAGAGTCTTTCCTACGATTGCCAGCGTCAAGCGCATCATTTCCTCATGCATGTCCACCGTCGTCTCTTCCTCCCATTGTTCCCCAATGCGCGAAGCGTAGTTCACCATAACCTCGCCGTAGGTGGTGATTCGCATGTGATGAAACACAGGCTGTATAAGCCGGCGTTGACGTAAATGAAGGTCTCCTTCACTGCTCAAAAGTCCATTCCCAAGCACCAGTTTAGACCGTTCTAAGGCACGGCTTTTCAAAAAATTGCGGTGGTGGGTCACAAGCACATCTTTTATGAAGTCTGGATGATTAAGCAAAAATGCTTTCCGGGGACCAAGCCCGAAGTAAACAATATCTCCGTATTCATGGGCGACTTTACTGAGAAAGCCGAGCATATCATGGAAAAAATCAAGAAGTGAGCCAACTAGTGGCTTTCCCTTCGGACCTGGGGGACGTAAAAGGGTAGTCATTGTCCTGGCTTCGACCTATATTAAGATATTAAGGAATCGTTAGCGTAAGTATCTGATTAGCTTTAGCTCCTTCAGGGTCATTAGCTATAATTTCAATTTTATAGTCTCCAGCGTCTTTTTTATCGAAATTCCATGTGATGAGTCCAGTTGCAGGTTCTATTACCATACCTTTTGGCGCGTTTTTAAGCGTATACTCAACAGGATCTCCATCAGGGTCTTCGGCTAAGACAGTGTAGCCAAACTTCCCTCCCTCCATTTTTGGTTCAGGCTCTGAGGTTATTTTAGGGGGAGAGTTTGGAATCGTGAACTCCCCTTCTATTCTCAATAATCCTTCCTCTTTTCCATCAAAAGGAATTACTTCCAATGTGATTTTATCCCCCTTTTTAAATTCATCTTGCCATTCTAGGGCTTCATCAGTTGCTCCTACGATTTCCTCTCCATTAATTTTCCACAGGTATTTGAAACTAATCTCATCGCCATCTGGATCTTTAGCTTGTATAACTGCCTTTAGTCCATCTCTTGGATCATTATCTGTTACATAAGCAATTCTTATAGATGTGACCTCAGGGGGGCGGTTTTTCTCTTCATCGTTAGCCGATGGGTTTACAGGGGCTACTTGATCAATTTCCTTCTCATTATTAACCTCTCCAACGTGTTTTAGGACTTGGGAAGACGTGCTTACGGGAATTGTTGCTTTACTACTAGTTTCTTCTTGTTTATCGCATCCAAAGATAATGAGAAGTGAAATGATTAATAACCTTACGAACATATATTGCATGAATTTAATTACTCTTTTCTATAAACCCGTTTTAGCAGTCGGAGCCTTGCTGCACGTGCCCGTTTTTTCTTCTTCTCACTAGGTTTTTCATAATGGTCTCTCTTTCTTAATTCAGCTATAATGCCCTCCTTCTCGACAATCCTCTTAAATCTTCTGAGCGCATTATCAATACTTTCGTTTTTCCCAATCACTACTTCTGCCATTTATCTCATCCTTTTTATTTTTCTTACAATAAACGTTAAGTGAGAAATTAACCAGTGTCAACTCGATCATTGTATTGTGAAGAAATGGCAATAGAGGTGATTGTACTAAATATCGAGACCTTAAATGGTCAAAAATGAGCGAAGCCAGAGATGTGTAAGAAGCTTTTAAGATTCAAAAAAGCCTAATATGAGAAACATGATATGTTCTTATTTCTCATCGATATATCGTTTCTCGAAGTTTTTCATTAAGAATTGATGCTAGAAAGCAATTGATCGATAGGCGAATAAAAACTACAACAGAAGTGTTCTTTATAACAAAGTGTTAATTTTCGCTATTTAGTTTCCAAATAGTTACCATAATACCAACTATTTTACAGGCAGAGTTAAGTGAACATCCTTTCGGTCTAAGAATCTGGTAATGGCATCTTTGCCACCTGTGAGAATGCACTCTCCATCACCAACTAGTACGGTGTCAAACTCATAATTAAGGAGTGTTCTGATACTGTATTTTGCGAGTTCAGGATTCTTAAATATGAATACTGGAAGTAAGGAAAACTCTCCGGGTGGCCATCCGATAATAGCATCTCCAATAAAAAGAATTCCCTTTCCAAGCAGTAATAATAGGGCTGTTTCACCTGGGGATTTGTTGTTTGAGATATTAATTACCCTTAAATTTCCCGACAGTATGTCGCCATCAACATAGGTGTAATCCGGGCTTTGTTTGAGAAAGTGAGCATCGTTTTTATTAATGTGTATCTTTGCCCCAAAACGATCTCGGAGTTCATAAGCCATTCGTTCATGGTCTTTATTTGTTAGAATGATGTGTGAAGGCGTTCCGAGCTTTTCGAGCAATCCAAGATCTGAGCTTTCCATAATGGCGGGATCAATCACGATTAAACCCTCGTTACTTTTGTAAGCATATCCATTAAAGTTATAACCATGCTTTGGTGACAACCATGACCATGTAAAGATTCCGGGATAGATTTGTTTCATAACTGCCTCCGCTTTTCATAAAATACTGCTTGTAAATATGATTAATACCATTATACGGTCACATTGCTATCACAAAAAGTATCCAGTGTCAATCAATAGCTTTCTTCATTTTCGGCATAAAGACAATTTAAATTTTAAGGGTAGGTCTTATATCACGTGAAAATATCTCCATAGTCTCAATTACGCCTTCTAAGCTACCGCTAAGAACATGAAAGATTAAATGAGAAACTCCTGAATTTTTATATTTCTCTATTCCTTCGATAATCTTTTCGGGCGTGGCACGAAGTATTTCTCTTCGATCTACATTCTTAATCTCTTTCTCCGAAGCGCGTTTTATTTGAAGGTTTTTCCTCAATGATATGACAAAACCTGATGCAACTTTTTTCTTTTTGACTAAGAGTTTATTAATGTACTTTACCTTTTCTTTTACTTCCTCAGGTGTAAGTCCAACAGGATGCCATCCATCAGCGAGATTCACGGCCCGCTCGATGGCTTTTCGGCTGTTTCCACCTATCCATAAAGGAGGGCAAGGCTTTTGAATGGGTTTTGGTAGAAAATTTATATCTTCGAATTTATTATACATTCCAATAAACTTCGGCCTCTCTTGACTCCATAGTGTTTTTAAAACCTGAATATAGTCATCAGTTATTGCACCTCTTTCTTCATAAGATACTCCAAGTGCTTGAAACTCTTCTTTTAGCCAACCAGTTCCAACACCTAGAATTACCCTTCCATTTGAGAGGACATCAAGGGTTGAGATCATTTTAGCGAGAATAATAGGGTTTCTATAGGGTAGAATTATTACACTTGTGCCGAGGTAAATCTTGTTTGTTAAGGCAGCTATGTAGGTAAGCGTCGTAAGAGGTTCATAGAATACGTTACCGAATCCTTGGTGTGAATCTGGTATTACAATATGGTCACTCACCCAGATGGAATCAAAACCAAGTGCTTCTGTGTTCTTTGCAATAGTTAAGATTGCATCTCTTTTTGCATACTTTCCAAAATTAGGGAGCGCAATGCCGAATTTCATTTTATTCTTTGACCTTCCAAATTATAACCTTTTCTCTTCCCAGTTGTCATTGCTGAGCAACGCGAAGCAATCCCTTTACTTACCAGCCCACTCATTTTCTAATTAACCTGTTAGGTGTACTTCGAGGTCAATTCTTGATATAACTCAACAAAAAATTCTATATTAATTACCCCTCGATGAAAGTGATAGAGAACTTCTTTGGTTTTCGAGAGAAAGGAACATCTTTTAAGACCGAAGCCATTGCTGGTCTCACCACATTCATGACCATGGCTTATATAATTTTTGTAGAGCCTGCTGTTCTATCACAAGCTGGAATGGATTTCGGAGCGGTCATGATGGCCACTTGCTTATCTGCAGCTATCGCAACCCTTGTAATGGGACTATATGCAAATTACCCCATCGGGGTTGCCCCAGCTATGGGAGAGAACTTCTTTTTTGTCTTTACAGTTGTACTCGGTATGGGCTTAGCGTGGCAGAAGGCCCTTGGAGCGGTTTTTATTTCAGGTGTTCTTTTTGTTGTCTTAACTGCTTTTAGGATTAGAGAGGTGATTGTTGATGCTGTTCCTCAATCACTAAAGGATTCTATAGCAGGTGGAATTGGATTATTCATAGCCTTTATAGGTCTTATTCAAGCGGGGGTTATTGAGAAGAGTTCTGAAGGGATTTTAAGTTTAGGAGATTTAAGAAAGGAAGCCGTACTCCTTTCTATATTCGGATTAATATTTACAGCAGTTTTAATGACAAGAAAGATTACAGGAGCTATTTTGATAGGAATTATCGTTTCAACCATTCTGGGATTTTTTCTAGGAATTGTTAATTACCCTGGGAGTGTTTTTTCATTTCCACCTTCTATCTCACCTACATTCTTTAAACTTGATATAAAAGGGGCTCTTGAAATTGACTTCATAACTGTGACTATTGTTTTCCTTTTCATGGTAATGTTCGATACAATAGGCACATTAATAGGGGTGGCAGGTATTGCAGGCTTTTTAAGAAACGGAAAGCTCCCTCGCGCAAGTAGGGCACTAATGGCTGATGCCGTGGGAACATCGGTAGGAGCGTTATTAGGTACGTCAACCGTTACCGCTTATATCGAGAGCACAACAGGGGTTTCTCAGGGCGGCAGGACGGGATTTGTATGTGTAGTTATTGCAATACTTTTTTTATTGTCCATTCTATTTTTTCCGCTTGTAAAAATGATAGGAGGGGGTTATGAAATCTCTAAGGGTGTTTTTATCTATCCTCTTACTGCTCCAGCACTCGTTATTGTAGGAAGCTTAATGATTCAAGCGATAAAGGATATAAGGTGGGATGATTTTTCAGAAGGGATTCCTGCGTTCCTAACACTAATTGGAATACCATTCACATTCAGTATTGCCGATGGTCTTTGCTTTGGCTTTATTTCTTACCCCATCTTAAAGCTACTTTCGGGTAAAGGCAAAACAGTTTCCTGGCTTATATATTTACTAGGAGCACTTTCCATAATCCGCTACTTATTTGCCTAATACTTTATTTACTAATTCTTGAAAAGATGTAGAAGTGAATTAATTCAGCTCCTCAATCTGAAGAAAGATCACACATCTACTACTTAATTCTCACCTCCATAAGGGTTTTGCTCATATCTGTCTGCATGCCAGTCATTCTCCCAACGATTACCATCAATTAAGTACCTGTAATTATAGGCTCTTCCAGTATTTAAATCCAAAGTAACCGCGAAATCACCGTTTTTTAGCCTTTTCATTTGTGTGGCCTCTGCGTCCCAGTTATTAAAATCCCCAACAATTGTGGCCTTCTTAGCGTCTAGTGCTGCCTCTTTTGGTAGTCTGAAACTAACCCTGCACGAAGAAAGGCCAGAATGTAGGTATTGTTTTTTAATTCCGAGATTTCCAGGCTCACCAATAGGTTTCTTTGACGTTTTTCTCACAGGCAATTTCTTGCTGACTGCTTGCTTTTTAGCGCCCTTTTTCATACCGACCTCCATAGGTTTTTTTGGTGTGTTTTGTACTAATTATATCAAAAAATAAATGTAAATTTTAGAATAAAATTAAGAGTGTTGGTATAAGACAAAAGAATTTATTAATATGAATAAGATTTTCCTACTTAGTTAAAATATCTTCCTTAAGAACACCGATAAATGGCAGATTCCGATAATGCTGGTTATAGTCCATCCCATAACCTACTACAAATTCATCTGGAATTTCAAATCCGCGGTATTCGATTGGTATATCCACAATCCTACGAACCTTCTTGTCAAGAAGAGTACACACACGAACGTCAGTTGGTTTCCTTTCCTTTAATGTTCTTAATATATAATTAAGAGTCAGCCCAGTATCAATTATATCCTCAATTAGAATTACGTGCTGATTCTCTATATTTTCATCTAGATCTTTTAAGATTCTAACTATACCTGTGTGGGTTGGTCCTGGGTAACTTGAAATAGACAAGAAATCAAGGGTAACAGGAATAGAAATCTCTCTCATCAAATCACATAGAAAAATAATCGCCCCTCGCAAGACGGTAACAAGTACAGGTTTCTTTCCATGATAGTCACGAGATATCTCTTCACCGAGCTCCTTAATCCGTTTTCTTATATCTTCTTCTCTGATTAAAACCTTAGCTATGTCTTCATTCACTTTAGTTCCTCTTATTTCGAAAATAGAACTTTTAATTGCTGGATGTTGCTATTTCATTTCTAACTGAGAGCTTATCATCGTTAATTAAGATATTATCATTCATAACTGCCTATAAACAAATAATTTTTATTTTAATAAAATATACTTGACATTCATTACAAAATGTAGTATAAATAAAAACAAGCGGTTCCAAGAGGCTCAGGGTATTTGAAAACCAAAGCCTAAAGTACCAAGAGAAGACCGAAAGGTCAAATTGAAACTCCCCTCTACGAGGGAGAGGCTGGTTAAAAGCTAAGCCAGGCAAGGTTTTCAAGAGTAAAAGGTCACTTGGAGCCGTTTCCTATTTTCTACCGAACCTCTGTAGTAATTTCTTATAATCCCTTCCATAAAATATTTTTATATTGACGTTTGGATAAAGCTCCCTTAGCATCCTGAGCTTACGATTTTTCTTTGTCACAAGTTTTTGTTTAAGAGTGGTAAGCTCTATGTATGTGTCTAGATCAGGGAGGTAAAAATCTGGTGTGAATTCTTCTATTACCTTGCCGTCCTTATCCCATTCAATAGGAAAACTCCTAGGTTCATACTCCCACTTGATTCGGTAAAATTCCAAAACACGGACAAAATCCTTTTCACTAGGGTGAGCAAAGGAAGGAATTCCTAATTTTTTAACCTTCTCTGAGTTCAATCTAGTATATAAACCTAGCTCATTCAAGCTCGCTTTTAATTTTTCAATTCCTCTCCAAGTCACTCCAGCCTTCGCCATTATCCCCTTTGTTTCAACTGCTTTTAATATCATATCCACCGCAAAATCCGCATCCATATTCTCTATTTTAATCTGAAGGTCATAAAAACTACTCACTATTTTTTTCTTTGCATAGAGTTTCTTGATAAAGCTTACGAAACTTCTCTTTCTGTTTTTAATTAATTTAGTTTTCTTTTTTCCGTCAAAAGAATGATGGATTTTTACATGAAGGGCGCCAGGAAGGTTGCGAAATAGAATTTCGCCTCCAAGGTTAAATACTACTACGTTATTTTCGAGGGCTTGTTCGATTATTGGCTTTTTAATAAGTCTTGGCGGGATTTTTTCTTGAAAGATGAGCTCAGTGTCCTTTTCTACGTCTATCTCGTGAGGAATACCTAACTTGCTAATAATGAGGGTGCTATCTACTAAAATGAATCCAAGCCTCTGAGAAACCTTTGTAGCAACCTCTTGACCTAGACCATCACCTAATTCTGATATAGTGATAATAGCCATCTATTTTTGATTGGATATTATAGTTGTATTTTGAATATTGAGGTTAACTAAGAAAATCCTTACACGACTATGTCTTTTGATTTTAAAGCAACTATCCAATCTTGTATCCAATTTTTCTTAAAAAAGTCTTTCTATTTTCGATGTCCTCCTCCGTTTCAATCCCTTTTGATTTTAACCCATCTATTACTCCTAGGATTCCCCTTCCTTGCTCTGACTCAGCGATAATCACTTCAACAGGGTTTGCAGTAGCACAAAATATTCTACAAACCTCAGGAACATTTTTTATAGCGTTAAGCACATTGATCGGATAGGTGTTTTTAAGAAATATTATAAAGCTATGCCCCGCTGAAATAATAAATGCATTATTTCTTGCTAATTCTACAAGCTCAGGGTCGGTGCCGCTATATCTTACAAGGCAAGGTCCCGAAGACTCACAGAAGGCGAGTCCAAACTTTATACCTGGAACTGTATTAACTAAAGCTTCATGAAGGTCTTCAACAGTTTTAATAAAATGGGATTGACCCAAGATAAGGTTTAAATCTTCAGGCTTTTGTATTTTCACAGTTTTAATTTCCATTTCTTTCTACCTTACAATACATTTAACTCAATGATTCTTTTGTCATTCTGAGTCAAGTGAAATAATCCAATTTTTAGATTGCTTCGCTCCTTTCAATCGCTCGCAATGACAGCCTTTTCTGCCATTGAGAGCATTCTTTTGTCTGTCATTGCAAACGAAGTGAAGCAATCTCTCCTTGTAGTATTGATTTGTTCTGCGCTGTTTGCGATCACAGATGAGGCTGTCTGTTTAAATATCAGCACCCTTAGGATTGTTTTTTTAGGGTCCTTCATCACTTATCCAAACTCGCACATTTGACGCGAAATAAAATGAAAGACAGATGGAACAATTTTAGTATTACTTAAATTCGATGAAGAATATGAATCAAACATTATCTTTTGATTCTTTTATTATCTCAACAATGTCTTGCATAATTCGATTAAGTGAATAATCCTTGGGTGTGTAGACACGTTTTATTCCAGTTTTAAAGAGGAGTTTTGCATCATCGTCTGGAATGATACCACCCGCTATAACAGGAATGTCTCCGAGGCCTTTTTCATTAAGAAGATTAATAATCTTTGGAATAATCGTATCATGTGCGCCAGAGAGTATACTTAGTCCTATTATATCTACATTTTCTTGCTCTGCGGTTGATACAATCTCTTCAGGTGTTAACCGAATTCCCTGATATAGCACCTCCATACCTACATCCCTTGCACGAACTGCTATCTGCTCTGCTCCATTTGAATGCCCATCAAGCCCTGGTTTTCCAATTAGCACCTTTGGTGGTCGTCCAAGTTTTTCTCTAAGTGCTTTTACTTCGTTTCTTACCGATCGGATTTCGTTCGTATCTTCCCGTAGAGTGATTGAGGTTCCTGTCGGCGCTCTGTATTCACCAAAGACACGTCGGAGTGTATCCGCCCATTCGCCTGTTGTAACTCCTGCATTAGCACAGTGTATTGATGCAGGCATAATGTTTATATCACTCTTAGCAGCTTCACTAAGTTCACGAAGGGCTTCTTTGACTGCTTTCTCACCTCTTTTGATTTTAAATGCTTTAAGTCTTTCTAATTGTTGTCTCACAACCTTGGGGTCAACCTTCTGTATTGATTCTTCAACTGACTGTACAAGGGGCGATAACTCAGTTTCAGTAAAGCAGTTAACTCCAACGATTTTTATCTCCCCTTTCTCGATTGCACGGACGCGCTCGGCATGTGACGCCACAAGCGCCATCTTCATATATCCCTTTTCAATTGCTGAGAGCGTTCCGCCTATTTCTTCTATCCTTTCGATTTCTTTCCAAGCCTCTTTTTTAAGCTCTCTAACCTTCCTTTCAATTACAGGCGACCCATCAAATATATCTGGGTATTCGAGTAAATCTGTTTCATAGGCTAGGATTTGCTGAAATCTAAGCGACCATTGCTGATCCCAAGGGCGGGGAAGTCCAAGGGCTTCGTTCCAAGCAGGAAGCTGAATCGCCCTTGCACGTGCATTTTTGCCCAACGTTACTGCAAGCATCTCTAGCAGAATTCTTGCAATGTTATTTTCAGGTTGCTGGGCTGTAAGCCCAAGGGAATTTACCTGAACCCCGTACCTGAAGCGACGGTATTTTTCATCTCCAACTCCATATCGCTTTAGGGTGAGTTCATCCCACATTTCAGTAAACGCCCTCATCTTGCACATCTCCTCAATGAAACGAATCCCAGCATTCACGAAGAATGAAATACGACCCACCACTTGAGGGAATCTGTCTTTGGGGATCTGCCCGCTTTCACGAACCGCATCAAGCACTGTCATTGCGTTTGCAAGTGTAAATGCGATCTCTTGCACAGGTGTGGCTCCTGCTTCTTGAAGATGGTAGCTGCAAATATTAATCGGATTCCATTTTGGGACTTTTGAGGATGTAAAAGTGATCGTATCCGAAATCAGGCGCATAGAGGGCTTTGGAGGAAAGATATGAGTTCCACGAGAAAGATATTCCTTTAGTATGTCATTTTGAGTGGTTCCCTCAAGTTGTGAAATATCCACACCACGTCTTTCAGCCAGCGCAATATGGAGAGAAAGAAGCCATGCTGCCGTAGCATTAATCGTCATTGACGTATTCATCTTCTCTATTGGAATCTGATCGAAAAGTGCTTCCATGTCCTCAATGTGACAAATCGGAACGCCTACTTTTCCGACCTCACCTTCAGCTAGGGGATGATCCGAGTCGTATCCAGTTTGAGTAGGTAAGTCGAATGCAACGCTAAGGCCGGTTTGTCCTTTTGCAAGGTTTTTCCTGAATAGTTCATTCGAGGCCTTTGCAGTTGTATGCCCTGCATAAGTCCTCATAATCCAGGGATTGTCTTTCACTTGTCTATTCGGCTTTTCCTCGGGTTTTGAAGACATTAACTAGTTCTCCATTTAGAAGCGGTAATACAAATGCGATTAATTGCACCAGTAGGAGCGGCTTCCAGCCGCGAATTGAATCGCCCCAAGTCTATCCTGAGTCTGTCGAAGGAATGACGCTCCTACATTAGCTCTTTATATCAGTATAACTCAGTCAAGACTAATTTTATCAGAAAAGTGGGAGAAGGGAAATGTGTCTACCCCTCTGTTTGATCTATGAAGACATATAATCTATAGTGTTTTCAAAGATAGGAGATATTGTAAAAATTCTCGATTAATATGCCGTATAGGGTGATTATATGAAATATTTTTTGTATAATTAATAGTCCTTTGATAAGTCATTTCAGAGAGAATTAAGATGAATATTCTCATAAATAAATATAATATCTTTGATTTTGCAACATCCGAACTTTCACACTCCGCATTTTTTTCATGGCTAATAAAACAAATAGACCCTAAATCTTATTATAGCTTGGAAGTAAGGGAAAAAGGGTTGGAGTTAGTTAATGAATGCTTAAAAACACATAAAATAAAACCAATTAACGGATTAGGAGATATAGATTCAGCAATAGTAGAGAGAGAGTTATCACATATTGATATTACCGCTTTTATATACACAAAAAGTGGCAGAAAAATTGGCATAATTATTGAGAATAAAGTTGGTGCTCAGGAATCGAGAAAAAATCAATTAACAGATTATTTTAAAGAGGGGACAAAGCTAATAGAAGAACATTTTAAAAAAGCAGAAAGCGAGAAAATTTTTATTTATCTGAAATCTGATTATGATTTTGATGACCCTCTTACCAGATTCGACTCAAACGGAAACGTTGTTACGACGAATTTTAAAAAGATTGATTGGAGAGAAATCTATAAAATATTTGAAAAAAGCAAGTCTTCTGAGGACTCTATTTTACAAAGTTATGCCTGTTGGATTAAGAAAAAATATGACTCGATAGAAAATAAACTAAATGTTAGTCACTTGTTATTGCCAAATGAGGGGATTAAACTATTAAAAAATGACCATATCGGACAAGTACATCTTATAAAAGAAATATTTGCAAAATTATTTGGGGACAAAAAGCCATTTTGCGGTAAAAAAGATGAGAGCGGCTATCATCGCTGGTATTATTTATCTGATCTCTACTTAAAGTTAGGCACAGATAAAGGTTCTCCGTGGTCTGAGTTATGGTTTTCAGAAGAATCTGATGGCTTGAATTATTTTTATAGGTTACAGCCTAACGTACCTGAGCCATTGCTTCATGCCAGATTAGGTTATTGGGGTTCAGAAAACCTTATTGCAGAAAAACAAGGCTTATATAATAAGTACATAAACTTAATCTATAAACACGGGCTTTCAAATCTTAAATCCAAATTCAAATTCAATCCAAATAATAATGAATCTACTTTAAGTGCTTTCAATCTTATAGGAGCTTCAATTGAAGAATTGCGAAGAATTGAAGAACTACATCTCGATTTCTTATCAAGTGTAAGAGAATAATGTGAAAACGAAATATCATAGAAAATGATGAAAGGGCATAACTCCGCGCCGCTTAGCTTTGTCGTTATAGTTTAGTTTCTTTTTTTCTTCTTCTTCTGTATGTATCAACTCTCATTTGCGAATTTGCTACTAGCTTCGAGAATTTCAATCCCACTATTTTGTCATCTTCCGTTACATGAAGAATAACTCCTTCATCGGGTTCTGGGGAAGTGATTTAGAGGGAGGATTTTAGGGAACCGCTGTCTCAATTGCACCCTCAGGTCGTTTCGATGAAAGTTTAATATAGGCAGCATCTACCTCTTTATCATACTGAACCTGCATAAGAATCACCTTTGGTATAAGAAAGGAAATGGACGGTCACGAGTCTTGCTCGTGACCCAATAGAGGGATATAGAAAACAAAAAGTTTTTGGTGCCTGTTTTTAGCGAGCGAATAAGCGGTTCAGATACAGGCTATCTTACCCTCTCTCCCCCGCACGACGTATGTCGTATCCGGTGATGGATTTACTCTTTTCTGCCATTGAGTCAACGTATTCTTTGTCAACAAGACCCGCCATGTAGGCTTTGGATACCCTCATCAGCGCTATCTTTGCTGTGGCTTCATCTATCATCTGTCCGGTTTTCGGGTCAAACATGGACCCGCCGCCCATCTCATGGTAGAAATCAAGCTGGTGCTTTGCATCTTCAATCTGTTTCTTAGTTGGACTATAACACTCGTTTGCAATCTGAGCCTGCTGAGGGTGAATAACCCAAGTGCCGTCCATCCCTATTGCCGCTGCACCTTCGTTCTTTCTTCTTAGTCCCTCGTCAATCTGTTTTACTACTTCTGGTGGGTCATCCTTTCTCCAGATTCTCAGATAAACATTATCAATCGCATGTAGACCTGCGGCCTTTGCTGCTGTAACTACTGCTTTCTTTTCGTAATAGAACATCTCATTCTGTCTGTCTAAAAGTAGGTCTGGGTCGCCACCTAATTCTGCTGTATAATCTGCGATTCCGAAGATAAGCCCCGCCATTCTCGGGGACGCGGTTGCAATCTCATATGCGTATTCAAGGGCGCGAGGTCTTTCGATAAGGCTTTCAATTGCTACCTTGGTCTTCCATCCGTATTTTGCCTCTAATTCGTCAAGGAGGTCAGACACAAGTTTTACATCCTCAGGGCCATGGATTTTTGGAATTATTACGCCATGAAACTTATCTACCGCCCCGCTCATTACAGCTTCCATATCGCCATAGAAAAATTCAGAGCGAAGGTTATTCGGCCTTACAGTCACAACCTTTTTCCCAAAATCTATGCTATTAAGCGCTTCGACCATTACCTGTCTACTTTTATCTCCCTTAAATTCATAGGGACATGCGTCTTCGAGGTCAGCCATTACATGGTCAACCGGGGACTTTACTGGATCTGCCGCATTTTGGTGTAGCTTCAAATTATGCCCTGGATAAGTTAGTTCAGTTCTCGGAACAACGACTCTTTTTCCTCCATCTAGAACAAACACAGTGGTTTCCTCCTTATGTTATTTAGCCACTGAGACCACAGAGAAAATAGAGAATTTTTTAAAAACGATCTTTCTGTGTCCTCTGTGAACTCTGTGGCTAATATTAAAGTTCGAGAAGGCGTCTTGCTATTACTTCATGCTGAATCTCGCTTGTGCCTTCAAATATGCTTATTACCCTTCCATCACGCCAGAACCGCTCGACGGGGTATTCTTTAGAGTATCCATAACCCCCGAAAATCTGCATTGCCTCTCTTGTAACATACTCAACCATCTCAGCGGAGAAGACCTTTGCCATTCCTGCTTCAAGGTCGCATCGTTTGCCAGTATCCTTCATACTACAAGCATAATAGACAAGTTGCCTAGCTGCTTGTAGCTTCGATGCCATCTCGGAAAGCTTCATTCTAATTGCTTGGAAATTACATATTGGCTGACCGAATTGGGAGCGTTCTTTTGAATATCTAAGGGCAGCTTCAAAAGCAGCCTGTGCTACTCCAACAGCGCGGGCCGCAGTCTGAAGTCTAGCGGACTCATAAGTAGCCATCAGTTGATAGAAGCCTTTGTTTTCTTCCATTCCAATAAGATTTTCAGCAGGAACATAGCACTCATCGAAACTTAGACTGTATGAACGCATACCGTGGTACCCGATTGTGGGAATAGGCTCACCGGATATATTTGGGTGTTTTATGACGTCACCAGTCTCCTTTTCAAGAAGAAACATGCTAAGTCCTCTGTGTTTCTTATTCGGATCTGGGTCAGTGCGCGCAAGCACTGTTAAAACATGTGCGCGATTTGCAAACGTGCACCATGTCTTTTCTCCATTCAGGATGTAACCGTTTCCTTTTTTAATTGCGCGTAGTTTCATGCTTCCAGTGTCTGATCCTGAGTCTGGTTCTGTGAAAGCGGCAGCAGTCATGATCTCACCTCTTGCAATGCCAGGGAGAAATTTGTTTTTTTGTTCCTCAGTACCATGTGCTAGAAGAAGGGTTCCGGTGATGATACTTCTTGTCATAACGCTTCCAACACTTAGCCACCCTCTACTTAATTCTTCAGCAACAATGGCCATGCTTATATAATCTAATCCTATACCGTCGTATTGTGGTGGAAATATTAAACCGAAGTATCCAAGCTCTGCCATTTTTTGTATAATTTCACGAGGTATTTCTTTTTGATGGCGGTCTAATTCCTGTGCAACTGGAACTATTTCTTCATCCGTAAACTTACGTACAGCTCTTCGAATTTCTTCATGTTCTTCAGTTAGTATTGGCATGACAGATACCCCCAAAGGATTAACACTTGCCCTCTCAGGGCTTGATTACAGCTTAATTTACCTAACTATGGTTTTTGTGTAATTGTAAATCAGAAATGCAAAAACAACAAATAAAGCGAACTAGGTATTATGTATACCTTTTTTAAATACCTTGTCAACAATCAAGATTGAAGCAGATTCTTGCTTTTATTCCGTTCTCTAGTTACACTAACGCTCTGAAATTCCTTCTTAAAACAAAAATCAAAAATCTGGAGAGAAATCGTGTCAAAAGGCAAAAGGCAAGCTAAGCGTGCACCAAAAAATAAGATTAATGAGGAACAAGCGATCGAGAACGCTTTAAATGCAGGAGTTAAGGAAGCTGCAGATATGGAAAGCCTAGCCTATGCAAAACGTGGAGCAGACATTGCGGAGCCTATACCTCTTGGGGTTGTTCCTGATCTGGATGTTCTTCCTAAGACGATGCGTGCATGGGTGATTCGTAAAGAGCGTCATGGAGAGCCTATGAAGTCATTTCAAGAGGAGGTTATGCCTGTTCCTGATGTTGGGCCCAACGAAGTGCTTGTTTTGGTTATGGCAGCAGGTGTGAATTACAATGGGATCTGGGCAGGTCTTGGTCAGCCTTTATCTGTACTCGATGTACATAAAGAGAGCTATCACATCGCTGGAAGTGATGCTTCGGGAATAGTCTGGAAGGTTGGTTCAAATGTAAAGAGCTGGAAGCCTGGAGACGAAGTCATTCTTCACTGCAATATTGAAAGCGAAACACACACTACCCGTACTGAAACTCCCTATGATTTTATAAGCTATGACCCAATGGCTAGCCGCGGACAGAAGATTTGGGGTTATGAAACACCTGATGGTTCCTTTGCACAGTTTACGAAGGTTCAGGCGCAGCAGGTGCTTCCAAAACCTGAGCATCTTGCTTGGGAAGAGGCTGCCTCCTATGGACTTTGTTATTTTACTGCTTATAGGATGTTAATTACTCAAGCTCAGCTTCAGCCGAGCGAAGTCGTACTTGTATGGGGAGCGGCTGGTGGACTAGGCGTATTTGCTCTACAGATTTGTAAGATGGTTGGTGCTGACGCTATAGCAGTTGTGTCTTCAGATGAAAAGGGTGAACTCTGTATGGAGCTAGGCGCAAAGGGTGTGATCAACAGAAAACATTTTCCTCACCTGATGTTCAAACACGGGGAGACAGAAGAGGAGAAAGCAAAGCGATTTGAGGATATGAAACGATTCGGCCAGTCAATTTGGAAGATACTAGGAGAGAGGAGAAATCCTAACGTTGTATTTGAGCATGTAGGTGAGGCTACATTTCCAACGAGTGTATTTACATGTAGCCGATTTGGTCGAATTGTTATTTGTGCAGGAACATCGGGATATGACTGTGTTTTTGATGTAAGACATCTATGGATGCACCAAAAACGGATAATAGGATCACACTTTGCTAATGCACTTGAGTGCCTTCGTGCTAATGAGCTGATAAGAAAGGGAATAATAAAGCCTGTGCTATCTCATACATATTCTTATGATGAGATTCCGAAGGTGCATCAGATCATGTATGAAAATAAGCACTCTGGCAAAATGGCAGTTCTTGTGCAGTCAAGTCAGCTCGGGTTGAAGAATACGGAGGAAGCAAGGAGAGCGGATAAATCCCTTCAGGCCCGCGCCTAGATCACTTTATTAATTTTATTGTAAAATTCCTTACTCCATAGCTGTATCTGTAATGCCTCGCCATCGGTTGGTTCTAGGGTAAGAACGCTATTTCCTAGATCCCATGAGCTGGATTTTTGATCACTGCTATTTTGCGGAAGAGGGGTTCCATATTTCTCTATGAACTTGCTGAATAATGGATTAACTTTTGATGTGGGCATACCAATAAGGTAATAATCAGCTCTAATCAGTGTGTCTTTGCCTCCTTTAGGAAAATAGAAGCTAATGAAAATATCCTGTCCATCTAGTTTATCCATAAAACCCGTGCCCATTACCTCTCCAGATTCTTCTGAAGTCACAAACTCCTTATCTTTGAATGCTTCTCTTAGTTCACCCATTGTGATACCCCATTTAACCTTATTAAAGATTTTAAAAATCTCATTGTAGATTCTTTCTACTTCTGATTTCTCCTTTTTACCTTTCCTATCCAGCCAAAATATGAGCGCAATAGCTATAACAAAAGCAAGAATTATTAAAATGCTTTTCATATGTTTATTTATCCTTTTTGTTATTTTAACTTAAAAGGGACTGTAACTTAAACCTTAATTCTTTGTCCATAGATTGACGTCACTTAGTTAAAATATAGGCTGTAAGATCAATAAAACTAGTTGACTATAAATTTTATTATCATACGACAAAGGTTTACCATTTAATCCCTCTTTAATTTGCTCGAAAAGTAACGATTCTATGTAGCCACTTGATTTAACTCCACTTGCAAATTTACCGGAGTCTAAGTAAAGATTGATTTTATAGCTGATGTTAACCTTAGTTTGCGATTTTGAGAGCTTAATTACCTCTATTGTCATGTTTTCTTGAGAAAAAACCGGTCTATCAAGATCAAATATGTTTTTGTCATAGATGACGACATTGTCAACGTAATCATCTATATCCGATTGTTTAGCCTCCTCTTTAGAGGGCCAGCGATAGTTTCTAAATAGCCTTCCTGATTTTTTATAAACGTAGGCTTCTTTGAGTCTAATAGTTCCATCTTCTTTTTCTACAAAGGCTGGATTCCACTTCATCCATCTTAGCCCTTGCAGGGTCGCAGACCAGACTTCGCTGAATGGAGCATTAAATACATTGTTTCGTTTAAGGGTGGGTGTCTCTTTTGACTTAATAGGTCGTGCCTCTTTCTGAGGCAATGACTTAGCACAACCTAGAATAAAAATCAGAGGAATTAGATAAAAAATCCTTTTCATCAAGTTTGTCCTTTATCTTATTATCCCTTCAATGCTTTCTAGTTTCAACTATCTAGTCCATCAACCAGTGGGTAGTCCACCAGTCTTGCTGGTGGAGATTGGATCATCAAGAGGTTACGAGCAAGCCTGTCCCGAGTTTGGTCGAGGAAACTTGTAACCTACCCCAAAAAATCTGAGTATTAAAATAAAAAACAACTCCTAATTATCTTACTCTTTTTGGGTAAACTTAACTTTAGCAAAAGCTTAAGGAGATGCGATTGAAGTAGGAGCGCCATCCCTTCGACCGTTCGACAAGCTCACGGCTCAGGACAGGCTTGGCGCGACCCCCATCCCCCGGTTAAACCGGGGGACCTGGCTGGAAGCCGCTCCTACCACCTAGTAAAAGGAGACGTTTTGATGATTGAAGATACATACATAAGACA
>JAHFBK010000087.1 GCA_023250035.1 Candidatus Dadabacteria bacterium
TCCCAGTTTCTTGGGGGGCGATCTCCACATCTCAGAGATATACCTTAGAAGAGCCATGAGGTTTGACCCACACCTTGCAATCTTGAAAATATACCTTGCAAAAACTCTCATGAAACAGAAAAAATACGAGGAGGCAAAAAAGATACTTAAAGAAGTTATAGAAGAGAAAAACCCCTCTATTTACGCTGATTGGCACATTAATAAAGAAATCGCAAGGAACATACTTGCTAAGATAGAAAAGAAAACCCAAAGAAGACTATCTTCACCTGAATCAATTAAATCATCTATAGAATGAAGAACCCAGAAGCGAGCTACCAGGTATCAACATATAAACAGACAGTCCTTAAGGTCATTCCGAGGATCCCTGAGTGAAGTCAAAGGGGACGATGCAATCTGCCACGAATTGTCATTGCGAGGAGCGAAACGACGAAGCAATCCGGTTGAGATCCCTCACGGAGCCTGTACTGAGCCAATGCGAAGTATTCGGAATGACAACTCGTGCCAGATTGCTTCGCGGAGTTTACCCTGAGCACATTCGATTCTCTCAGTGCAGGCTCCACGAATGTGCTCGCAGTGACATTTGAAACCCTGCAGCAGGCTACATTGAATTATTAAATTAAAAGATACCCCTTAAGTTCTATTGCATTTCAATAGATGTTATAAACGCCGGGGGAGAGTGGTGGTAGGTTATAGTACAATCCTTTCCAAGGCTTGATTCCGCTTCAGTTATTGCCTCATCTAAGGTTCCAAAAGGCTCAAAACCTATACGTCTTGCGGTCTCGAAGTCCTTTGCCCCGGCAAGAAAGACCCTGCTTAGGTAACGTAATGGAAACGCTCCCTGACCCCAGAGTATTAGAGGATGGACTCCATGAAATCCATAAGCATAGCGATACTTATGGACGTATTCAGACCTATGGGCAAAGTCCTCGGCATAGAAGTCCCATATATCATATGGATCCTGTGTGTGTGGAAGCACTCGATTGAAAAACTCCACATAGGATGGGTGGTTCATTTCATTAAACTCCGCTAGGCATGGATTTACAAAGATGGCGATTCCGCCCTCACGAATAAGGGGTTTATTGTGGTAGAGTCCAAATGCATATGAAAGGGCCTGGTTCCTAACTAAAATAGGGTTGATTTTAGAAAGGTTTGCATAATAAGACTGGTTAGGAATACCGTATATAGCTACGTCCGTCTGCTTGGAAAGGGAAATCACCTGCTGTCTGTAGAGTACCTCGAGCGTTGTTTCATGCACATCCTGAATATTCCCCGCAAATACTGCTATTAGTTCTTGTGGCTGAGCAGTGTTTAAAACGGATTCAATAGTAAAAATTCGCCTTCCATTTATAGCTAACTCTTTTTCAACAACGGCACCCATTTCCCAGATAAGCTTCTGAAAAGATGATCTCTTAGCATCCATTACAGACTTGCCGCTTGCCCCTCGAAATGGCCTATGGTGCTGGCGTATACTGCGATAGCTGCTTAGCCCTACTACAATAGATTTCCATCCGCCATGAAAAGGAAGACTCGTAATGTTTACATAGAAAAGCTGATCTGACTCCATCACTGCTTTATTTACCTCAACCTCAAAACCCCGCTCAGTTTCGCCTACAAGTACTAGGTTCTCTCTGTCTTCAGCATCATGGCAGTAGAGATGGCTGGGTCCAAATCCTAAGGTAATTTTAGAACCTAAAATCGTTGACAGTTCCCCGTTTGTAAACTTACGGTGAAGTGCATTAGCACAAATAAGCTTAATATTACCTCTTTTTACTCCAGCCTTTTCTAATTCTTCGAGAAGAATTGTAATAGCCATTTCTCTAAAATCAGGCTTCTTCATAGGTATTTGAGGTATGATAGGGTCATCAAAAGCAATAGTGACCTTCGATTTGGGACCTACTAACTTTGAGATTGGATCATGAGCGATAGGGGAATAAAGCGCATCTCGAATGGCCTGCTCTAGATTCTTTAGTAGTGGAAGAGGAGATGGCGGTTCTAGAATTTGGGCCCTCTCTGGGAGTCTTGCAGAAATAAACTCATCACCGTAAGCAATCCTTGTATTTGTCATATTTTACCTCCGCGGGAGTTGTTACAACAATTTTTATATAGACAAGAGTAGTAGTCAATATTAAATGCAGGTTCTATAAAATATACATGCGGTTATTTTGGGTATATTACTAAATGAGAGGAATTAACATGAACGTTGATGTTTTACTTAATGCCTTTGAGAAAATGGTAAGTAACTATCCTGAGCTTTCATTAGATGAAGCAAAAGGAGTATTAAAGCAGTACTTATTAAAAAGGAGAGATTTTGATGTTCAAGACGAGGCAATAATTGAGGCGCTTCTTAGAGACAGGGATAGGCTTCTTGAGCAATCGTTTATAGAGGGTGTTGATGAGTATTTACAGAAACAAGGCCTTGATAAAAAAAGGGTTGATTTTCTTAGAAGCAAAGAGGGACAAGACAAAATTGTTGAAATTTTTCTTTCAGTGCTTGAAAAACTTGTAGATTATTATTATCAGGTTCTTCTTAACAGGCAATTCGGCGGTTTGTAAATCCATAACCACTCTTTTTGCTTTTGCGAAGAAGTGTGTTACCTTAATAAGTAACGCCTAAAAGCTGATTCTATATATAAATTAGGAGTAGTCCATTGCTTTCTTATATAAATTTTCTCGTATTCTTTTGTCTAGTGCTGTTATTTGCAGTTGGAACACTAGTTTTATCTAAACTTGTCCGATATACCGACCCAAGCTTTAATCCTGTAAAGGTTTCAACATATGAATGCGGAGAAGACCCAGTAGGTGATGCCAGGATTCGTTTTCCTGTGTCTTATTATTTAATTGCCCTAATCTTTGTCCTTTTCGACGTTGAAGCCGCCTTTCTATTTCCTTGGATCCTTTCTTTATCAAAACTTGGCCTATTAGCTTTCATAGAGATGCTTATTTTTCTCTCAATTCTCTTTCTTGGATGGTTTTATGCCTTTAAAAAGGGAGACTTAAAGTGGGAACGCCAGTAAATGAAAACAAACCTAAATTAGGACTGGAAGCACTTGGAGAACTTATTCGTCTTCCCGGTGCAAACTTATTTCTTACCTCTACAAAAAGGCTGTTTTCATGGGCGGAAAAATCAAGCCTCTGGCCGCTTACATTCGGTCTTGCCTGCTGTGCTATTGAAATGATGGCGACCTTCGCCTCTAGATTTGACCTTGACCGCTTTGGAGTGGTTACAAGGGCATCTCCAAGGCAATCTGATTTAATGATAATCGCAGGAACTGTTACAGTGAAGATGGCAGAGCGCATTAAAAAGCTCTATGACCAAATGCCTTTCCCAAAGTGGGTAATTGCTGCTGGGAGCTGTGCTATTTCGGGGGACCACTACCGGCATATCTACAGTGTTGTTCCAGGTGTAGATTGGGTTATTCCGGTGGATGTATACGTTGCAGGATGTCCACCAACACCAGAGGCCTTTATGGATGGCATAATCCAGCTTCAAAAAATCATTTCTGAAGGTAATGCAACACCGCATCTAAATGTAGCTAATAGAATCGAGCGTGAAACCCCAAAACCGGTAGCTAAAAAATTAGTAGATTTGCCTAAAACAGGAAACTATCTGATGCCAGATCAACTTACAGAACATGCACATAATCTCAAGGAAAGCGGCTTTGATTACATAAGCTATATCACTGCGGTGGATTATAGCACTACGCTCGATCTGGTGTATGTAGTTCGTTCATTCGAGAAGAATGAAGAAAATATCTGGAAGGTTAGCCTGGATTCTTCAAATCTTAGGGTGCCATCATTAGCCCCAATATATAAGGGTGCTGACTGGCATGAGCGTGAGGTCTATGACCTCTTTGGGGTCGAGTTTATTGGTCATCCAAATCTTAAACGCATCCTTCTTCCAGATGATTGGGAAGGTCATCCACTGAGAAAGGACTATTCGATGGAAACACCAAGGCTTCCATACCGCCCATCCCGTGAGGACTACGAAGCATGGAAGAAAGGGTGATTGAGCGTGAATTTGGGGAGCTTGCCATAAACATGGGCCCCCAGCACCCCTCAACCCACGGGGTTTTTAGACTAGAACTACATTTGAGAGGGGAAACGGTAGTAAAAGTTACTCCCCACATAGGTTACCTACATCGCGGTGTAGAGAAGCTTTCAGAAACCCTAGAATACGATATGCTACCCCCTATTTATGAGCGGGATGACTATCTTTCTCCTACAGCAAACTCCCTTGCCTTTGTACTCGCTGTTGAAAAACTTGCAGGCATTGAGGTCCCTAGGCGTGCAAACTACCTTCGTGTTATAACAGCAGAACTTCAAAGGCTTGCGTCACATTTAGTTTGGCTTGGCACGTTCGGGCTTGATTTAGGCGGGGCTTTAGGAGGCGGTTCTACACTTTTCCTCTACTGCTTTCGTGAAAGGGAAAGGATTATGGATTTAATGGAGGCCCTCACCGGAACACGGTTTCATACAAATATGAATCAAATAGGTGGGGTAAGGTACGACGTCTATGACGGTTTCGATCGTGATGTTTTTAAAACCCTCGATTATCTGGAAACACGAATAAGCGAATATAAAGAAATGCTTGAAAATAACCCTATTTTTCTAGAACGTACAAAGGACGTTGGAATAGTTCCACAGGAACTTGCAAAAGAGGTTGGAGCATCGGGTCCAGTTCTTAGGGCCTCAGGAGTACCCTATGATATAAGGAAGAATAAGCCATATTCAGCCTACCAAGAATTTAATTTTCAAGTTCCAGTCGGTAACAAAGGAGACGTTTACGATCGCTACACTGTAAGACTAAAAGAGATGAAAGAATCCCTTTCCATAGTTCGCCAATCCCTAGGAGGACTACCTGAGGGCCCAATTCATTCTAGAAAACCTGTAAAAACCCCCTCCCTTTTCAAACCCCCCAAGGGTGAAGCATACGCTGCTGTGGAATCGCCTCGCGGCGAGCTCGGAGTATTTTTAGTCTCTGATGGCAGCTCTAAACCTTACAGGGTAAAGGTGCGCTCCCCTTCATTCTCAAATATCGCCATTATTCCGCATATCCTGCCAGGGCACCTTGTAGCTGACACAGTCTCTATACTTGGCTCATTAGACCCCGTCTTTGGAGATGTAGACAGATGACATTTGCTGAAAGCGTTTCACATGGAGCCATATTATTAGGAGCCATTATAGGGGTTGTTACATACCTTACTTGGGTAGAGAGAAAGTTTAGCGGACGGCTTCAGTCCCGTATAGGTCCATACCTGGTTGGGCGTCCTCACGGCTGGCTTCAGCCAATCGCAGATGCCTTAAAGTTGCTTTCAAAAGAAGATATCACTCCAGCTAAAACAGATAGATTTCTCTTTAACCTAGCACCTATATGGGTTGTAGTAATGAGCCTTCTTGGTTTTGCTTTTCTACCCCTTACTATTAATTGGGTTTTAGTAAATATAGACCTTGGACTTCTTTATTTTAGCGCAATTGGATCTTTGATTGTAATTGGCGTTTTCATTGCAGGATGGGCATCCAACAATAAATACGCATTACTCTCAGCCTTGAGGGCAGCAGCGCAGATGGTGGCCTACGAGGTGCCGCTACTGCTTTCTCTTCTTGTCCCCGCGGTGCTTGCGGGCTCATTAAACTTTCAAGATATTATTCTAGCCCAAGAGAGAATCTGGTTTATTCTCTTTCCTGTAGTGGGTCAAATCTCAGGCATTACATTTCTTCTTGCTGCACTTGCAGAGGGTAACCGTATTCCGTTTGATCTTTCTGAAGCTGAATCAGAGCTTGTAGCGGGCTTTAACATAGAATATTCAGGAATGAAGTTCGCATACTTTTATCTTGGAGAATATGTACACCTCCTGGCTGTATCCATTCTTGTTAGTATCCTTTTTTTAGGTGGCCCACTCGGGCCCTTATTATCAGGTGGTGTTTGGATAGCCTTTAAAACCCTAATTGTATTTCTTATTGTTCTCTGGATAAGGTGGAGCTTTTTAAGACTTAGAATTGACCAAATGATGATGCTCAACTGGAAGGTTCTAGTACCGCTTACTCTTGGAAACCTTCTTCTTGCCGGTTTGTGGGTAAGTTTAAGCAGGTAAAATAAATTTAGGAATGTAAGATGGCTAAAAAGATTAGTAACGTTAGATTAATAAAGGCCACCCTTTTAGCGCTTTGGTTTACGCTAAAGAATCTACTTCGTAAACCAGTAACCATACAATACCCACTTATCAAGCGACCGTTGCCTGAGAGGTGGCGCGGCGGGACCTTTGCTCTAACAATTGATCCAGAAACTGGAGAGGAAAACTGTATTGGATGCAAGCTATGTGAGAAGATATGTCCATCAGAGATTATCACCGTAGAGATGGAAAAACATAGCGGTAGAGGATGGGCAAAGAGTTTCATCCTAGATCTTCAGGCCTGCATCCAGTGTGAACTATGCGTTCAGGTTTGTCCAACAGATGCCATCGTAATGCTTCACAGCATGGAAACCCCAACTACTAGAAGGGAGGATTTAATTTTAGACAAGGATAAGCTAGAAGCTAATGGAAAGCTCTATCATGCTGCCTGGGCAACCGGGCTTAAATTACAGAGACTTCATGAACCTAAAAAACCGTCTGTAATTAGTCGTTAGTGAAAGTGTTTGATCGACATTAGTCCAATCTAGCGACTAAGTAATTTTAGACAACTAGCTGACGAGAGACCTAGCATTTGAAGCATATAATCTGCTGAGGAGTTCTGTCGAATCAGTGTATAAGAATAAAAGGTTGGTTTTATTTACATGAAAGTAGAAACAATCGCATTCTTCATCTTATGTCTTGGTTTAGTCGCTTCTTCAATCGCTGTTGTCATCTCAAAACACTTACTTCGCAGTGCTATTTTTCTCGCTCTTTCTCTTCTTCTCACGGCTATTTTTTACATCTCATTTGGTGCAGAGTTACTTGCTGGCGTACAGATTCTGCTTTACGCAGGAGGGATTATTACACTCATAGTCTTTGTAATTTTGCTGACAGAACGGATAGAGATGAAAAAGCTAGAGGAGACACATCGCGGAGTAATTCCCGCACTCCTCGCCTCTTCCTTAGTCTTTTTTATCTTGGTTTATTTTACTTGGGCTTCACCCAAGGTTCAGTCTTTAGCCAAATCTCCATCTTCATCCACATTTGGGATTTCTAAAACCCTCTCTGAGAATCTCTTTCAAGAATGGGTTCTGCCATTTGAGGTACTTTCATTACTTCTCTTGGCTGCAATAATCGGAGCGCTTGTTCTTGCCCGTCGCGAGAGAAAGGAGAAAGAGATATGAGTCTTTATCCTACACTTTGGGTAGCATTTTTAGTGTTCTCTGTAGGTCTATTTGGGGTTCTAAGCCGACGCCATTTAGTAGCGATAATTATGGGAATTGAACTCATGTTTAATGCAGCCAACTTAGCCCTTGTCACTATTGGCTGGGCATATGGAGTTATTACAGGACAGATAATAGCTCTTTTTGCTATCGCTATTACGGTTTCAGAGGTAGCCGTAGGACTCGCTCTATTCCTTCTTTTAGAGAGGGTTAGAAAAACCGTTTATGCAGATGAAACTAATCTAATGAAAGGCTAAAAAGAATGCTTGATCCACAGACTCTTCTACTCTTGGTTCTTCTTCCACCGTTTATCTCTTTTGCTTTAAATGGGCTTATTCCTCCATTAAGAAGGAGTAAATACGCTTCAGCACTAAGCATATTTACTATCTTTATTTCAACCCTTGCCTCATCAATTCTCCTCATAAAAAGACCAGGAGGAGAACTCATCTTTGAATGGATTCCGGCAAAATTATTTTCTCCTATTCTATTTGGTTTCTTTCTTGATCCTTTTTCCATAGTTATGTTTTTTGTCGTCTCCCTTGTAGCTTTAATTGTTCAAGTCTATTCACTTGGCTATATGAGTGAGGAGAACCCCTCTGGACTCGGGCGTTACTATACATTCCACTCCCTTTTTGCCTTCTCCATGCTAGGTTTTGTGGCGTCTTCGAGTCTACTACAGATTTATATCTTCTGGGAATTAGTAGGCCTTTGTTCATATCTGCTTATTGGCTTTTGGTATCATAAGCCAGAGGCCTCACGCGCTGCTGTTAAAGCATTTTGGGTAACAAGGTTTGGAGACGTTGGTTTTGCAATAGGCATGGTAATTCTATGGGGTGCTACAGGGACTTTTTTTCTTTCTGAGCTATTTGTAAAAGCCCCAGAACTCCCGACAGCATATCTATCTCTATGTATGCTTCTAATTTTCTTTGGGGCTATGGGAAAAAGCGCTCAGTTTCCGCTCCACGTATGGCTCCCAGATGCAATGGAAGGTCCAACCCCAGTTTCTGCCCTTATTCATGCGGCTACAATGGTGGTAGCCGGCGTATATCTGGTGATTCGTCTTTTTCCTCTCTTTCAATTCACACCTGAAGTACTTTCCTTTGTCATATTGATTGGATCCATTACAGCCCTAATCGGAGCGGCCCTTGCCCTTATACAAGAGGATATTAAACGTATTTTGGCTTATTCAACCGTCTCGCAAATTGGGTATATGATGGCAGTTGCTGGAGCAGGGGCAAAATCAATTGCGTTTTTTCACCTCTTTACACATGCCTTCTTTAAAGCCCTTCTATTTTTAGCAGCAGGAAGCATAATCCATGCAATTAGTACTAATAATATTTGGCAAATGGGAAGGCTCTCAAAGAGGATGCCTCAGACTACCATACTCTTTCTTATAGGTGCATTAGCTCTTTCTGGAATATTTCCCTTCTCCGGTCATTTTTCAAAAGACGAGATTTTAGTCTGGATGTATGTTAAAGGATTTAGAATCCACTTTTTCATCCTTCTTTTCACCGCCTTTCTCACCGCCCTTTATATGTTTCGTACATTTTTTATCGTATTTATGGGAGATAAAGAAGCCAAAGAGCATCCGCACGAATCTCCTTGGGTGATGACTCTCCCAATGTGGATTCTTGGGCTACTTGCTCTAATTGCTGGATTCCCAAAAGAAAGCTTATTTAGATTCCTAGGACATGATTCGGAATCTTATCATTCCTATATAGCATACCTTCCCCTCTCAGTCTCGATTCTTGGAATTATGACAGCTTGGTCATTTTACCAAATGAAGCTCTTTAAACCGTCAAATGTAGCTGAAGCCCTCTCACCCATCACATCAGCCCTAGAGAAGAAACTCTGGCTTGATGACATTTACGAATGGTTCTACCGAGGTATTCTTGATGGTCTTTCATATCTTTGTGGCTGGTTTGATAGGTACATTGTTGACGGAATAGTAAACGCTACTTCTTGGTATATCAAACAGGCTTCCAGTCAGCTAAGAGAAATTCAAACAGGACGCATCCAGGATTACCTTTATGGAATAATCGCAGCGTTTCTTCTCCTTATCTGGCTTACAATAGGAGTATTCCCTGTCAAAGACCGAATAAACGAGGAGATAGTAAAACCCAAAGATCACATCCAGGCGCCTTCTCAATACCTTGAAGGAGAAAAATAATAAACATGACAAGTGAAACCTTACCTATTCTTTCTTTAATTACACTTTCCCCGTTTATTGGAGCTGTAATTCTTCTTCTCCAACCTGAAAGATGGTATCTTCCCATAAGACTTACTGCGCTCAGTTTTTCAATTATATCGTTCCTTGGAAGCATAATTGCAATTTTATACTATGATTCTGAGCTTGGTGGATTTCAGTTTAACGAATACATCCCGATTGTTCATAGTCTAGGAATCGGTTATC
>JAHFBK010000088.1 GCA_023250035.1 Candidatus Dadabacteria bacterium
TTAAGACATGCGGGTACAGGCTTCAGCGGGAATCCAAGACATGGATACCCGATAAAAGCATTCGGGTATGACGACGGTGGGGATGACCCCCGATTAAATCGTGGGTTAATCTTGTCCGCGAATGTCACTCGATTAAAGCATTCGAGTGCAAGCTTGAGCGGGGGAACATTCGGACATGACAAAGTGTAAAATGTGAGTAACGTGAGTAACGTAATTAAAAATACAGATGAAAAGACCACTTCTTATAAGGATTGCTAAGAGCTCCATAACAGATGTTAAAGCCACTGCTATTGTTGTTACCCACTTTCAGGGTATAGAGCCAGGCGGCGCAGAGCTGGCAGTTGATGATGCCATAGAAGGGGCTATTACTGCATTTACGAAAAATAAAAGCATTACAGGAGAACTCGGCAGTTTCTTCGTTGTACCTTCCCTCACAAGCAGGCTTTATGCTCAGATGGTTGTAGTTCTGGGCTTAGGCACCTATGACATATTTGCAAGAAGGGTAAGGCAAAAGGAAAGTGAAGAAGGGGGTCTCATACGTCAGGTTGGTTTTAGATTAATAGAAGGGCTTCTTGGAATAAATGTCACAGATTTTTCAACTGTGCTTATCGGCGGCGGAGGCGGAGGCCTTAATGCCGATGAAGCCGCCTTTCTCTTAATTCAAGCCATCGGCGAGGCTATATCCAGATTGGACCACGAGGGAAGAATCCACGAGTTCACCATAGTGGAATTTGATGAGGATAAGATTCCTGGAATCTTGATGGGGTATGAAAAGGCTAAGGAGAGCTTAAAGGATAAGCTCGACCTGGAGAAAAAAGAGCTTACCGTACCTTCTGAAAAAAAAGAGGTATCCAAGCCGCAGAACATCATTTATATCTCGCTACGCAGGGAAGGCGAGGAACTCTTCTTCAGTGTGTTTACAGATAAGGCCCAGGTGGTGATGGAGAAGAAGACCTTTTCTTCTGATACTATAAGAGGTCTTATTTCTGAGCTTCGTTCCTATGGAGAGAAAGAAGGAATAACGCCAGACAGCGATATAGAGTCTGACATCAAAAATAGCGGTGGAGCGCTCTACGGTCTTATATTTCCCCCCGGCATTCAGAATTACATAAGAAAGTACCATGTTGAATACTCTTTTATCATCTCGATGGAAAGAAGCCTTGTTTATATACCCTGGGAGCTTTTATACGACAGAGACTTAGGAATATTTCTCGGCAAGCTGTCCATCGGAAGGCAGATTATAAGGGAGGTAAGCTTCATTGCAGGAAGGGAGCCTTATTCAGAGGACGGAGAGATTAATATGCTTATTATTGCGAATCCCTCAGGTGACCTCGATGCTGCGAAGAAAGAGGAAGAGGATTTAAAGAAATTGATCCAAAATCACATACCCGGCAGTCGTCTCAAGGTAGACTTGTGGAGTGGACTTTGGGATGGAAAATCCAAGCAGTCTCTGGGAATAATTAAGCTTCTTTATGCCGGGAAATACGAGATTGTTCATTATTCCGGGCACGCCTTTTACGATGAGTTTGAGCCGCATAAGAGCGGATGGTTTTTAGGGGAGAACGATATACTTCGTGCCTTTGAGTTTCAAAATCTTCCAAGACCACCCGTAATGGTCTTTGCCAATGCCTGTGAATCGGGAAAGGGAGGCAGCAAGGACGATATAAAAATTAGAGAAGAACTTCCTTATGGGCTTGCCGATGCTTTTATACAGGCAGGGGTTGACATCTATATCGGAACTGCGTGGAGGATAGGAGATGAAACGGCTAAGGAATTTGCCACGACTGTTTATAAAAAATTGATTGTATATAACAAAGACATAGGTCACTCAATAAGCGGCGCAAGAGGAGAATTAACAAAAGGATTCACCTCGTTTTCCGACCCAGGTTGGGCAGGATACATGCTCTATGGCACACCATCTTTCCGATTTTTATTGTCAGGCTAGAGATTACCAGATTAAGGTGGCGAGCAAGAGTGGGAGATAATATAACGTGAGTTCGATATAAGACCCTCCTTATACTACCAATTTTCTAATCTGACACCACTTCCTCTTTTGATATTCTAACCTCTTTTTTCTCTACAAAGACGACCTTATACCAGGTTCTGAAAGAGTCTATAAGAATTATAACTGCGCATATCATCATTACCGCCGTAAGAAGTGAATTCACATATCCCTGGATAGCGAACCCTTCTCTTTTCGCTAATGGAAGAAAGTTTTCAGTAATATTTAGCCAGCTCGCAGAGAGGGTTGTTGCCATAACAAAAGCCATTGGAACAAGTGTTACCCATGCGTACCTCGCTTTTCCAATGTTGATAATGAACGTAGTTCCAACGCAAAGCGCAATACCTGCAAGAAGCTGGTTAGCAGTTCCAAACATAGGCCATATCGTGCTTATGCTTCCTGTAAAAACGAAATATCCCCAACCGCATGAAATGAGAGCACTGGAAATTATTGCAGAAGGGAGGTGGTCAACCCTTTCAAAAGGCTTATAAATCTTTCCACCGAATTCCTGAATCATAAACCTTGCAACCCTTGTCCCTGTATCAATAGTCGTAAGGATAAAAAGGGCCTCAAACATAATCGCAAAGTGATACCAATAATCCATTAGGTGTTTCATTCCTGGAATCGAGGTAAAGATCTGTGCCATACCAACAGCGAGGGAAACTGCACCCCCTGTCCTACCAACAAGGTTTTCTCCTACTTCCGCCGAGAGCTGATTAAGATTTACAACGTTTAGCCCTAGTTTCTCGAACACCTGAGGAGAGACGTTAATTGCAAAATAATCACCGGGAAATAGCGAGCATGCTGCAACTAAGGCAAGTATCGCGATAAATCCCTCAATCAGCATAGCACCAAATCCAATAACCCTTATATCAGACTCTTTCGAGACCATCTTTGGAGATGTACCCGACGCTACAAGAGAATGAAACCCTGAGATTGCGCCGCATGCGATTGTTATAAATGTAAATGGGAATAAGGATCCAGGAATTATTGGGCCACCTCCGTAAATATACTCAGTTATATGAGGCATCTTTAGTTCTGGGTGAACGATTATTATTCCTACTGCGAGAAATGCGATTGTGCCAATCTTCATGAATGAACTCAGATAGTCCCTTGGGCAAAGAAGCATCCACACTGGAAGCACAGATGCTACAAATCCGTAGATAAGTATAAAAAGGGTTATCTTCGGTTTGGGAAACGTAAAGTATGGGGCAAGGGAAGAGTGTGCAATGTCCTTTCCAAATATTACGGCTAGGATAAGAAATATAACCCCTATTATCGTTCCCTCAGCGATCCTCCCCTTTCTGAATCTATACATATAAAGCCCCATAAAGAGCGCAATGGGAATCGTGCTGGCTATGGTAAAGGTACCCCAGGAGCTTTCAGAAAGGGCATTTACAACTACAAGCCCGAGCCCTGCAAGAGCGACAACCAAAATAAAGAGAATTGCAATAGAAGCCACGATTCCAGAAAGGGGACTTATTTGAATCCTTGCAATCTCGGCAAGTGATTTTCCGCCATGCCTTACAGAGGCAAAAAATATGATGAAATCGTGAACCGCGCCTGCAAGCACCACGCCGATTAGTATCCAGAGGAACCCAGGAAGAACCCCAAACTGCGCAGCAAGAACAGGACCTATCAGGGGACCCGCCCCCGTTATTGCAGCAAAATGATGGCCAAAAAGCACCCATTTACTCGTAGGATAGTAGTTTTGTCCGTCATACATTGTATAAGCTGGGGTCTTTCGTGAGTCATCGAGGGTAGCAACCTTGGCAGCAATAAATCCGTGATAATACCTATAGAATATAGCCATCACGCAGAGTGCACCAACTACAAGTGGCATAGCGTTTATGGCCATTTATCTAACTCCTCTCCAGTTCAGCTTAGTAAATATAACACGAAGGAATCGAATCTCTGTAATATGATGATTGGAAATGCAACCCTGATTCATGCAATCCGCATGTTTTAATAACCCCTCGGGTTAGCGGGCAATGCTATTAAGTTAAGGAGTAAGAAATGAATTAACCTTAGAAACCGATCGCCCTGAGCTTAGTCGAAGGGCACTATTAATGCCCTATATACCTATAGCCTCATCCTTCGACAGGCTCAGGATGCACGGACTTCGTCGTGAGAGCCTGTACTGAGTTAATCGAAGTGCTCAATCGAACGATAGCCTATCCGCTGAACAGCTTAACTTAATGCCATTGTCGCTAGTGGGTGGATGGAGGTTCATTCGGGCCTTTATTATCCAAGGGATCGCCCTGTGCATGTTCGTCGCTACTAACCCTTACCCTTTTCTCCTTGAGTCGCTCGATCAGCACATAGAAGACGGGCACTACTAGCAGGCTGAGTAGAGTGGCAACAATCATTCCACCAAAGACCGCCGTGCCTAAGGAGTGACGGCTATTTGCGCCTGCTCCACTAGCTATAACAAGCGGTAGCACGCCCAGGATAAATGCGAAGGCCGTCATTAAAATGGGGCGCAGCCGAATCCTAGCCGCCTCCAAGGCTGCATCAATAATGGATGCCCCTTCCTCCCGACGGCGCTTAGCAAACTCAACGATAAGGATTGAGTTCTTACTTGCAAGGCCAATTAGCATTACTAAACCGATTTGGCAGTAGACATCGTTATCAAGCCCACGAAGCCATTGAGCACCTAAAGCGCCAAGAAGAGCCAACGGAACGGCAAGTATTACCATAAAAGGCATAACCCAACTTTCGTAAAGAGCTGCAAGAAAAAGGAATACAAAAACAAGCGCCAAAACGAAAATAAGTGGGACAAGGTTTCCAGCCTTAATCTCCTGATAGGCTATACCCGTCCATTCATAGCCCATACCATCAGGGAGTATCTCAGTGGCTAACTCCTCCATGGCCTTAATAGACTGCCCAGAACTGTAGCCGCGGGAGGACTGTCCGTCAATCTCAGCAGAGCGATATAGGTTATAGTGCGTTATTGTTTGTGGACCTACCACTGGCCTTATATCAACTAGTGTACTAAGAGGTACCATCTCACCACTACTAGTACGAACGTATAAACGGCTTATATCATCCTGGCTTGATCGAGCATCCTCGTCCGCTTGCATAAACACATGATAGACACGGCCAAATTTGTTGAAATCGTTCACGTAGAGGGCACCGAGGTAGGTTTGTAATGTGTCAAATACATCGTTGATAGATATATCAAGCAATTTTGTCTTTGTGCGGTCTAGGTCTACATAGAGCTTCGGTGTGTTCGCCCTATAGCTGCTAAAAAGACTTGTAAGCTCCGGTCTCTCATTCCCTTTATCGATCATCTCATCCATCACGTTTTGTAATGTCTCGAGGGCTAGGCTGCCTATATCCTGAAGTTCGAATTGAAAGCCACCTGCAAAGCCAAGCCCCTGAATTGCCGGCGGGTTGAAAGCCGTAACTATCGCACCAGAGACGCCTTCGAATTTTTCTCGTGCATTGGCAAGGATAGCATCTATTTGAACTTCTTTAGATTTCCTTTTGGACCAAGGCCTAAGTATTGGGAACATTGATGCTGTATTAGGGTCAGAGGCGTTTGTAACAAAGCTGTAGCCACCGAATGTTAATACATCTGCAACACCTGGCGTTGAAAGTAGCATCTTTTCAACCTGATTTACCACCTTTGTTGTGCGCTCTAGGGAAGCGCCATCCGGTGTCTGAATATTTACAACAAAGTAGCCCTGATCCTCGTCTGGAATGAAGCCCGTAGGAACCTTGCGGAAAAGCAAGTAAGTTACCCCTAGCAGAATAATAAAAACTGCAAGCACGATCTTCCATCTCTTTGTAAAGTCTTTCACACCAATTTCGTATAGACCCCTAAGCCTATTGAATCCATGATTAAAATTACTAAATAACAAACCCTGCGCTCCAGTTTCTGGGCTAAGGAAGACAGCGCAAAGTGCCGGGCTTAATGTCAGAGCATTCAATGCCGAAATCCCTACCGAACATGCAATCGTAAGTGCGAACTGTCTATAGAACTGACCTGTGATTCCAGGTGTAAATGCAACAGGAATAAAGACGGCCATTAAGACGAGAGAGGTAGCAATAATAGGACCAGTAACCTCACGCATAGCCTCTCTGGCTGCATCCCGAGGTTTCATTCCCTTTTCTTGCATGAGCCGTGCGACATTCTCCACAACAACAATTGCATCATCAACAACAAGACCAGTTGCTAAAACTAAACCAAATAGAGTCAATAGATTAATCGAGAATCCAAGCGCATTGATCAATGCGAATGTTCCTATTAAGCAAACTGGTATCGTTATGGCTGGAATTAGAGTTGCGCGCCAGCCTTGCAAGAAAACATAGACCACTAAGGACACCAGCACAATTGCCTCAAGGAGTGTTTTAATAACCTCCTTAATGGACTCCTTCACAAACAGTGTGGTGTCGTAAATGATCCTGTACTCTAATCCCTCTGGGAAGCGCTTAGAAAGTCGCTCCATTTCTGATCTGACCTGTTTTGCGACTTCTAAATCATCTCCACCTCGAAGCGACAGGACACCGATATTCGCCGTTCCGGATCCGTTGAGATGGACGTAGCTATCGTACTCCTCGGCTCCTAGCTCCACACGAGCCACATCCTTCACTCGTACTACAGAGCCGTCAGGTTGGGTTCGCACTATGATGCTCTCAAACTCTGAGACCTCATCAAGACGACCCAGTGTGGTAATTGTGTACTGGAACTTCTGTCCGGGGGGTGTTGGAGGCTGTCCTATCGCCCCCGCTGCCACCTGTTGATTCTGTTCTTCCACCGCGTTCACTACATCAGAGGCTGTAAGGCCAAGGCTTGCCATTTTGTCAGGGTCAAGCCAGATGCGCATCGAATACTCGCGCTCTCCATATATGATTACCTGCCCAACTCCAGGAATCCGTTTCAGTACCTCAGTAATATTAATTTCTGCATAGTTACTAAGGAAAATATCGTCATACCTCCCGTCAGGAGAGATGAGGTTAACTGCAATCACGAAGTCGGTAGACACCTTTCTGACGAGTACTCCCTCGCGAATAACCTCGTCGGGTAACTGTGGCTGTGTGTTCTGAACGCGAATTTCGGTGTCTACTTCAGCAATGTTGAGGTCATACCCAACATCGAATGTAACAGTGATTGTCATGGTTCCGTCGTCATTGCTTACTGAGTTCATGTAGATCATCCCCTCTACGCCGTTTATAGACTCTTCGAGAGGCGTTGTTACCGTTTCTTCTACAACCTCGGCATTCGCACCTGTGTATGTAGCAATTACCTGCACTGTTGGAGGGGTGATTTGAGGGAACTGGGCTACAGGTAGCGTCGGAATTGAAATAGCTCCAGCTAGTACAATAATTATTGCGATGACGGAGGCAAATATAGGGCGCTGGATGAAAAAGTTAATCAAATTATCTCTCCATTAACACTTGCTGAATGTTTGGGTGGCTAGTTCGACACTTCCTTTGAAGGGCTGGGTGATGCCACCGATCGCTTTGAGATGTCCTCTGAAGATGAAAGCTTTGTCTGGACGAGGCTGCCAGGTTTCACCTTCTGTAGCCCCTCCGTAATCACTAGCTCACCCGGTTTCACGCCGTTCTCGATTACACGCATTCCGTTATATATAGTACCTACTTCCACCTTTCGCTCCTCCACCTTGTTATCCTTACCGACGACTAAGACAGACAACCCGTCCTGATCCTCACTTACAGCTTGTTCCGGAACCACGATTGCACTTGGCTCTGTTGTCAGAAGCACGCGGACTTTTGTGTATTGACCAGGCAGTAGTGTCTTCTCCGGGTTCGGCACAACAGCACGCATTGTAATAGTAGCAGTTGTGGAATCAACTGTATTGTCTATGAAGTCAACCCTTCCTTGATGAGGATGAATACTTTCATCAGGAAGTATCACGGTTACCAGAAGATCCCCCTCGTTCCTTTTCCTCAATATCTCAGGCAAATCGCGTTCTGTCGGACTGAAGTAAACATAGATTGGATCAAGCTGAACTATATTTGCAAGTCCAGCGGTCTGTCCGAAGCCCTGTGTGGAACCTACGACGTTGCCGACATCTACTTGCCTTTGTCCGATCCGCCCGTCAAATGGGGCATACATCCTGCAATAGCTTAGGTTGAGCTCGGCTAGTTTGACGGCCGCCCGGTCTGCTTCAACCGCCGCCTCTGCTTCCTTTACCTTAGTGACATACTGATCAAATGCATCACGGGTTATGAATTGCTTCTCTGCAAGGGGCCTATATCGTTCTACTTGCTCTCTAGCGTAAGCAAGTGTTGCCTCATCCTCGGCAAGCTGTCCACGTGCATTATCTAGTGAAGCCTGATACTGCCTTGGATCAATGACGAAAAGAAGGTCTCCCTCCTTAACATCAGCCCCATCTACGAAATGGCGTTCCCATAGAAAACCTTCTACCCTCGCCACGATATCTACTGATCTAACAGATTGAGTGGTACCTACATAATTGAGATAAATAGGCACTGTCATTTGTGTTACCTTGGCTACTGTTACAACAGGTGGTGCTGCTTGTTCTTGTTTACGCTCACAGCCTACAATTAAAAAGAGGGTAGAGGTGATGTACATTATCACCGCATAACAAACTATCGAAATATAACGACCCTCATTTTTCCCCATTCTTTGTTTCTCCTTTATTATCTGTCGGTAAGGAATCCCTATCTGCTGGTGCCACAGGTAGCTCATCACCAATGGCTCGGATAAGCTCAGCATATGATGTGTAGAGGTTAGTTCTTGCCTGAACCTGCTCCGCACGAGCTTCGGCAAGAAGGCTCTGGGCATTTAAAAGCTCTATGATATCACCAACACCTGACTGGTATCGAGTAAGTGATGCGTCAAATGATTCTTTAGCGCTTGCAAGAAGAACATCACTTGCTTGATGTTGCTCAGCCGATGTCCGAAAGTTGTAGTAAGCAGTCCAAACCTCAGAGATAACAATCTCCTCCTGAAGAACTAGCGCTGAATGTGAAGCCTCTAGCTCCGCTCTTGCAGCCCGAACAGCATTAGTAAGTGAAAACCCTTGGAAGATAGGAATCTGGAGCTGAACCCCGGCGAAGTAATTTGTAGTGTAGTCATTCACGCCTTTCTCTCTAGCGACGAGAGGGGATACCTGTCCACTCGCTACAAGTTGTGGCCATTGGGCTGATTCGGCTTGGCGAAGCTCTTCCTCACTCTGACGTACCGTCGCTCTGGCCGCGGCGAGGTCCGGACGTTGCTCCTGAGCAAGCTTAATTAGCCCCTCTACATTCTGGCTGATAGTGTTTAGCGGCAGCTCCTCGGGCTCATCGGCAACATCAAAAGGCGTATTTGCAGGCCACCCAACTACTGTAGCTAGCTGCCCGCGTGCTATCTCAACAGAGCCACGGTCGGCAACTAGATCTAATTTCACCTGAGCTAGGCTCGCCTGGGCTTGATAAACATCAACGATTGTACCTACACCCACGCGAAGTTGTAGCTCCGCAGCCTCAAGGCTTGTCTCAGCATCCTCTAGGCTCGCCTCATCAGCTTTTACCCGCGCTTTATTGCCAAGAAGTGTATAGTAGCCCTTAGCCACATCGCGAAGGACATCTTGGATAGATTGGTTATGGCTCCAGTTAGCATTTATCAGTGCTTGCCTGGCTGCCTCTACTGTGGCGCTACGCCCGCCAAAATCGAGTAG
>JAHFBK010000089.1:0-6724 GCA_023250035.1 Candidatus Dadabacteria bacterium
TCAAAGAAGCGATAAAACTATATGATAAAGAAAAATATGATGAAGCATTAGATTTACTCTCAGAAGCAAAGAATCAAGCCAGACTGCCGGAGGATAAATTAGAAATTGCGGATATACTGTCCAAAGGCGGTTTTGGGCTCATTAAGAAGAAGGAATTCAATACAGCACTTGCATATTATGAAAACTCTTTAGATATAAATAGGACTTTAGATTTTAAGCCCGGACTAATTAATAACTATAGTTATATTGGAATAATTTATACCGACCTCGGAAGATACGAGGATGGAATCGAATATTTTAAGAAAGCCTTGGAGATACAAGAGGAATTAAATGATAAATCTGGAATTGCTCAAAACTTAAATAATGTCGCTAACCTCTATAGCTATCTGGGCAATTATCAGGAATCAATAAAGCTTTTGAATCATGCGCTTGGAATTAGTGAGGAGATTAATGATTCTACACAAACAGCAAAGACATTGATTAATCTAGCTACGATAAATCTCCGCCTAAGGAATTATCAAAACTCCATCCAATATCTAAACCGAGCCTTGGATATTGCGGGAAGTGCAAAAGAAGAAAATCTCAAGGCCTACTCACTTAATTTGACAGGAGCTATTTATAGACAACAAGGTGATTACACGAAGGCATTGCATTACTACGAGGACGCTCTAAAGATAAATAAAAAGTTAGGTCTTCAGACTGAAATCGCTACCAATCTAAGCATTATTGGCGAGTTATATAAAGAGTTGGGTAATTATGATGATGCCCTTAAATATTTTCAGCAATCCCTTGGCATAAGCGAGGCATCTAAGGACAGATTACTAACCGCAATAAACCTAAATTTCATAGGGGAAGTAAAATATAAACAGGTGAATTATGGCGAAGCTCTTGGTCTTTATAATTCTTCCCTGGAAATATTTGAGGAACTCGGTTTTAAAGACAGAATAGCTCGAAGTTTCAATGATATAGGCTACCTACAAGGGGAAAAGAAGGAATGGGCTGACGCAATTGAAAACCTTGATAAAGCTATCACAATCTATAAAGACCTGGGAGACCGAGAGTGGATTCGTGTTGCATTATTCGGAAGAGGGGTTTATTCAGAGGAAAAGGGGGATTTAGTTTCTGCCGAAAAAAACTACAAAGAAGCGGTAGAGGTTTTTGAGTCTATCAGAGAGGACATTGCAGGCGATGAAGAGGATAAGCAGCTCTTTAGCGATGTTAATGTTAGGATGTACGAGAATCTGGTTTCTCTGCTACTAAGACAGGGTAAAAAAGAAGAAGCCCTTGAGTATATCGAAAGAAGCAGATCTAAAACTCTCCGTGATACATTTCTTAAGAGCGGCATAACCTCATCTGATGAAAAAACTAGAGGATTATTAACCCTATATGATGAACTTTCCCGAAAAGAGGCTTCTGTAAATTACGAACTTGTGAATGAAAAAGGAAAACCTAAACCTAATTTGGACAAGGTTGATAATCTTGTAAAGACACTCGCAAAAACCAGAAAGGATTTCAGTCAGGTTACTTATGAGTTGAGTACTGAATACGCAGACGTGTATAAACTTCTCAGCATAAGACCCGGGACATTTTTTGATTTAGAAAAGAAAAATAAACTCCCCAGCAATACTGTTTTTATTGAGTATTTTATCACGGACAAAGAGACCTATATATTCATAATGGGCGAGAAGGATTTAATAGTAAAACGTGTTTCGGTGACAAAAGAAGAATTAAATGAACTGGTTTCTCTCTTTAGAGATATTATACAAAAGAACAAATCTATTCCATCCAAAGCATGGCGGGATGGCGGAACTGATAAATATGCTGGCAATATAAAAACTTTTAAGGATGTGTCAATGAGATTATATCAGTATCTCCTGGAGCCGATTGAGAATGAAACAAGACATTCAGATATTGTAGCAATAATCCCCTTTGGTTCTCTTCATTATCTTCCTTTTCATGCTTTAGCGAAAGAAAATGCATATGGAGACTTAGAGTTCTTTATAGAGAAAAAAGGGGTGGTTTATCTTGTATCTACATCTGCTAATTACCTCGATCTAGTACTTAGAGACGGTAAGAAGAGA
This sequence comes from Candidatus Dadabacteria bacterium, assembly GCA_023250035.1. GTDB lineage: Bacteria > Desulfobacterota_D > UBA1144 > Nemesobacterales > CSP1-2 > CSP1-2. The sequence goes on from JAHFBK010000089.1 coordinate 2,082, forward strand.
GAAATTGGTAGCGTTGTTGCTTTTGGTAATCCTGACCTTGGGGAACCTGAGCTTGTGCTTCCTTATTCAGAGGAGGAGGTCTTAGTAATAAAAGAGATGTTTCCTAATGCGACTGTCTTTTTAAAGAGGGATGCTACCAAGGATAATTTCAAGAAGAGTTGGGGAAAGCATGAAATAGTTCACATGGCAGCGCATGGACTTATTCAGGATGAGCCATCAATTTTATTAGCACCGCTAGGTTCTGGCAGTCTTACCCTCTCAGATATTACGGGATTACAACCGGCGAGAAACACACAACTGGTAGTGCTTTCTTTGTGTGATGCGGCCATAGAGCGCAATGGAAGTAATCCGACAGGGGCGGAATTAAACAGTGTAGCGCTTGCTTTTAGCTCTGTTGGTGCATCTTCTGTAATTGCTAGTCTTTGGAGGGTAGATGACAGGGCTACATCACAGTTGATGGAGAAATTTTATAGGAATTTAAAAATCGAGGGGAAATTTAACTATGAGGCTTTAAGAAAGGCGCAGCTTGATATGCTCAAAAGGTCTGACAAGTACAGTCAACCTTTTTATTGGGCTCCCTTTGTATTAGTCGGTGTATGGGAGTAAATGGATTTCTAAAACAATGAATATTTCTTTTTATCAACCTAAAGGAACTAGTCACTTAACTGGCATTTCATGGAGAGGAGCGCTGAGGCAATGTCTCAATCGCTTTTTAAATTATTTTACCAATACTAGAAATGGAAATACACAGAGTGCGTGTAACTAAAATGGTAAATTCCATGAACTTTTCGTCTAATCTTAGACATGATAGGATTAAAAGATATGAAGTTTGAAAAAGAGAATGAAATCCTTGGAGCAGCGGCAACTTCCTTAATTGAAAGAAAGGAAGGTATATGCCTGACTGACGAGGAGTTTGCGCTCTATATAGAAGGAAGGCTAAGTAATGATAAAAGAAAGGCCATGATCTCACACTTTGTTTCATGCAGGGATTGCCGCGAGAGACTTACCATTCCAATACCTCATTTTGAGGAAGCGAAAGAACCAAATTCTGTAGAAAGATTGCTATCCTCGTTATGGCGTCCTCTTATTGTAGCTCCTATCACAGCAGTAGTTATCGCTCTCTTAACTTTCACACTATTTGTTTATCAAAAACCTGAGGATATTACTGGAGAGAGACTTAGAGGAGCTAATTTAGTAGCCCTCAAACAATTAGATATAACTTCTAATCTATTAATAATAATCAAGGAGGGGGATGAACAGGAATTTAAAAATGAGCTCATTAAAGAGCTGCCCCCAGACGTTAAGGTATCACGCCTAATAATAGAGGATATTAAGCAACTCAAAGGCTCTAAGGAGGGAGACAAGATAATTATAATTCTTTATAACGACGGTTCTTTAAAGGTAAAGCGAGGAGAATGAATTAAGACTTTCTAATTATACAAGTAAATCTATTCTTACAGGCGTTCAAATATATCATTTATGTCTTCGTCAGTTATACCCTTTTCCTTAATTTGTTTTCTTAAGTTCTTTAGTATCCTTTCTATTCTTTTATAAACACCCTTGTCTTTAATTCCCGGGATCGCATAAGTTATTTCCTTTGCAGTTAGGTTAAGCTCAAAATAAAGCTGGAGGATTAGTGCGTCTTCTGCCTCGAGTTTTTGAACCTCTTCCTTTAGCGCTTTTAAAACCTTATGTCGTTTTTCTTCGACTTCTGCCATTATTATATTCTGCTCCGGATTCGCTCCAATATATTCTGATTGGAGAGCACTAACATCCTCCCCAAGCATTACTAGCTGTATTTCCTTAGTTGTCTCTAGTCTTAGTCTACTTTCCGTTATCCTCTTCTCAACCTTATCAACTCTGCTTTGTGCCTCATTTTGAGAGATTTTAAATTCTGCTCTGATTTCATTCTCTACCCATGTGCGTGTTGAGTTTTGGTAAAAAAAAAGCTTAAAGATATGACGATTAATTTCATCAAAGTCCCAGAAGAATTTAGGTAAAACTTTATATCCAAACTGAGAGCGTCTGAAGTCAATAATGAGCTTATTTGTAACACTGTAGAGAAATGTCCGGAATTTCGCTTCTCCCTTAAATGCTCTCAATCTGCGTGAATCATCCTCATTGAGCTTCTCCCATACATACAAGAAGCAGTCGTTAGCCAAGTCTTTATTTCTTTGAAAACTACGTGTACAGATATCTCTAACAAAAAGAATATCTTCTTCTGATAAGATCTTTTTATCCATACTGTTGCCTGACGAGGGATTAATTATTTAACAAATGAGCATCTAGGTAATTCGCTATTTTACCATCAGATTTGCTAATTCACCTACATAAAGCGGATAAGCCCACGTATCAGTTGCTTATTTAGCAGAGACATAAAACTTAATAAATGTAGATTTCCTCACTAACAATTATAGAGGCAAATAACCTTGGCAGAGATTTTAATACTTTATTTGTTTAATTAAAAGGGAGAATATCTAAAAACCTTTCGTCTAATATAAAAAGAATAAAAATCAGCGTTCTGAGCTTGTATTAATTACTTTGGAGGATAAGAATTGTTTCAGCACGATATATACTCGAAAAGGATCTTAAGCTCAAACCTGAGTTCGAAAAAGAAATTTTGTTTTGATTAAATCAGTATAGATAAAGAAAGAAGGTGCTTACACCAGGGGTGACAGAATGAATAAGCCACAGAGTCAAATAAGATCTCATGCGTTTCAATTTAAACCTTTTTCAGACTCTATATCACAAACTTTACGAAAGAGAAATAAGGAAAAAATATCAAATCGGGATCAAAGGTTTTTACAAACATATTTTAAGGAGGTTGGCGAAGAAACACTTCTTACTCCAGCAGAGGAGATTAACATTGCGACTAAGATAAGGAAATGCCAAACAAGGGCAAAAGAATTAAAAATGATTATTGAAAAGCATATTGGTAGAAGCCTTGGAAACAATATAGAAAAAACCATGCAGGTGTTTAAAGAAATCTCAGGTAATGGTTCAGATATGCCTAAAGCAGAGAATTCCTCAAAACATCTTTCGAGGCTTATTACCCTCCTTAAGGCTTATTCAGAAAAAGGAACTCAGCTCAGAAATCTCTTTATCAAATCAAATTTGAGGCTAGTAGTAAGTATAGCAAAGGGATATACAGGTTATGGACTGCCCTTTTTGGATTTAATTCAAGAAGGAAATATTGGACTGATAAAGGCTGTAGAAAGGTGCGATTATACAAAGGGATATAAGTTTTCTACTTATGCCTGCTGGTGGATTCATCAGTCAATATGTAGGGCGATTACTGATCAGACACGTACTATAAGGGTTCCAGCTTACATAATTCAAAAATCAGGTAAGGTTCGAGATATTTATTCTTCTTTAGAGGAAAAAACTGGTAGACGCCCTTTACCTGAAGAGATTGCAAAGGAGGTCAATATATCATCAGAAGGTGTAAAGCGGGTGCTTAGGGCTAACGAAAAGGTAGTTTGTCTTGACTCTCCTGTGTGGCAGGGCGAGAAGACGACCCTTATGGATTCTATACCAGATCCCAATTCCGAACCTCCAGATTCACTGATAGCATCAGCTAGTCTTCCACAAAGTGTGGATGAGGCACTTCTGATACTTAATCCAAGAGAAAGAGAGATTCTTAAGATGCGATTTGGAATAAACTATGAAAATCCTGTCACTCTCGATGAGATTGGAAAGGGTCTTGATTTAACCAGGGAGAGAGTCAGGCAAATAGAGAAGCGCTCTCTTGAAAAACTCCGTAAGTCAGATTTTGCCCCAGCACTGAGGAGTTTAATGGAAGTGTATCAATAATAATTTGCCATTTTAAACTCAGCCGCTAGCTCTCTGCATATATACGAACAAAATCAGGGCAGCAAGAAGAACGCGGTAAATAACAAAAACTGTATAGCTACTTTTTTGCACATATATTAGAAGATATTTTATGCTTAGAAATCCAAAAACTGCAGAGGTAAAAACACCGCTAAAAAATATAGGGTTTGCAACGACTGTAAGGTCCAGATGTCTTGATTCAAGTATTGCAGCGCCTGTAATAAGAGGGGTGCTTAGCAGAAAAGAAAACCTAGCAGCCTCCTCTCTTTTAAAGTTTCTGATCAAACCTCCTGTGATTGTAATTCCAGAGCGTGAGACTCCAGGTATTATAGCAATGGCCTGAGATATTCCTATAACCAGGCAATCAAGAAGGTTCATATCTGAAATTCGTTTCTGCTTTTTAGAGTACTTGTCAGATAAATAAAGGATAATCCCAAAGACAAAAACTGTAATGGCAATAACAATCGGTTGTCTAAGTATTCCTGCAGCTTGCCTTTCAAATATAAACCCAAAAAGGGCGCCTGGTATAGTGGCAATGATAATAAGAAATCCTATCTTGCCATTCGGGTAGTCTTTAAAACTAAATGTAAAAACACCTTGAATGAATTCGTTAATGATCGATATCAAATCGCGCCAGAAGTAATATATGATAGCAAGAAGCGTTCCTATATGAAGGGCGACGTCAAAAGGAAGCCCTGGATCGTTCCATCTAAGAAACCATGGCAGGAGAGCAAGGTGTGCAGTGCTGCTTATTGGAAGAATTTCTGTGGTACCTTGAACAAGCCCCAGAATTATGGATTGCGTTAGGTTCA
>JAHFBK010000089.1:6824-9655 GCA_023250035.1 Candidatus Dadabacteria bacterium
TCAAAACCTTTTTTAAAAATATTCCGGTGTACGACCCTTCGACTTGTGAAACCTCTTCAGGCGTACCACACGCTACAACCCGACCACCTTCCTCTCCTCCTTCAGGGCCTAAATCAATTATATAGTCTGCAAACTTCATTACATCAAGGTTATGCTCGATCACAACTACGGTATTTCCCAGACTAACAAGTCTATGAATAACTTCGAGGAGTTTTTTTACATCATCAAAGTGAAGTCCGATAGTGGGCTCATCAAGTATATAAAGGGTTTTACCTGTAGACCTGCGTGACAGTTCTTTTGTGAGTTTTATCCTCTGAGCCTCGCCCCCTGACAGGGTTGTAGCAGATTGTCCTAGCTTTATGTAGTCAAGCCCTACTGTATGAAGCACTTCTAGTTTGGATTTTATGTATGGAACGTTTTCAAAAAATAGTAGCGCTTCGCTAACAGTCATATCCAAGACGTCTGCGATGCTTTTTCCTTTGTATTTAACCTCTATGGTTTCAGAGTTATATCTCCTTCCCCCACAATGTTCACACTTTACGTAAACATCCGGTAGAAAGTGCATCACTATTTTTACCTCGCCATCACCTTTGCACCCGCTGCACCTACCAGTTTCAACATTAAAGCTGAATCTGCCGGGTTTATATCCACGCATTCTAGCTTCAGGTAGTAAAGAGAATAATTCTCTTATTGGAGTAAAAACCCCGGTGTAAGTAGCAGGGTTTGACCTTGGGGTTTTTCCGATTGGTGATTGGTCAACATTAGTGATTTTGTCAATTTCGTTTTCCAAAGAGATACCTATATGCTTACCCACTTTTTCTTTGCTTCCATAAAGCCTTGCAGCGAGCGCATTGTAAAGGGTATCAATGACAAGTGTGCTTTTACCAGAGCCCGAAACACCCGTGACGCAGGTAAATACACCTATTGGCAATGAAACACTTACATCCTTAAGATTGTTCTCTGATGCTCCCTCTATCTTTATAAATCCATTGGGTTTTCTTCTTTTCTCTGGGATCGGTATGGTATATTCTCTTGAGAGATATTTTCCAGTTAGTGATCTTTCGTTTTTCACTAAATCATGGATTTTTCCAGTAGCAACAACCTCTCCTCCCTTTTCACCTGCGCCGGGTCCCATATCCACAATGAAATCTGCATTCCTAATAGTTTCCTCATCATGCTCGACAACTATGATTGTGTTTCCACTGTCCCTAAGAGTTTTGAGGGTATTAATAAGCTTTCGATTATCTCTTGGATGAAGACCAATACTTGGCTCATCAAGGACATAGATGACACCTACTAGCTTCGATCCCACCTGAGTTGCAAGCCTTATCCTCTGCGCTTCTCCGCCTGAAAGAGTAGGGGCAGAACGTTCAATGCTTAAGTAGCTAAGGCCAACGTTTTTTAAGAAACTAAGTCTGGAGTTGATTTCTTTAAGTATTCTTTCACTTATTTCTTTGTCTCTTTGTGAAAGCTCAAGGTTTTCAAAAAATCTAATGCACTCGTCCACAGTCATCTTAGATACATCATGTATTGATTTTTTCGCTACTAGGATAGTAAGACACTCTTTCTTTAATCTCGAGCCATCACAGGCTGGACAGGGAATAAAACGCAAATATTTACTAAGCGATTCTCTTACCTCATCGGAGTCAGTCTCTTTATACCACTCAGAAATAATCCCGATCACACCCGGGAATGTATCTGAATATTCCTCAACCCAGCTACCCCTATCCCGATAGAATTTAATCTTTTCTCCCCCAGTGCCATAGAGAATCACATTTTTGATCTTTGTGGGCAATTTTTTAAGCGGTGTTTTTAGACTGAATTTAAAGTGTTTTGCCACGCACTCGATGATCCGACCGAAGTAGGTTGAGTTTCTCCATGGGATTATAGCACCGTCTTCGATCGATTTATCCCAGCTTTCTATTACAAGCTCAGGGTCAAAGAAGAGTTTCATACCGAGTCCCTGGCAATCAGGGCAGGCTCCGTATGGGCTATTAAACGAAAAGAGCCTAGGAGAGATTTCAGGATAACTTATCCCACAAGTTATGCATGCGAATTTTTCACTAAATATCAAGGTCTTACCGTTTTCAGTTTCTACCTTTGCTACTCCTCCACCTCTTTTTAGTGCGAGTTTTAATGAATCTTCTAACCTATTTCTCACGCCTTCTCTGCGAATAACAATCAAATCCACTAGGAGTTCGATCGTGTGCTTTTTTTGCTTTTCTAGATATATAGCATCGCTGAGGTCAACAATCTTGCCATCAATTCTAGCTTTAAGAAAACCTTGTCTTCTTAGCTCTTCGATTTCTTTCTTGTACTCGCCCTTTCTGCCTTTCACAATAGGTGAGAATATTGAAACCTTTTCTCCTATTCCAAGGGATAAAACATGCTCAACCATCTTCTCTAAGTTTTGAGAGGATATTTCCTTTCCGCACTTGTAGCAGTATGGCTTTCCAATTCTAGAGAATAGTAGCCTCAGGAAGTCGTAGATTTCTGTTATAGTCCCTACAGTTGAACGTGGGTTTCTCTGAAGTGTTCTCTGATCAACCGAAACCGCGGGGGAGAGTCCATCAATTGAATCTAAATCAGGCTTGTCTATCTTTTCTACGAACTGCCTAGCATAGGCAGAAAGCGATTCCATATACCTCCTCTCGCCTTCTGCAAATATGGTATCGAAAGCAAGAGAGGATTTTCCTGATCCACTTACACCCGTAATTACAATGAATCTCCCTCTTGGGATTTCAAGGTCAATATTTTTTAGATTATGCTCTCTTGCTCCAGTTATTTTTATTGCTTCCAAGTTAGTTTTATTTTACCTGTTAATAAAAGTG
>JAHFBK010000090.1 GCA_023250035.1 Candidatus Dadabacteria bacterium
AAAGCATTTTACTGTAATGATTTATGGATTGTTTTACCGATTGACTAGTGTGTATAAATCATACTGAGCGATACAGCACACAACACGACCAGAACAAACCGGTCTGAGCCGTGAGCCTGTCGAACGGTCGAAGGATGCAAAGTATTTATCCAGGTCGTAAATGGCGTCCTTCAGAAAGCCAATGACGAGTGGATTAATATCCGTTGAATATCTGGGACGGCTGAGGATCTTTCATGAGTTTATCAAAGGTTTAAGTGGATACGACGACTACATAACTGGATTTGGTATTAGTTACTAAAATATGATAAATGCAAAATAGAATGGTAAATATCTTTTCAAATAAACTTTTCACACAGGAAGTGTAATTATAAATTTACTTCCTTTTCCGACTTCACTTTCAACTTTAATTTCTCCGCCGTGCATAATTACAACGTGCTTTACAATGCTAAGCCCTAGCCCAGTACCACCGAGCTTCCTTGAACGTGTTTTGTCAGCCCTGTAAAATCGCTCAAAAATTCTAGGCAGGTGCTCTTTTGGAATTCCAACCCCGCTATCAAATACTTCGATCCCAAAGTGCGAATCACTCTGATTAACCTGTACTCCAATAGTGCCTCTCTCTGGCGTATACTTTACGGCATTATCTATTAGGTTTATAAGCATCTGTTCTAAAAGAAATCTATCTCCCTTATATTTGGGAAGACCATCCTCAATGTTAAGAGAAACATGCAGGCTCTTTTCTTCAACTCTACTTTTTAGAGCCTCAAGGGATGAGTATACAACTTCTTGAAAATCAACATCCTCGATGGCAGCCTTTGGTTCTTCTCCCCATGGAGCGCTCTTTCTTTCAATCTCAGATAGCAAGAGAAGATCGGAAACTATATTGATTAATCTATTGGTATGCCTTTTTATTATGCTAAGAAAATGATTTCTCTCTTCTGGATTTTCATAAGCTCCTTCTTCTAGGGTTTCAATATAGCCTTTAATGGCTGTAAGCGGTGTTCTAAGCTCGTGAGACACATTTGCAACGATATCAGCTTTTATTCTCTCTAGTCTTTTGAATTCAGTAATATCAAATATCACGAAGATTGCCTCTTTTTCCACCGAATTTAAGGGAATTGCGCTTGCTAGAAAATATCTCTCAGTTGGGTAAAGGACTGCAATCTCTTTCTTCTCAGCAAACTGTTTTTTAATAACATTTTCTACCAGTTCCATTATTTCTCTAATTCTTAAAATTTCCCAGTATGGTTTTTCAATCCAACCATCCTTTATTCCAAGCATGTCTTTTAAGGCACTATTTATAAGTGTAATTTTGCCGTCGCCTCTTACAACCATTACTCCTTCACTCATCGTGCTGAGAACTGTCTCAAGCTGAGTTTTCTCAAGAGAAACTTGTTTAAATAGTTCGTCTAATTTTTTAGCCATTCTGCTTAAGGCCAAGTTAAGCTTTCCGATTTCTCCTTTTTTATCCGAAATAGGGATACTTACATTAAAACTCCCTTTTGCAATCTCTTCAGAGAGCTTAATAGTTTTATCAAGTGATTTTGTAAGTGCCCTAGATGAAGCAAGTGAAAGGAAAAGTGCGAAAGCTGTTAAAATCAAGCCTAGATAAATTATCTTTAATTTTACAGGAGAAAACACCTTCTCCGGGAAGCTAAGTGGAAGTGCTGTGCGGACTATAGCCTTAATTTCGCCTGTTTGATCTTTTACAGGAAGTGCCACATAAAACATATCCTTCTTAACGGTTGTACTATAGCGTAGACTTTTTCCACTTCCTCTAGAAATTGCGTCTATTACTTCTGGCCTCTTTGCATGGTTTTCCATCCTAGCAGGATCCTCTTCAGAATCACCGATCACAACTCCATCCTTATCTATTACTGTAATCCTTATCTCTATTTTTTTGCCAACTTCTGAAACAAGGAATTTTATCTCTTCCTTTTTGCCTTGAGTAATCGGACTTTTAAGAACCTCACGGAGCAAGTTCGCTTCGGTTAATAATCTTTCTTCCGTTAGTGCCTTGTCATGTTTTTCGAGTTCACGGATTATAAGGATAGTAAATAGAAAGAAAACTAAAGAAATGATAAATAGATTAAAAAGAAAATGCTTCCAAAACGCTTTCACATTTTTCCCTACTCTTCTAACTTATAGCCTATGCCCCGTATTGTTTTCACCATGCTTCCACATTTACCTAGTTTTTCTCTGAGATTTTTTATATGAACATCTATCGTTCTATCGTAGATTAATTTTTCATCCCCCCAAATCCTCTTCTTCTTAAGCAATTGATCCCGTGTGTATACCTTTCCCCTTCCTTCTGCAAGCACCTCAAGAATCTTAAACTCAGTTGTAGTTAGCTCTACTTTCTTACCATCAACAGCAGCCTCAAATTTTTCTGAATCAATTATCAGAGGACCGATTCTTATAAGTTTGTCTATTTCCCCTTCTTTTCTTGATCTTCTTAGTATGGTCTTTACTCTGGCAACAAGCTCACGCGGGCTAAATGGCTTTACTATGTAGTCGTCTGCGCCGAGTTCAAGTCCTACAACAATATCGGCTTCTGTACCCTTTGCGGTAAGCATGATTATTGGTAGTGATGATGTGCGGCTGTTATTTTTTAGCATCCTACAGATTTCAAGTCCATCCGCTCCCGGAAGCATTATGTCAAGGACCACAAGATCGGGAAGCAAGGATTGTAGATATGAAAGAAAATCCCTTCCATTATAGAACTCCTTTACCTTAAATCCATCCCTTTTTAAGTGATGGCTCACAAGTTCTACAATATCCTCTTCATCATCTACTATTGCTATTACCTGGTTATCCATAAAAATTATTATTTACTAAGATGAGTAGTTTTACAACTTCTCAGTTCCCCGAACTAGAACAAACCTAATGTAGAGACACGCCATGGCGTGTCTCTAATGATGAAAGCATCAGCCCCTACAATCGCTTCTATAAGAACCTCCCAGGACTCATAAGGCCCTTAGGATCAAAACTTCCTTTAATCTTACGCATTATCTCTACGCCACCCGGAAGATGACCCCATATATTAACCTTGTGCTTAATCTCAGTAGAAGCTGATTCTACTACAAGGTATCCGCCGGCTTCTGCTACGTAAGAACCTAATTCATTTATAAACTGAATTAGCTTATCCATTTCTTCGGTTGACAAAAATCCGTAAACAATCCCGCTCCCAGCGTGAGAAACAAGGTTGATGCTAACCCCCAGATTTTTCGAATACTCCTCAACTTTATTGAAGATGTCGTACGTGATTGAGCTTGGAGCACTTACCTTAAATCTAAAATTTGACCCTGCCAAAGAAGGGAAATCTGATAGTTCAGTCCATAGTCCCTCTTGCTCGGGACCCTCAAGAACTCGAGCGTAGTCTATACCCATTTTTTGAATCTCGTCACTCTCCCTTTTAACCGATTCCTCAAAGCCCTCTAACCTAATAACCAGACAGCATGTATTTTCCATAAATGATATGTCAATCTTCTTTGATAAAACCTTAAGCGTAGAGTAATTCAACGCTTCTAGAGAAGTGGGAAGAACCACTGACTCAAGCAATCTTGATATAAATTCGAATGCCTGTGCAGAGTTTTCAAATGAAAGCAAGACCGTCTTCTCCACCTCTGGTAAAGGATAAAGTTTAAAAGTAGCTTCAGTTATAATCCCCAGAGTTCCAAAAGAACCAACAAAGAGTTTGCACATATCATAGCCTGCCACGTTTTTTACGACCTTTCCTCCAGCCTTGATTCTTTCCCCTGTAGGAAGTGCTGCCTTTATTCCAATTAGTAAATCCCTTACCGACCCATATCTTAATCTTCTAGGCCCGTTTGAATTTGATGCTATAATCCCACCAATCGAACACCTAGAGCTAAACATGGGGTCAAGTGGAAGAAACTGCTTTTTGTCTTTAAGTAGACTCTGCAACTCTGAAAGTTTTATCCCGGGCTCAACAGTGACTGTAAGGTTTCCTTGGTCGTGTTCAATGACTTTGTTTAGCCGAAATGTAAAGAGGATAATATCTAAGCTTTTAGGTATGTTCCCAATTACTATTTTTGTCCCCTGAGACCATGGGCAAATCGAAGCCTCTTCTTCGTTGGCAACACGTAAAATTGCTGAAACCTCATCTGAGTTGGCAGGATAAACAAGGATCCTTGGCACTTTACCGTCTACCGCAAAATCTAAGAATCCACCATGAGAGTAGTAGAGATATTCTCTGCCTACGATGTGTTCTATTTTTGAGATTAAAAGATCGTAGTCTGGCATCGTTAAAATTAAGTAGAGGCGTTATCCCTTCGACATGCACAGGGTAGGTCCTGTTGCGAATTTTAGTAGGATTAAAAAACCCCCTATCCGGTATTGGCGACATTCTTGTCCTACATATATGAATAGGCGGGACATTCTTGTCCCGTATTGGCGGACGGGGATAGAAAACCCTGCCTATCGATATATTAAAATTACAGCACGAATTTCTATTATCTTATCATGAAAAAATTTTCAGTGAAGAGATGATTTATTTGTTATATAATAGCTTTTAGTATTAAACTACTGAGGTTGATCGAATGAAGGTTTATTTTATTAATCCAGCTTTTCCAGAGTCACTCTGGAGTTTTAGCGGAGTTGCCTCACTCGTAGGTAAAAGAGGAGCATTCGCACCTTTGGGACTTGCGACTATTGCTGCTTGTACTCCAACGAAGTTCAACATCGAAATTTGTGACGAAGAGATTGAACCTATAAATTTTGAAACCGATGCTGAAATTATTGCTCTAACTGCATTTAATGTACAGGCAGCAAGGGCTTTTAAGATAGCAGAGGAGTTTAGAAGGCGTAGAAAGTTAGTTGCTATGGGTGGCCCTTACGCAAGTCTCTGTCCGGAAAAATGTATGCCATACGTAGATGTTGTACTCGAAGGAGAGGGGGAACTAATTTGGCAGGAGTTTTTAGCTGACTATCAAGAAGGGAATTATAAACGGCACTACAAGCAGAAAGAGAGGATTTCTATGCTTTCATCGCCTCCGCCACGTTATGACCTTCTAAAAATTAAGGAATATTTTGAGTTTCCTATACAGACAACGCGCGGCTGCCCATTTACCTGCGAGTTCTGCGACATTATCATCACAGACGGAAGGGTTCCAAGGAGTAAATCAGTTAAGCAAGTCTTGGCGGAGGTACAAAAACTATATGAACTTGGAGTTGGTTCAGTTGTATTCACTGACGCTAATTTCATCGGTAGCCCTAAATATACTAAAGAGTTACTTGAAGAGCTTATAAGATTCGGTAAAGAAAATAACTTCCCAATGAGCTTTGCATGTGAAGCAACGATAAATCTTGCGACAAAGTATGAGATTCTTGGCTTAATGCAGGCAGCCAACTTTGACCGTGTATTTGTTGGTGTTGAGTCCCCGAGGAAAACAAGCCTTGTAGAGACAAAAAAGCTCGTAAATACACGCGGATCACTTTTAGAAAACATTAGAAAGATTCAATCCTACGGCATGATTGTTGTTGCAGGGATGATTGTAGGATTCGATAGCGACGATAAAGATATATTCCAGGAAGAGTTCGATTTCTTAACAGAGGCTGGAATTCCCTTTACTACGGTAGGCACCTTGGTTGCCTTAGAGAACACACCACTTTATGAAAGGCTAAAGAAAGAGGGGCGCCTGACTGATTATGTATACGAAGATTTTCGGGGCCATGGAGCAAGCGATATAAATTTCATTCCTAAGCAGATGACTCTTGAGGAACTAATCAAGGGTTACAACTGGCTTATCCGTGCGCTCTATGCCTACGACAACTATTCCAAGCGGATTTTAACCATGATAGACAATTTTTATAAGAATGGGAACAAGGACAAAGTTGCAGAGAAAAGGCCATACCTCCCAGGCTTTCTGCATACACAGAAAAAGCCTTACCTTTCTTCAGAACTATATAAAATAATTAAAAATGTACTTTCGTATTATTTAATTACAAAGGATGGAAAACGGAGGTGGTTTTTCATTTCGTCGTTACTTAAGACACTTAGGGGAGGAGTAAACTCTCGGAGGTTGGCTGGGACTTTATCACTTCTTGTATTACACAAGCATTTCCATGATTACGTCACTAAAGCTCACGGGGACCCAGAGATAATAAGTTCCATCTCTCCGTATACACCTAGGAGGTTTCGTTGCAATACTAGTGCTTAACTTTTCATTTTTGCAGATTAATGCCCCCCCTTTAATCCAAACATAGAACCCCAATCGTATATATTAGGCAAAAACCAAAACAAGGAGGAAGTAAAAAGATGAGAGGTAAGCCATTTTTAACCTTATTTCTAACGCTGGGTTTTGCCTTAGCGTTCTCAGTATCTAGCCCAAGCTTTGCTGGAGGGGATTCAATGATGCACAGCTCCTTCACTAAGGCTTCTGACCTGCGCTTAGCGCTTAACTCTTTGCTCCGTGAGCATGTTTTCCTTGCCGCTACAGCAACAGATGCGGCCTTAGGCGGACGCAATACAGAGTTTCAGGCAGCAGCGGGAGCCCTTGATGCTAACTCAGTTGACCTTTCCAAAGTAATTGGATCTGTTTACGGTCCCGATGCTGAAAAGGCGTTTTTGCCGTTGTGGCGCAAACATATCGGGTTTTTTGTTGATTACACAGTAGGCACTTCAACAAAGGATAAGGCAAAGCAGGAAAAAGCGGTGTCCGATTTAGTACAATACACCAAGGATTTCGGTGCCTTTATGCACTCTGCTAGCCCAGCCCTTCCCGCAAACGCTGTGGCTGACCTGGTTAAGACCCATGTTCTTACTCTAAAGGCAGTGGTTGATGCTCAAGCAGCTAAGAATTGGGCGCAGGCAGATTCTGATATAAGGACTGCTGCAAGCCACATGCAGATGATTGCCGACCCACTTGCTGAGGCTATTATCAATCAGTTCCCCAATAAGTTTGCCGCTAAGTAATGTTAAGTTTTGGGCAAGTGTAATAGAGCAAGAGGAATTCCTACCTCTTGCTCTATTTTTTAGGAGGCATAGATGAAAATGAAGATAGCATTCAAGTTCTTTTCAATATTAATAATGACACCGCTTTTTATTTTTGGGCCTAGTTTTTATCTTGGTGAAACCGAGGCAGCTGAGACAAAATCCCAATCATCTGAACAATCAAACGAAAATATAGATATCAAGTTATTCACCTTCAAACCAGAAACGATTGAGGTGCCTGTTGGGACTACGGTTGTGTGGACTAATTCCGATGCTATCGAACACAGTGTGACTAATGGAACACCAGAGAAACCTGGAATGAGTTTTGATTCCGATTTTTTTACAGAGGGTCAAACTTTCACCTTCACCTTTGATAAGCCAGGCACATACCCATACTTTTGTAAACGTCACAACTCGATGCGTGGTGAGATTAAGGTCGTACCGGCTGCTCCTTAAGAACTATGCTCGATATAAAGAGTCTGAGTTTGGAGTATATCTGCTGAATAGCAAGATGTGTGCGACGGGAAATAATACAAAATATTTAACCGCTACTAAGTTGAAACTTAATCGGAACTGTAACCCAACTTGGGAATGGAACCCCGTTCCTTTTGCCAGGTATAAAAATCCAGTTTGTTACTGCTTCGATTGCGGATTTGTCAAGTATTACGTAACCTGAGGACTGTTCGATTTCAAGTTTGCCTACCTTACCATCCTCAAGCACCCATATCCTGAGAAGAACTGCACCTTCGTATCCATTTCTTCTTGCGATCATTGGATACTTTGGCTTTGGGTTTATTCTATAATCTGGGTAACCTACCTCTACAGCCTGCCCTGAGCCATTAGTATCAAGCACAGATAGTCCTTCATATCCTATTTGCGTTCCTTCCTTTAAAGACTCTGCGCTAGCCTTTGAAGTATTTGAAAACAGATGTGTCTGTTCTTTATTTGTGTAATCATTTTTATTAACCGTACTTGGTTCGATCATTGATTTAAGCTGTTGAATAGAAGCCTCTCTCTTATTTGTAATTTCCTTTTCTTGATTTTTCCTCGTGATAGGTTTGATAACGGCATTCTCTAGTTTGGGTGCCACTTTTTGACTTGGTACAAAAATGTTACCACTTCCTGCCTTATGCTCTTTGGAGGCACCAATTACACCAAAACCTATTAATTGCGCGTTGGTAACGATAACCTCTGGCCGCCACACAAAAACAAAAATAGAAAAAGCTAAAAGGTGTATGATTACTGAAGCAATAACAAATATTCTAAGACGAGTATTAGACATAAAAACATCCCCAGCTAAACAGAGTTTATTTCTAATAATTCTAATTAATTTTATCCTTTCTTGACTCTGGTATAATGCTTAACTTGATCCGTTTGCCTTCCCTTAATATAACAATCTCGGTTGGAACTTCTGGATCCATCTCCCCCAAAGCGTATACATAATCATAGATGTTCTTTATAGACCTTCCACCAAATTCTACTATTGTGTCTTTACCCTTTAGGCCTGATTTATCAGCAGGGCTCCCTTCTTTTACACCCATAAGTGTTACCCCCTCTCCTTCCTCTGAATAATCTGGTATTGTTCCAACATAGACATTAAATTGAGAGGGTGCTCTTTCTTCTTCTTTAGCCTTAGACAACGCTATCTTAGTCGATGTTTCATTCAGCTTGCCGATTAAATCTGAAATAAGCAAAAGAATCTTTTTCTCTCCTTCTGAGTTTATCTTTTGCCAATCGTCACCAGGAGCGTGGTAGTCTTCATGCACTCCAGTAAAAAAATGAAGCACAGGGATGTCGTTAGCATAAAATACGGTTTGGTCACTCGTAGCAAAACCGGAGTCCTTCGTTTGTATCGTTAAACCAAGTTTAGAATTAAAAGATTCAAGAAGGGGTTTCCACTCAGGAGATGAACCAGCTCCAAAAACTGTTAGTTTATCGTCTCTTAGTCTACCAATCATATCCATATTAATCATCGCTACAGTATTAACCAATGGTGCTTTGGGGTGTTTGACATAGTAAGAAGAACCGAGAAGCCCCAACTCCTCAGCCGAAAAGGCAATAAAAAGAAGACTCCTCTTAAGAGAAACCCTTTGGTCGGAAAAATACTCGGCTAGTTCTAGAAGCCCTGCAATACCTGAAGCGTTATCATCCGCACCGTTATGAACCTTATTCTTATCTGTTTTATCGTCTCCTCTTGATACTCCGTCACCCAAACCTATGTGGTCATAATGAGCTCCAATGATTATCACCTGATCTTTGAGTGATTGATCAGAACCCTCAATGTAACCTATAACGTTTGCAGTAAAGCTTTTTTCACGGATAAGTTCGGTATGAATCTGGGCTTCAGTTTCAGGAATAATAAAGGAAGAAGGTTTCTTATCACCTAGCTTCTGTTCCAAGGTTTTCATATCCTTGCCAGCTGTCTTCAAAACCTCTTGAGCGATTTCTCTTTTTAGAATTATTGCATGAACACCGGAATCGGTAAAAGAAAGATCGAGTCTTATACCACCTAAACCTTCTTCTTCCTTCTGAGAAAGAGGTGTTGTAAATATAATGCCTTTTGCTCCTTTCTCCCTTGCGTTAATAGCCTTATAGCGAAGCGATGCATACTTATAGAAAGGACTTTTACGATTATTACCGTCCGGCGTATAACGTAAG
>JAHFBK010000091.1 GCA_023250035.1 Candidatus Dadabacteria bacterium
GGTCACGAGTCCCCTAGACTAAGCTCGGGACATGCTTGCTCGTGACCGCCGGTTGGCAGTCCACGTACACACATCCCGATTTTTCGTTCTATTTCCCATCTGTGTAGCCAACGAGTCCCTTCGACAAAAATCAGGGGACAAGCTTGCTCGTTGCCGTCCACCAGCAAGCCTGTCCCGGACCGAAGCCCTGAACGCAGGGAAGGGTCCGACCGAGGGGACTGGTGGGTCCACTGTCATTTCGAGCACTAGCGAGAAATCCTTCTTTTGAGCGGAGCGGAAAAATCCCTGTTTCGAGCGAGGTAAGAAATCTTTAGATCTCTCCCATCCTCCCTCGCCTTTGGCTTCAGACAGGGTTCGAGATTGACAAAATACGTTTCTACTACCTTCTAAAAAAGGTTCTTTATATCCCATATTTAATATGTTAAAATGCGAGTCGTTATGAAATGTGGGGCATGGCTACTTTTATTACTTCTACCACTATTTTTTTCTTGCGCATCAATCGCTAGAAAAGGTGTCGAAGGTTACCAAACCGATGGTAACACTCAAATAGGCATTGCTTCTTGGTATGGAGATCAGGAACATGGTAACAAAACTGCAAGTGGTGAACGCTTCAGTAAGCATGATTACACGGCCGCCCATAAAACCCTCCCAATAGGGACAATGGTTAGGGTTACCAATTTGGACAATGGACAAGATGTTATTGTTAGAATTAATGACAGAGGTCCGTTTAAAAAAGGACGTGTAATTGACCTTTCATATGCTCCAGCCAAAGCTATCGGCATGATTGGTATGGGAACGGCAAAGGTTAAGGTCGAGGTGCTTTCAGCGCCAAGAGAAACCTCAAATTACTTTGAGGCTAAATACTCAGTCCAAGTTGCATCATTTACAGATCAGCAAAACGCTTACTATTTAAAAGAGGTTCTAGACAGTAAGCATAGCGACGTTAGAATCGAAACCGTTGATTTCGGCGATTATACCTTCTATAGGGTAAAGATAGGACAGTTTTCAGATAAAAGTAAAGCCGAAAAAATAGCCGCAAGCCTTAGAAAAACTGGATATACAGGAAAAGTAATACAGGAATAAAAACTGGGAATTAGGGGAAGGGGAAGAAAAATGAAAAACTACAAGGAATTAAAGGTTTGGCAGGAAGTAGTAGAGCTGGCAGAGAAGATTTATAAAATAACTCGAGGTTTTCCTATAGAAGAGAGATTTTCTCTGACATCTCAGATTCAGAGGGCAGCAGTATCCATACCAGCCAACATAGCAGAGGGATGGGGAAGGGGGAAGACAGGGAAATATGTTCAATTTCTGAGGATTGCGAAAGGGTCTCTCCTTAATCGCTGTCTCTGCACCACCTAGGAAGGAAGCCTACCAAGCGTCAAGATACATAATTGAGAAACTTAAGCAAAAAGCATCCCTATCTGGAGAAAGGAGGTCTGGGAAGGCGGAGAGGCTTGGATACAGGGCTCATAAAAGAGTTTCAGATGAATTACCTAAGTAGGTCACGAGTTCTCTCGGTGCAACTCGGGACTGGCTTGCTCGTGACACCATAACCGCACACCTCGGGTAGCCAGCGAGTCTTGCTCGTTGCCACCTAGCTCACCAGCAAGCCTGTCCTGAGCGCAGTCGAAGGGACTGATGAGCTACCCCAGTTATAGACCCGCTGTAACTAACTATAAATTTGACTTCCCGATTAAGTTTCTTTATTCTAATTTTAAATCTCTCGCAATTGCGTAGCAGTCTTATAGGCTATTGTTCATTATTTATACCGCTTGGATCCCATATGAGGACCGAGACGGAGGAAGCTTGAATAAAAAGATAAATAGGACGGAACATGAGCCGTACCTATATAGGTTATAAAACTAAAACCAGCGAGGGCTTAAGCCCGATAAGCTGGTTTTTTTATTTTATAAAAATAGCCAAGAGATACGAAGGCATGAAGTTAGGAATTAGGAATTCGAGATTGGGAATTGGGGATTGTCCAACTACTAATGCTTAATTCCCAATTCCTTAAGAAAAAACTTCGTGTCTTAGTGGCTACAAAAGAACAAAAATGAAAAAGGTCACAGTCCCCGAGCTTCGTGATATGAAGAGGCGTGGAGAGAAAATCGTTATGGTTACAGCCTACGATTCTGCCACGGCGAATATAATTGACGAAGCCGGAGCAGATATTGTCCTTGTTGGTGATTCTCTCGGAAACGTAATTCAAGGTCTCCCCAATACTCTCCCAGTAACAATGGATGAGATGATCTACCACACAAAAATCGTTTCACGGGGAATAGAGCGTGCTCATCTCTGCGGAGACATGCCTTTTATGTCATACCACGCTTCAAAGGAAGATGCCATAAGGAATGCTGGAAGATTCATCAAGGAAGGGGGAGCAGAATCTATAAAACTTGAGACAAACGAGAATTATCTTGATACAATCTACTCTATTCAAAAGGCTGGTATTCCTGTAATGGGGCATATAGGGCTCTGCCCACAGTCAATACACCTAACCGGGGGTTATAAGATTCAGGGACGCGAAATTCAGGAAGCCAAAAGGCTTATAGAACTTGCTAAGTCTACCGAAGAAGCAGGAGCCTTCTCAATTGTTCTAGAAAGTATCCCAAAAGATCTTGCGAAGAACATAACCGAGTCTCTCAATATTCCAACTATCGGAATTGGAGCAGGTCCATTCTGTGACGGACAGGTGCTTGTTATAAACGATTTGGTAGGACTCTCGCCAGGGCCGCTTCCCAGATTCGTAAAAAGGTACGTCAACCTAAGAGAGATTATGGCAAAAGCAGTAAGGAATTTTGTGGATGAAGTAAGAGAGGGAGTATTTCCAGACACTGACCATTCATACAACTGAGGAAAAACCAGGTGAGAATCATAAGCAGCGTAAGGGAGATGCAAAGCTTAGTAAATGGGGAGATAAGAACTGGGAAGAGAATCTCTCTCGTCCCTACGATGGGAGCACTTCACGAAGGCCATATCAATCTTATCAGTGAGGGAAGGAACAGAGGGGATGTCCTCATAGTAAGCATTTTTGTAAACCCCACACAGTTTGGGCCCAATGAGGACTTCACAAACTACCCAAGGGATTTAGAAGGTGATTTAAGGAAGATTGAAAACCTCGGCGTGGATATTATTTTTGCCCCAACCCAAGAAGAAATTTATCCCGTAGAATTCCAAACATACGTTGAAGTAAAAGAGCTTCAAGAACACCTTTGTGGGCACTTTCGTCCAGGACACTTCAGAGGCGTGGCAACCGTTGTCCTCAAGTTATTCAACATTGTTAAACCCCACGTTGCGCTCTTTGGAGAGAAGGACTATCAGCAATTAAAAGTCATTCAGAGAATGGTTAGGGATTTAAACCTAGAGGTGGAAGTTGTAGGATATCCCATTGTCAGAGACAAAGATGGACTTGCGCTCAGTTCAAGAAACGTATACCTCTCACCCAATGACAAAAATAGCGCATCACAGGTTTCGAAATCACTTCGTGAAATAAAGAGAAAGTTTGACATGGGTTGCAGAAACACTAAACTCATGGTTGAATTTGGAAAGAAAATATTAGAGGAGGCAGGAGTCAACGACATTGACTATCTAGAAATCTGCGATTCCGAGACCCTCGGGAGCAAAGAACTAGCCAGTAGAGGAGATTTACTAGCAGTAGCTGTGAGGATCAAGGGGACAAAGCTTATTGACAACATAAGACTTTAAGGAGGAGATGGAAATGAATAGGGTGCTTCTTAAATCAAAAATTCATAGGGCAACCGTTACAGAAGCTAATCTCAACTATGAAGGAAGCATCACAATTGATAAAGACCTGATGGATGCTGCAGATTTGGTCTCTTACGAGCAAGTCCATATTTTTAACTTGACAAATGGACAGAGATTTTTTACCTACGTTATAGAAGGCAAGCCTGGCTCGGGTGTCATTTGCACAAATGGAGCCGCTGCCCATCTTGCTAGAGAGGGAGACACAGTAATTATCGCCAGCTTTGCTTCGTATAACGAAAACGAGGTAACAAGACATGAATCCAAATTGGTTTATGTGAACGAGAAAAATAAAATCAAGAAAATAAAACCTGAACCTAATAAGCTAACGCTTGCATATAGTGTCAAACCGCTAATTTAAATGGTTTTTTCAATTTTCTATTTTCCCTGAGATTCCAATTTCTTACTATAAAAGGTGGGATACGTTCATCGTCCTACCTTAAATATCGGAACTCGGAAGCTCAAAAGATAGAGCATTTTACAGCAGGCTTACCTTCCTAATTCGATCTTTTAGCAAGCCACTGTGCAACCCTTGGCCAAAGTTCTTTCAAAGACTTGCTACTTACTGAAAGCCCAATGTGTCCAGTTGGAAAGACTATTGTTTCTTTATCTTTGCTGGATATTACATCCTCTAAAACTACGCTCGTAGCTGGGGGTACAAGATGGTCCTTCTCAGCTATAAGATTTAAAACCGGGCATTCTATTTTTCTTAGATCAACTACCCTTCCTTTGATTTTAAGTTTGTTTTGTACAAGAAGGTTTTCTTAATAACAGTACTTTATGAACTCTCTAAAAACCTCCCCTGGAACTGGGATATTATCGTTTAGCCACTTTTCCATAGCGAGGAAATTTTCAACTACTTTTTTATCGTCCAACTTTTCGTAAAAATTGACATACTTCGTTACAAGGTTCTCAATCGGTTTCATAAAAAGAAAAACCGACTGAAGAAATTCAGCAGGGACATTTCCATAGGCCTCCACAAATTTATCAACATTAAAGTACGATTTATCTCCCCATAGGTTTAACAACCCATTCTTCGAAGCTTTAAAATCAATACCCGTAGTCATAACAATCAGATTTTTTACATCTTCAGGATGAAGCGCTGTATACATTACGGACATTGTTCCACCCATACAGTAGCCAAGTATACTTACTTTATCTGAGCCTGAGATTTTCTTTACTTTATCAACTACGTTTCGTATATATCTGTTTATATAGAAATCCAGATTGAGTTTTCTGTCTTCGTCACCTGGGATTCCCCAATCTATCAGATATACGTCTATTCCACCTCTTAGGAGTACTTCAACAACACTTCTTCCAGGTTTCAAATCCAGTATGTAAGGACGATTTACAAGCGCAAAAATCATAATAATGGGAATAGGAAATACCTTTTCAGCTAGAGGAATATAATGAAGAAGCCTAAGTTTATTTTCTGTAAAGACAACTTCATGAGGGGTTATACCTACTTTAACTTCAGGTTGCTCTACTAAGCCTAATTTAAGTGCTTCTAGATGCTTCTGAGCCTTTTCTCTTAAAGACTCACTCATTTTTATTGACTATATTTTATGAATTTCTATTGCACAGCGTCTTATGGATTAAGCTAAATATTACCGAATCTTAGTCAAATATTCTAGGAATTCATAAGGGACGATTACTTGAGTAACTTGGCAAAACAAGGACTTGGTAAAATTCTATTTAATCAGCCGCAAGGATACTTAACAGATAATCCAGAAAGTGAATTAAAGCAATTTAGTAAGTTCATAAGTGAAGTAGCATCTGAGGTAAAAGAATTAGTCCATCTTAGTGGTCTAAAGACAGAAATATTATTGGAGCCGACGAAGGGACTTGAACCCTTGACCTGTTGATTACGAATCAACTGCTCTACCACTGAGCTACGTCGGCTTTTCTTGAAATATTTGTTTAATACCAAATATAGACTGCCAAATTCCACCTTTATCACGATCTAAAGATATTTCTAAATACGGAAAAAGTTTAGCTGAGTATTAGAGCTATCGTCAAGAATCTATAACATCTACCATTTATACGTCGTGCTAGCCAAGCCTAGATTGAATTTGGGAAATGGTAGACCGAATAGAATCTACTTACTTTTCTTGAGTGAAATCTCGCTTTAGACTTTGCTAGTTGCTATATAGTAAATAGATAGCTGATGGTGGAGTATCAAAATAACGATATGGGTGAAAAGCAAATCTTTACAATCGGGCACTCAACCCGAAGTTTTGATGAGCTTGTGAAGATACTAAAATACTACAACATAGGAGTTCTCGCAGATATTCGGCATTTTCCCCGTTCAAGACGCAACCCCCAATTCAACAGAGAGGCTCTTGAACTTAAACTCCCAGAAAGTGGCATTCAGTATATATGGATTGAAAGCCTTGGAGGGTTTAGGAAGGGAGGGTATGAAAGTTATTTGAAAACAAATGATTTCAACGAGGGTTTAAGATCACTAATTAAGATAGCAAAACAAAAGGTTACCGCCGTGATGTGTGCCGAACTCCTTTGGTTTCGGTGCCACCGTCGGCATATCGCTTCTACTCTAACAAAGAAGAAATGGCGAGTGTTTCATATTTATGATGAAAAGAACTATAAGGCTCATAGAGTCCTTGGAGAGAAAATAAATCAGCTTAGTCTAGCCTTCGATGATAAAGTAAGGTAAAAATGGTGAAAGATAAAGAACCGTATTATTATTCTAAAACTATTAGACAAGCCATTTTTGATGAACTCCTAGAGGGTATGAGGACGGTAAGAGAGTTATCACAAGCACTCAGGATTTCTGAGAAAGAGGTGATAACTCATCTCACTCATGTTAAGCAATCCGCTCTGAATAAGGGTTATAGATTCATTATGAAACCTTCGGAGTGCTTAAACTGCGGTTTTATCTTCGATAAAAGAGATAAGCCAAAGAAACCCGGCAGATGCCCTAGGTGTAAAGAGGAACATCTCACGAATCCGAGCTTTGGACTGGAAAAGTTACATGAGTTTTGAAAATATATATGTGTGAAGTGTTGAAATTCTAAGAACTATTTACGGAATTACCAATATAGTACCAACCCTGAGGTTCTTAGGGTCAGCAATTTTGTCTCTATTTGACGATAGTATCACTCTCCATCTTCTTCCGTCTCCATACAACTTCTTCGAAATGGAGCCCAGCGTATCTTTTGACCGGACTATATATATGACGTGCTCAACCTCGCCTGCCGAACGTGGGTTGTTTATGAGCTTTTTGTGCTTCACGTATACAGTATGAAGCACGTCGGCCAAAAGATTCACGCCCTTATTCAGTGATTCTCCCACACTATCCCAGTATTGCTGGTTCCTTTTATTATAATGAGAGTCCATCCAAGCTGCTGATTTAATATTTCCTTCACCTCGAGCAGTAGTTAGAGATATTATCACAACTGCATTATATGGGTCTTCCTCTGATAAGCCATCTAGTGTTAAATATTTTTTAAAAAAGACTACTTCGAAACTTTCAGTCTTAGAACCAATTAGCCTTTCGTAGTCGCTATGATGGACTTCAAAGTCAACTGAGTGTCCATACTGAGATACATCACCGATATAATGCGCCATGGCTCCTGCGTAGAAAGCGGCATAAGATAACTTTCCTTTGTTTATCGATCTTACTACTTTTAGATACTCTTCTTTTGCTCTAAAGGCAGCACGGTCTTCTTCTAACTGTGAAAAGTCATCATTCCACTTTACGCTATGACCACTTCTCCTATCATCGTATCCGTTGTTGGGAGCTTTGCATGTATCAGGGATTTTGTCGTTATCAGGGGCCTCAGTTCCAAGAAGATAGAGCTTAAGATTATCATCAAGCCATTTTCTCTCTCCTTGGGGAAGAAAGGCTCTAGCATGATCAGCAATCCAGTCGTGTGTAGAGTATGGAATATTTTGGCAATCGGGATGGTCTTCGTCCGTAGCAGCATCCCCCGAGGGCCCGTTATTCCAAGGAAAAATACTTTCTGGGTATATGAAAAGAGATAAATATAATAAAACGAACGCTACCCATGGGATTTTCATATTACAAAATGGCGCCCTCCGGAGACCCAACTACACGCATTTTATCCTCGCTCTAGGCCTAACAAAATCCTTTGCTTCGACACAAAATTAAAATCAATATAATGAGGTATATCAGGATCCTCAAGAACTTCAAGTTCACTAGGGAAACCATGCTGTCCGAGTTCTTTAATGTCCCCCCAGCGATTTAAGAGTTTCAATCCTTCAGTTACATCACCCTCAGCAAACATTGTAAGGAGTTTTTCAGTCAAGTCTTTGATATCAGTTTCTAATTTGCCAAAATCTACTGTGAATTTTTTCCATTTGGAATCTAATCTAATTGATCCACTTTCTCTAAAATAGCAGTATGCTAGGAATGCAGAAGCGGTATCGGGGTAATTGTAGAATCTACCCCGCCTTATATATCTAAACATCTCTGCAATTGCAAAAATATATGCTTTAATGAGTAGATCATCTTTTAGTAGATCATCAGCAAGGTATCTCATATTGTAAAGTGCTATCAAATCAGATTTAAGCTCATGTAGTATCAAATATGCCTTATCCAGCTCAGACATCTTTTTTCCAAGAGAATCTAGCCCGTAAAAATGTCCAAGGTCATGACCTCGAAGCCATACGAGTAAAAGCCTAGCAATGGTGCTATCGTCATGATCTTTTATAATGGAGTAATCCTCAAGGTATTTTCTTGCAATCTCCTTTGAGATGAGTTTAAACCTATAAACATACATATTGATAAACACAGTCATCATTGAGAGAGTGGAAAGGTTTTGAGAAGCACCACCTGAAAAAAACACACAGATAGGTTTATGTCGAATATTTAGTTCTCCCGCAAGTGAAAATACATCAATACATCTCATAAGAGGTGCACTTTTCTTAATGGAAAAACCTTTATGCTGATCGGAGACCGGAAGTCTTTCTTGGAAATAGTCCAATTTTTGATCATAACTCTCAATCAAATTGTCAAATGATTTATTAATAAGTCCAACCGCTCCTGAATAGCAGCCACGGTTATTTTTATCCCATGAGAGAATCTTCCCTATAATTAAGTCAACATAGTCCTCTCCTTTATGTTTTAGGATTAGAGAACATAAATCGTATATCCCTCTTGATATCGAGTCTACTTTTCTACTAAGATCAAGCTTCTCTTCGCCAGACAAATACGATGTTCCTCTTCTTAGGGTCTCTACAATTTTTTGGAAAATAGCATCCTCTAATTCCAAGAGGCCCTCTCCAGTGTTTTGTAGATGATAGAGCATTTCGATAAACTCAAGAGCCTCAAGAAATGAGTAAACCGGCTCTGTTACATCTTCGTCAACGTCTACAACTAAATCAACTATGGCGCTTTTCTCAGAAAATTTCACAAGATATATCTTATAGGACACCTTTAAGAAATCTATCTCTTTATGACCTATTCCGATTATATATATTCTACTTAGGTTATTGTCAATTCTATACCGACAAGACAGGCCATTTATTAATAATATTAGTTATCAAGATAAGATAGGTATAACGTGATTTCAGAACAACTCATAAAAAATCTGAATTAGATTTTAACGAAACAAGTGAGCAAAATATTGAAGTTTTATCCACCGCTCAATCTATATTATATGTCAACCCTTCTATGAAACTTCTTTCCCTTTTTCAATCAATCGATGAGAAATGACTCCTAATTTAATGCAAATAATTTACTTTATGATCTTATTTCCACAAAAATGAATCAATTATTTTTTATCCCCTCTAGAAAGATTTTAACGAATGTATCCGCTACCTCTTCTCTTTTAATCTTTCTT
>JAHFBK010000201.1 GCA_023250035.1 Candidatus Dadabacteria bacterium
TAGGTATTTCTACCTCCTTCTAGATAATTCCTGCTTATACCAGAAATTATCCCTAAAACCTTGGGGGGTGACATTTTCATTTTGCACTTAAATAGTGACATTATCATTTTGCAACAACAAAAAACAGTATTTTTCTTGACAATAATAAGATTTCATGTTTAAAATTATTGATTAACTTTTAAAAATTAGGAGTAACTGTAATATATGCCTACAATTGGGCAACTAGTGAAAGAGGGAAGAGAGCAGTTAACGAAGAAGAGTAAGGCTCCAGCTCTACAGAGCTGCCCTCAAAAAAGGGGTGTATGCGTCAGGGTATATACTACCACTCCCAAAAAACCGAACTCGGCTCTTAGAAAAGTTGCTCGTATTAGGCTTACAAACGGCATTGAGATAACTGGGTATATACCTGGTGAAGGACACACACTTCAGGAACACTCTGTAGTTCTAGTAAGGGGTGGTAGGGTAAAAGACCTTCCAGGAGTAAGATACCATATTATCAGGGGCTCATTGGATGCTACGGGCGTACAAAATAGAAGAAAAAGCCGCTCGAAGTATGGTGCCAAGAGACCTAAGTAATTAAGGAAAAGTTACAATGTCAAGAAAAGGTTCAGTTTCTAAGAGACGGATTTCTACGGATCCTAAGTACGGAGATTTGATGGTAGCAAAGTTTATAAATTCCCTTATGTACGATGGAAAGAAAAGCATAGCAGAAAGCATTTTCTATAAAGCAGTAGAAACGGTTGGCGAAAAATTGGGAAAGGATCCCCTAGAGGTTTTTCGTACAGCGATGGAAAACGTAAAGCCGGTTATTGAGGTAAGACCTCGAAGGGTAGGTGGAGCTACATATCAAGTTCCAATCGAGGTAAATCAATTTCGTCGTCTATCTCTTGCTATAAGATGGATAGTCAATGCTGCAAGGGGCAGGCAAGGAAAATCAATGGAAGAAAAGCTTGCATCCGAGATTATGGATGCGGCTCAAGGGCGTGGGGGAGCGATTAAAAAAAGAGAAGATGTACAAAAGATGGCTGAAGCCAACAGAGCCTTTGCCCATTATAGGTGGTAAGTTTAGAGGGGAGAGTAAGTGAGTAATAACATAATTATAGAAAAGACTAGAAATATTGGGATTATTGCCCATATAGATGCCGGTAAGACCACAACGACAGAGCGCATCCTTTATTACACTGGTCTGACATATAAGCTTGGCGAGGTTCATGAAGGCACAGCCACGATGGACTGGATGGAACAAGAAAGGGAGCGGGGTATCACCATTACTGCAGCAACTACCGCTTGTTTCTGGCGTGACCATAGAATCAACATTATTGATACTCCGGGACACGTGGATTTTACGATCGAGGTTGAAAGGTCTTTAAAGGTACTTGATGGAGCTGTTGTGGTTTTCGATGGTGTCGGAGGTGTTGAACCACAATCTGAAACAGTATGGCGACAGGCTGACCGCTACAACGTTCCAAGGATTGCTTTTGTTAATAAGATGGACCGAGTGGGGGCTGATTTCTTTAAAACTATTGACCAGATCAGGAATAGATTAAACTCTAATCCTATTTTTATTCAAATTCCGTGGATTGATGATGATGAATTCAAAGGGATAATTGATCTTATTCAGATGAAATTAGTAGTTTGGGAGGAGGACTCTCTAGGATCTAAATATGAGTTTATCGAAATACCAGATCAGGTAAAAGATCAAGCTATTATGGGTAGGGAAAGACTCTTAGAATCTCTTTCAGACTTGGATGAAGAGGTAATGGAAAGCTACCTTAACGGGAAGCTAATTACAGAAGAAAAGATAAAGAGCGTATTAAGGAAGTCTACTATCGTAATAAATGCAGTCCCGGTGCTTTGCGGTTCAGCATTCAAAAACAAAGGGGTTCAAACCCTTCTCGATGCTGTTGTAGATTTTCTTCCCTCCCCGATAGATTTACCTTCTGTAAAGGGGATAAACCCATATACTAATCAGGAGGAGCTTAGGTATCCAAAAGAAACCGAACCATTCTCTGCGCTTGCTTTTAAAATAATGACAGACCCATTTGTCGGTCAGCTTACGTATTTAAGGGTATATTCGGGAAAGCTTACCTCAGGGACATCCGTCTATAACTCAAGAAAGGGTAGTAGGGAGAAAATCGGAAGGCTTCTCAGGATGCACGCAAATAAACGTGAGGAGATCAAGGAGATTAGCGCAGGAGATATTGCTGCAGCGGTTGGTCTTAGGAATACAATTACTGGTGATACACTTTCAGATGAAAATAAGCCTATTATTCTTGAAAGCCTTCAGTTTCCAGAACCTGTTATTTCAGTTGCAATTGAGCCAAAAACCAAAGCCGATCAGGAAAAACTCGGTATATCACTTGGAAAGCTCGCAATAGAGGACCCATCATTCAAGGTTAAGTTCGACGAAGAGACCAGTCAGACAATTATTGCCGGTATGGGAGAGCTTCATTTAGAAATAATAGTTGATCGTCTAAAGCGTGAATTTAAGGTTGATGCGAATGTTGGAAAGCCTCAGGTAGCGTATAAAGAAACAATCACAGCCTCTTCTCAGGCTGATGGGAAGTTTATCCGCCAGACCGGTGGGCGTGGCCAGTACGGTCATGTAAAAATAAGATTAGAACCTAAAGAACGAGGATCGGGTTTTGAGTTTATAGATGAGATTAAGGGTGGAGCAATTCCAAAAGAGTATATACCGGCTGTAGAAAAGGGTATTGAAGAGGCAATGGAGACAGGTGTTATCGCAGGATACCCTGTTGTTGATTTTGGTGTGAGACTCTACGATGGGTCTTATCACGAGGTGGATTCTTCTGAGATAGCATTTAAGATCGCCGCTTCAATGGCGTTTAAGGATGCGTTTAGACGCGCTGCACCTGTAATTCTTGAACCCTTGATGAGTGTTGAGGTTGTTGTACCCGAAGTGTTTATGGGAACGGTAATTGGGGAATTAAGTTCGAGAAGAGGAAGAATTATTGGGACGGAGCTACGAGGCGGTATGCAAGCTATAAAAGCGGAAGTGCCTCTTTCAGAGATGTTTGGTTATGCAACTCATTTAAGATCTATGACAGAGGGAAGGGGTACGTTTACTATGGAGTTCTCACACTATGCCGATGTCCCTGAGATGCTTTCTCAAGGGATTAAGGCCAGAGTAAAAGGCGTGTGAAGTTAAATTTGGAGTCAGCCATGAATTGACCAAATGGGCACGAATGAAACTAAGCAGGATCGTACACGATACAGGAT
>JAHFBK010000092.1 GCA_023250035.1 Candidatus Dadabacteria bacterium
GATGAAATCCTAAAGTATCCCGCTACAATTATGCTGTTATGCCTAACTCAACTTATTTAGTTTCCTAGGTGCTCACATAAATAGCGAACAGTGTCACGAGCAATAATTGATTCCTCATCTACCGGGATTACATAGGCATGCATTCTCGAATTGTCCACGCTGATACGTCCTAGAGAGCCTATAGTGGAGGTATTTTGTTCATGATCCAAGATCAGCCCACACCATTCCAAGCCATTGCATATGTGGGACCGCACTCGGGGTGAGTTTTCGCCAATTCCACCACCAAACACTATGGCATCCGCTCCGCCGAGAACCGCTAGGTATCCTCCGATGTACTTCCTCACACGGTAGCAGAACATTTCTATCGCTAGGGCTGCGCGACTATCACCCTGAAGCTCGGCCTCTAAGAGTTCCCTCATGTCCTTTGAGTGACCTGAGACACCAAGCAGCCCTGATTTAGTGTTAAGCAGGTGTTCTACTTCCTGGATTCTCAAATTCTCGGATCTGGAAAGAAATCCGACTAGTGATGGATCAACATCACCCGATCGAGTTCCCATCATGAGCCCTTCAAGGGGAGTGAATCCCATCGAAGTATCTACTGAACGCCCGTCTTTAACTGCTGTGGCTGAGCATCCATTGCCAAGCTGTAGTGTGATCAGTTTCGTTTGCTCTATGAGTTTGGATGTAAATGCAGCGTAACGCTCAGTCATATACTGATGGGCTAACCCGTGGAAGCCGTAACGCCGGATGTGGTGCTTTGATGTCAATTCCTGGGGAATAGCGTATCGAGATGCATGTTCAGGCAATGTATGATGAAAAGCGGTATCGAAGACTGCAACCATAGGGACAGTGGATCCCAATGCCTTCCTAGCAGCACTGATCGCCATTAGCGATGGCACATTGTGTAACGGTGCCAAGTAGCTTAGCGCTTCTATGGCCTCTATTACCTCGTCATTGATGAGGATCGGCTTAATGAATCTATCTCCACCATGGACTACTCGGTGTCCTACAGCTCTAAACCCATTGGTTTCAAAGAAGCGAAGGGACTTCAACCAGTTGAGCACCTGATGGATCGCCTCGCTATGATCGGCTACTTCGCTGTTCTCTACAAGGCATTCCCCACTTAAATCATTAAATTTAATGGTTGCATTTCCACCTATTCTGTCTACAATGCCGCTAGCCAGCCTTCGTTCCTGACCGAGAATTGTAGTCTCTCCATTACTCTCTATAAGCTGAAACTTCAGTGTCGAGCTTCCGCAGTTGATGGCAAGAATATTATCTCCCATTGTTATTTCTAATGAGCAAACTCCGTGCCTATTATAAAAGTTATTTCATTTATAAGTATTTCCATTGTTTAATTATCTAGGAAAGATTCAAACCATGTCAATAAAAATATTCCTAACTACTTAGGCTTTTGCATCCCGGTGTATTTTATAATTTGATTTTGTCGGGTTTCTGTCCAATTCTCTGACACCTTACAGTTCTTTATGTATTAATACTCAATAGTTACAAGCTGTTTTTTACTGGCACAAGGATTGATAATAGCATAGGCAGAATATAAAAGGGAGGAACTATACATGAGCTGGGCTCACGTTCATTTGGTGTTAAATCATATTCCAGTAGTAGGAATAGGTTTTGCAATTCTTCTCCTTGCCGTAGCCGTCGTGAGAAGAAGTCATGAACTAACAAATGTAGCACTGGTTTTTGTAATTCTTGTCTCTCTCTGGGCAATACCAGCTTATCTAACGGGAGAACCGGCTGAAGAGGTTGTTGAAGACCTACCGGGTGTCTCTGAAGAGCTAATATAAAGAGCATGAAGAGCAAGCAGAAATCGCTTTTATTCTTGTTGAGGTTGCTGGGGCACTTGCTCTCATAACCTTAATTGCCCGTCGGTATTCCGATAACTTACGGCAGAAGCTTGTTATATTAACCCTTTTAGTTCTCATAATTAGTGGGGGTCTAATTGGTTGGACTGCAAACCTGGGTGGGAAGATTCATCATGAGGAGATACGTTCAGGTAAAGATTCTCACAATCTACCTTCGCAAATGATTGAAAAGGAGGATGATTAGTCGTACTTTCTCTTTTAGCCTTTAGTTATCTTTAAGAATTAAAGGCTACCGATGCAGTAAGCACTGGGATCTTTATCTTATCCGACGGGATTTTAGCGCCGCGCAATTACGAGTGGCTTATCCCTTGTCCTGAGGCACATTGGGTAAAGGTGGTATTTGAAAAGTACTTTCTTGCAACCCTGCGGAGAGGATACGTCTAGACTTTTAATGCTAGAAGGCTCTCCAATTGTAAAATAATTGCGATTATACTTGAAAGTCAGTAAGGGAATTTGAAGGGTAAATCAAGTCCGGGATCTTTATTCATTGAAAGAACTCAGAAGTAGGCTCATATTTTCCTCGATACTAATTGGTTTTATTATTGCCTTTGGTACCGTCGGTTATATGGTCATAGAAGGCTGGAATCTTCTTGATTCCCTTTATATGACCATAATAACCATTACTACTGTAGGATACAGAGAGGTTCATGCCCTTTCTTCTTACGGAATAGTTTTTACTATAATTCTCTTGATAGGCGGAGTTGGTATAATTCTTTATGTGCTGGCTTCAGGGGCGAGGGTTATTTTAGAAGGTGAATTACAAGAGGTACTAGGGAGGAGAAGATTGGAAAAGAAGATAAAAGAATTAAAGGATCATTATATAATCTGCGGTTATGGAAGGATGGGTTCTATAGTATGTAAAGAACTCAAAGACAAGGGTATTAGCTTTGTTGTTATCGAAAAGAATCCGGTTCCATTGGACGATAAGGATATTCTAATTCTTGATGGAGATGCCACGAGTGATGAAACCTTAAAAAGGGCAGGGGTGGAGAGAGCAAGGGGATTGGTATCAGTACTCCCTACCGATGCTGAAAACCTATTTGTCGTTCTCAGCGCTCGTGAGCTAAACCCAGATCTTTTTATAGTTGCAAGGGCAAGCGATGAGGGTGCAGAACAGAAAATATTAAGGGCAGGCGGCTGATAGGGTAGTATCGCCATATCATATAGGTGGACTCAAGATAGCCCATATAATATTGAAACCCGCTGTCATGGACTTCATAGAGTTTGCAACAAAAAGCGGTAATATCGAGCTACAGATGGAGGAGGTAACAATCAAAGAAGGTTCCAAGCTCCGGTGGGCTCGCACTAGATGAATGTGGTATTGGAAGGGAACTAGGAATCATAGTGGTAGCAATAAAGAAGCCTACTGGCCGTATGGAATTTAGTCCGACATCAAGAAGTATCATACAAGTAGGTGATACATTAATAGCTCTCGGTGAGATATCAAAACTAAAGGTGCTAGAAGGAATGGCAAGTGCGTCATAGAGTTAAAGAAAGGTTTGGGAAGGAAAATCGATAAAAGAAACGATACCCTTTATCTTCTTGCTCCCACAGATTCCATAACTTCCTACCTGGGCAGATTAAACGTTTAATCCTCGAGCTATTTTAACCTGGGATCTCTCGATCCTATCGCCTCACTAATTTATCTCGGTAAGTTCCAGCACACCATCTTTAATTAACCTCATACCGAATGCGTAAAGCTTAAATTCCTCAGACACTACGCAGGTTGCGTTGGAGCACTACTTCGACTCTGGGCACGGTGTAAGCGGATCCGTGCAGAAGAAGCTTTCACTGATTGTCTGGTTTCCACTTACCTCTATCGCCAATACCTCGAACTTGTACTCCGTCCCCGACTCGAGGAACTCCGGCGGAACCTTCACGTCTGTGGCCAAGGCGGGGAGGTCGACGCTAAACGTGCGTAGGGGTTCGTCTCGTTCAACGATGACCTGGTAGCCAGCTATCTCTGATGCTTCACTACCACACTGACCTGTACCGAGGTTGACCTTATTTTCCACGGACTCCCACTCGATTTTGGTGTTGTTGGGATCCACCGTGTCCCCCTCGGCAGGAGAGACAATTATGGGTCCGCACGGAATATCGTGGGTGAGCGTTGCCGTGCCCACCAGACTGTCTCCCTCAACCGTGAGGCCCTGGAACTCATATTCCCCCTCCGGGAACAAGACTAGAAACTCTTCGAGCGGGAGCTCGTCGAGCGACGGCTCCTGGCTCTCGAAGAACAGCTCTGTAAGGCCGAGCCCCTTCAAGCTTCCGTTGCCGTTGACTTGGAAGATCTTTCCATCCGGGCTGAAAATCTTGACCTTCTTCCAGGCTTCTCCATCAAGGAAGACCTGAATCCCTACGTCTTCAGCCGTGGAGTTGAACTCGATTTTAATCCTCGCATCGGACAAGGCGATCTCATCCTGAGACCGACACTCCGGTGGGGCACCCGCGAAACTGAGGACGCCTACTGCCAGTCCTATAGCAAGCGTTGATAGTATATTTATACGTTTCATACTGCACCTCCTAAAATGGATTTTATATACATCGTATCAGGAGATAATTACGTGAACCTTTCCTGAACATTACATCTTGGAAAGGTAATTATTCAGCCATTAGGGTACTAGGACACAAAGAAGGAATATGTTTAAAAAGGAGTCAGGAGTTGGAATAAAACAGAGAAACCCCGTTCTTCTGACTACTGAATTCTAACTTCTAACTTAGTGCCTTTGTGTCTTTGTGGCTAAACAGTTACTTGGAAAGGTTTACAAAATGTGAAGTGGAGATGGATCATATCAAATCCTGTTAATCAGTGCAGCTTCTCGGTTCTGTAGGAGCGGCTTCTAGCCGCGATAAATCGCGCCAAGCCTGTACTGAGCCTGCCGTAGTAATGGCGCTCCTACGTTGATTTATTCGTATTGCAATTATCCAGATTTGATATCAGAATTTAAAGTTAAACGGGAAGGTAAACCGTGAAGACAGAGCCCGCTCCTGGCTCGCTTGAGACCTGAACGTATCCTCTATGCGCCCCGACGATGGCATTGACAAGGCTTAAGCCCAGCCCAAGTCCTCTTTGGGACCGGCTCTTATCGCCTCTGTACAGACGTTCCCATATCTTATCAAGCTCTTCATGGGAGATTCCGACACCGGTATCTTTTACGGTGATAACGACCTCTTGCTCTCTACGACAGGCTTCAATGTCTATTCTTCCGCCGGTCGGGGTGTACTTGATTGCGTTATCCAGCAGATTTGCCAGTACCTGTCGTACCCAGTTGCGGTCGGCGGTTAAGTAAAGCTCCTCAGGAAAACCAGTATAGACAGAAACGCCCTTTTCGTCAGCGGTATAACCGTAGAGCTCGACGATGTCCTCAATCAGCGGCGCGACATTCATCTCTTCTGGTTCGAGTTTCATAGCTCCGGTCTCTGCTTCCGATATATCCATAAGGGTATTTAACATAATGAGAATCCGTTCGGACTCCTCTATGCAATCGCTCAAAGCCTCCCGGAGAACGTCTGCTTTCTGCTCGGACTGTAATGCCATTTCAGCAGTGCCTCTCAATCTCGTCATAGGCGTTCGCAAGTCATGTGCGACGTTATCCAAAACGTTTCGCATTCCATTCATAAGGGCTTCGATTTTTTCCAACATCGAATTAAACAGCGAGATCAATTCTTCGTGCAATTTATCAGTTTGATAGACTGGAACTCTCACATCTATCTTGCCGCTTGCGACGATTGATTTAAGCGTGTTTATAAGTTGTCGAATCGGATTCAGAGCGCGGTCAGCAACAAATATTCCGCCTAAATAACCGAGCAGGATTATAGGGATGATAGCGATCATATATACTTTGCGAATCCTTATTAAAAGGTCTTCCCGCTCTACTATTTTTTGACCAAGTTGCAAAGTCGTGCCGTCGGACACGCTTAGAGATGTTATTTCAAATTCATTCTTGTTTTCTTCCCCTTTTATATATTTCCACTCCTTGTTTTTGGGATAGCCGCTTTTTTCAAGTTGCTCAATGCTTAAAGCTGACCAATCTTTCGGAATTCTTGAAATAATTGGATTATCATTATTTCCAATTAGGCGAATTAGAAAGGATTCTTCCTCATCTTCATATACGTCTTCTCGTAAGGCTTCTAATCCGTTTTCTTGATAAATTTTTGCAAGATCGGCGATGTCCTCTTCGATTTCCTTTCTGCTTTGTTCATAGATAAAGGAAGAAATGACGGTATATGCGTAGATATTTATTACAAGCGAGCTAAGAATAAAGAAAATGGTGTACCAGGTTATTAGCCTGAAGCTGCTTGATTTCAGTAAGAGCTTAGGATTCTTTAAGAACATAACCGACTCCTCGAATAGTGTGGATCATCTTCTTCTCAAAGTCCTTGTCAACCTTATTTCGCAATCTGCAAACTAATACATCCACCACATTCGTCTGCGGGTCAAAGTTGTAATCATAGACATGCTCCATAATAAGGGTTTGAGAAACCGCCCTTCCTGCATTACGCATAAGGTATTCGAGCAAGGCAAATTCACGGGGTTGCAGGTTAATCTTTTTATCCGCTCTGGTAACCTCGCGTTTTAGAATGTCCATAGAGAGGTTTTCAAATGTCAGGCGAGTGGTCTCAGCGGCTCCGCTGGCTCTGCGTATAAGCGCCTGCAGGCGCGCGAGAAGCTCTGAAAAAGCAAACGGCTTCGTCAGATAATCATCGCCTCCTGTCTGAAGCCCCTTAACCCTGTCATCTACCGAACGCTTGGCGCTCAGAATAATCACGGGGGTATTTATCTTTTTCCGCCGAATCTCTTCGATAAGGCTCAGACCATCCAGTTTAGGCAGCATTATGTCTATGACTGCCGCATCATAGGACTCGTGTAGGGCCAGATGAATGCCATCCTCGCCGTTAGCCGCATGATCTACGGCGAATCCCGCCTGTTTAAGCCCCTTAACGATGAAAGAGGCAATCTTTTTGTCGTCTTCAACGACCAGAACCCGCATAGCTTAGCCTCTCAGTGGGAGGTGTATCTCTAATTATCTTAGTTCTATAATGATAACCTAAACTTTCTTGATACAATAGATACCGACCATATAGATGACGAGGATAACGAAGAAACACTGTGTTTTTGCCAAATTAACATAGGAAGATTACAGGAAGCTTTCCCGAACATTACATTTTGGTAATGTTTGAAGAATATGAAAGAGTGACGAATCAGAAGCAAAAATCAGGTGTAAAGATAAATGGTGTTAGCCTCAATAGCTCTCGGTGAGATATCAAAACTAAAGGTGCTAGAAGGAATGGCAAGTGCGTCGTAGAATTAGAGGGAGATTAAGTCTTCATAGCTGGACTGTCTCATAAATTGTGTGGATTTTAAGCAAAGGGATATAGAATAAAACAACCATAAATATTTTCTGGAATAAAGCTTTTAGTTTTGTCTTTGCCCAGCCGACTTCATTTTACACCACTTCATTCCCCCGGAATGTGTCCTTCCTCACCCTGTTTCAAGCACGCTTGAATTTTAAGGTTAGGTTGTAACCTAATGAACGCCTTATCACAGTCTTTAACAAGGTCCCTTGTATAGTTATATACCTCTTCTGCGATTATTTTTGAATCTTCGGAATTCTTCCATTTGAGAAATTGTTCTTTCGCATCAGACCAGTCGTGGCAAAGCCAATCTCTTGGAGCTATTCGAGAGGTGAATTCCCTAAGTATCTCTTCCTCTTTATCTACTTCAACACCGTCAAGATAAACATACATCTTTGCGCATTTAAGTATGGAATCAAGACATTTTCTTTTAACCTCTTTCCAGTTCCATTCTTTAATATCATCTTCTGACTCATATACATTTCTCAGAGAGTCAAAGAGGTTAATTGCCATAAGGTCAAGAAGGCTGCCAGCACATTCTCCTCTAGATTCTGCTTCCATTTTAAATTCCTCAGCTATTCCTGGCTCTGCGTAGATTTCAGGGTCGTTAGGATCGGCTTTTGCAAATTTAGCGAGAATCCGTCTAAATACATCAAGGCCCACTCTATCAATAAACTCAAAGAACTCCTCACCATCCTTTCTGTTCTCTTTCCAGAAATCAACAACTGCCTTTACAAAAAGATGTGCGTTCTTTGCTGGGACTTTGCCTATGAGCTGTCCGTATCTGTCCATCTGCTTAAATGGATTTCCGCCAATCATGACAACATAGTGAGGTGCAAGCTTATTCCCGATCTTTGAAGATGCCCCGTAAAACCCTATATCTCCAACATGGTGTTGACCACAGTTGTTAGGGCAACCTGAGATGTTTACACGGAGCCCTGAAAGGTCTTCAACTCTTTCGCCAATAAATTCGGCAAGGTTGTATGGGTGTGTAATAGCGAGTTTGCATGAGAATGCGCCAGGGCAGGATACAATCTCACGCACCGCTTCATTTACATCGCCTACGAACCCGTGATTTTTTAGTTCTGAATAAACATCATACAGGAATTCCTCACCAATCCATGGAACAAGAACCTTCTGATGAGGAGTTATTCTCACGTAGCTTGC
This sequence comes from Candidatus Dadabacteria bacterium, assembly GCA_023250035.1. Lineage (GTDB taxonomy): Bacteria > Desulfobacterota_D > UBA1144 > Nemesobacterales > CSP1-2 > CSP1-2. The sequence continues at coordinate 8,409 of JAHFBK010000092.1, forward strand.
TCCGTAAAGCTCGCTTAGATCTCCAACGAATCTGAATTCATCTGGTTTAACATTACCTATAGGTGGCTTTACATAAACTCCGTAGTATCCATCCTGTTTTTGTTTAAAGGTGTATTTTTGAAGAAAGAGTTTATAAAGATCGTCATTCAGATTCGGTTTGTGAGTTGGGTTTTTCAGGCGTTTTGAGTTTTCTTCTCCGTCTTCTCTTCCATTTTGTGCTGGAGCGGGTTTTGGGAAGTTCTCCACGTATCTTTCTAGATCGTCTCTAACGGGTTTTAATCTTTTGAGTCGTGAAAATTCCCTCATAACAAGCTCTTTAAATTTATCAAACCCAATTCTTGCTATAAGGAATTTAATCCTTGCTTTGTTTCTATTCTTTCTTTCCTCTGTGCCATATTCATGAAATATTCTGATAATTGCTTCAGCAAGTGGATAAAATTCATCAACAGGGACAAAATCTGCTATTTCTTTTGCATAAAATGGAATAGCGCCAAGGCCTCCTCCTACATAAACCTTAAATCCGTATATATCCTTTCCGTTTTGCCTTTTTTGCGCAACACAACCGATGTCGTGAATCTTTACCATTGCATGGTCGTATTCGCATTCTGAGAATGCTATTTTGAATTTTCGAGGGAGCGTCGAGGTTAGAGGATGCCTTAAGAAATATCTCGTTGTGTATAAAGCGTAGGGTAGGGTATCAAAGATTTCATCGGGGCAAATCCCAGAGAGGTAAGATGAAGTAACATTTCTTACTGTGTTTCCACAAGCCTCACGGGTTGTTATTCCCACCCTAGTAAGCATTCTTAAAAGTTCGGTAACGTTCTCTAGCTTTACAAAGTGAAGTTGAATATCTTGTCTTGTTGTTAAGTGCCCATGTCCTGAGCCAGCAAATTTCTCGACAGCATCTGCAATAGTGCGAAGTTGTTCTGAG
>JAHFBK010000202.1 GCA_023250035.1 Candidatus Dadabacteria bacterium
CCTTGCCTGAATGTCAGGAACCCCGATAAGGTCTGCGGTAGGATAAAATACCACGACATCTACATTTCCGATCCCCTCACAGTTCTCTTTTCGTATCTCAGGCTTCAACTGATGAAATTCGCCTATCTTGGAATAAGCTTCGTTAGTCATTAATACGTATTCCATCGAAGGAACAGAGTTTTTTAACAATCTATGTGTCAAAATAACGTCCGTCCCTAATATTTCCTCAAAGGTTTTTACCCTATGTATGGATACCTCTCCTATATGCATGATTAATTTCATTCGTAGGCTATATACATTGCGACAGGCATCGCAGAAGCATAGGTTTAGGGCACTAAGCTCAATTACCTTTTGATAAAAAGCACGGAAAAGTGAAATTAATTGAGCACTTACTGCTTTGGCAAGCTGGCTTTGGGTGAGAGCATTTTCTATATCCATTGTGTAAAAAAATACAGCGTCTCCTTCGACCTTAGAGACTTTAAGGGGAGGCATCGTAGCATCTATAATCGACTCCAGAAGCTCTGTGATGACCACCTGGGCATGGGCGGTATTGAGCGTATGAAGCCGTAGAAATTTAGTGTACCCACTAATATCCGCAATTAGTAAGACAGCTTGGTTTGACTTTGGTTGCATTTTACTAACCTCAATACTAAGCCTCTTTTGTTACGGGTGACTTTTCAATAATTTTAAGTAAATACAAAACCCTTTGAACTGATTTTATGCATAAACTATATTTATCACTAATCAGTGAGTACCAAAGCCAATGTTAAATGATGTGTGATGCGCCCATAACTGTTTAACGTGGGCTCTGCGACTTTCGTATCTTCTCTTCTTCCGCCGTCTAGCCAGAGGTTGCTATGAGATGCGTGGGTTCCATCTCGCTAAGACTGTGAAGCGGCTTTTCTGGAGCGTTACCTTACTTTGCTATATGAACCACAGGGGTAAATTTGATCCCATTCCGAATGGTCTCGGAGACGGGGGAGTACTCATAGCCAAGCATGGCGATCTTCTTCAGTGTCTCCTCGTCGGCATTCCCGGCAATGGTGATTTCCGCTCGCAGCTCCTGGATGCCAGGCCTGACCTTGGAATCCAGGGCAAATAGCCCATGAAGGTCTAGGTCGCTTTCTATCTTTACATCCGTCCGGGTGAGTTTCACTCCCATCAGTGCCGCATTCGCGTTGGCTGCAGCAATGATGCAGGTAGCCATGGCATACATGAGTTCCTCCACGGCTCCGGGGGCTGCATCGGTTCCGCTCAGTTCCACTCCTTCATCTCCAAGGACTACGAAGCTTCGGGTCCCTTCGTGGACCATCTTTCCGTCAATACGGTATCCGGCAAAACTGGTAAAGCTTCTCATGCCGTCCTGCCAGCGGGATTGGGAATAAAAAGTCACACGTCCTCCCTCGGGGTGCTTCTTTAAGGTCTCAATGAGACCGCTTAGGGCAGTTGTGTTCAGACCATTGACCATCCCGTTGGATTGACTCTTATTTGGGGTCTTGGTCTTGGAGTAGCTGATGGAGAACCCTCCGATGACCACAACTATCCCTAGAAAGAGTACAACTCCCAGAATTTTGTGTTTCCAGTTTGACATCATAAGTCTACCTCCTTATTATTGATTTTTGGTTTAGTGAGCACATTATATCCGTGATATTGCGTATATTTTAGTTATTTTATCCATAAACCTATTATATAACAAATTAAGTTTATTTGTCAACAGAAATTCTCTTTCCAACTGCCTATTTCCATAAAAAAAGGATTCCTTATTTTAGTTGTCAAAGGTTCTTAGGAAAGCGGTTCAGAAATGAACTGTTTTCTTTATTGAAATATATATCGGCTTCCCACTGCTGTGACGATATATTTATCTGGCATTTCATCTGCCATGGCTCTTATAGCTTCTGCACCACTGCAATGCATTGGGATTACATAGTCTGGATTAATATCTTTTAATGCCCCAAGGGTCGCTCCTATAACCTCAGGCTTAGCACCACTTAGATGGAACCCTCCTACTACTGCATGAACCTTATCAATCCCTGTAATCTTTTCTGCATACTTAACGGTGTTGATTACACCTCTATGAGCACAGGAGGTAATAACCACTAAGCCCTTGTCTTTTACATTGAAAACTAAAGCCTGCTCTCCTATGAATGAATCCCGCATGATCTTCTCTTTCTCTATGTTTAGTATTGGAGACCCCTTTTCAAAATCTGTAACCTGTTCTATAGAACCTGTAGAAAGTGCAAGCCCTGCTACTATAGTTGGCTCCTTTACCTCTGTGATTTTTACATCGTATTTCTTTATCTTGTCCTCATCCAATTTGTCGAAATAAATCTTGCGACCGTCCTCAAAGACAAACCATCTTGGGTAGAAAGTCTCTTCTCCAATATAGATAGGCAAATCCTGGTGCATAGACATGCGGTGCTTATCAAGCAAGCCGTAAACCCCTCCCCAGTGGTCTTTATGACCGTGGCTTAAAACTAATGCCTCAACCTTTGATGGATTTATCCCAAGTAAATCTACATTGTGTAGAAGTGCGTTTGAGGTATAACTAAAATCGCACATCAAGTGGCGATGCTCACTACCAGAGATAGCCTCAATATAATAAGAGAGTCCCATCTCACATATAATGGGTGGAAATTGGTCTTGATTCCATATTCCAAATCTATAGGCTACTTTTTCATCTTTACGTAGGGCATCGTAGTAATTGTCGGTTAATGAAGTAATGATAAATTTATCTATTAACGGAAGATCCATAACTGTTGTTGTTATCTTAGCTGGTTCTTCTGCTGCATGCAATTGATTTTTTCCCAGAGGATTGGACTCGCAATTGCTACAGCTGTGGCTTCATAAAAGAAAATACGTATACAGTTGCTTTGTTTTTATATATCAAAGAGCTGAAAAATTCTGATTGCTTAATTCGTTAAGACTCCAATTGTAATCAAGGTAAGTAATCTTAAACTGGTCGTTTTCTAAGAATGCTTTTTGCTTATCGGATTTAAGATGATTTGCTAAGAAATTGAGAAGTGCTCTGTCTTTAGCATCTCTATCATTGAATAACTCTGTGTTTTCAGATCCCTCAATAAAATCCTCTCCAAACCATTTAAATATCTTTGAAATCTTTACCACTTTAGTAGCGGAATTGATTTCAACTCCTTTTTGTGGATTGTTTATAAATATT
>JAHFBK010000203.1 GCA_023250035.1 Candidatus Dadabacteria bacterium
TTGCGATAGTCTTGTTTATCTTGTTGCAGAAGTTTCATATTCCGATACATTTATTGGTACCTATAGGGGCAGTTGCTGGAATGGCATGGCGTTTATTGGAGTTTAGTTAAGAAACGAGATGCTGCGTGCATCTTGAGGGGGTTCAAAATGAAAAAACTTTCCATTCTATTCTTCTTAATTTTTTGTTCGTTCTCATTCGCCGCTTGGCAAAAACCCGACTGGCAAATGGTTGAAAAGGTCTTCGGCCGAAAGGGAACGGTGCAAGGCGATGTTTTCAAGATTGTATTCCCACGCTCAGATTTAAGAGTGAAAATAGATGAAGTTTCAATTGAGCCAGGGCTTGCGCTTACATCCTGGATTGCTTTAAAGCAAATGGGAAGCCAAACTATGATGATGGGTGACCTTGTTCTTCTTACATCAGAAACTGCTCCTGTAATGGCGAAGCTAGTATCAAGCGGTCTTGAAGTCACAGGCTTGCATAATCATATCCTTGGTGAATCACCCAATATAATGTATATGCACTATAACGGGCAGGGAGATCCGGTGAAGCTTGCCGAAGCGATGAAGACTGTGCTTTCTCTAACAGGTACGCCAATGATTTCTCCACCACCATCTTCATTGCCAGAAACACAGATTGATTGGTCAAAAATCGAATCGATTCTCAGTCGCACCGGACAACACAAAGGAAATCTTCTCCAACTTAGCGTCCCCCGAGCTGAGACTATTACTGAGAACGGAATGAATGTTCCACCGTCAATGGGGATGGCAACCGCAATCAACTTTCAAATGGTTGGAGAAAAGGTTGCAACGACTGGAGATTTCGTCCTTACAGCAAATGAGGTAAATCCAGTTGTCAAGGCTCTTACAAAACATGGTATAGCCGTCACAGCCATTCACAACCATATGCTTCATGAATCCCCTCGGTTATTCTTTCTTCATTTCTGGGGACTAGGTACAGCAGAAAAACTCACTCAAGGCCTTAAGGCAGCCCTTGATAAAACCAATTCTATAAAAAGCAAACAGAGTTAGAAGATGAAGTGGGTTACCCGTGAGCGAGTGAAGGTAGACCGAGTTGCCTGTCCATGGCTCATCAAAAAATTTGTTGACCCAGAGGCAGAGTTTTTATTCGTTCCTAAAGAGTCTGTTCTAGAAGTAGCAGAACGTGAAAAAGCCATCCCGTTTGATGTCCCCGGGGTGGAATTGGGACATCACGAAGGAAAATGTAGTTTTGAGGCTATCGTGGAAAAATATCGGATTGAAGACCAGGCGATACATCTACTAGCTAAGATCGTGCATGGAGCAGATGTTATCCAAGACCTATACGGTCGACCGGAGGCCGCAGGGCTCAAAGCCATTGCCGAAGGCTTCCAGCATTTGGGTCTTAAAGATGATCATGATATTCTGGCAAAGGAGTTTATCGTTTACGACGCTCTCTATGCTTATTGCCAGCAAGTAGTATTTGATGCGTAACTTTCTCTGGTTCGCAGTGTGAACCAGAGGGTAATAAACACTGCATCAAATGGGAATAATAAGTTGATGGAAGGGCAAAAGTGAGAAAAGCAACTGGTAGGAGAGGCTTCCAGCCACGACCCTTCGCGCCAAGCTTGTCCTGAGCCCTGAGCTTTGTCGAAGGGTCGAAGGGATGGCGCTCCTACCGATAATATTTGTGAATCAACTAACAAATGCAGTAATTTGTTAACCACTTAACGCTTGGGAATGGTATTATTTCAGGAATTAGAACTAAACGCTAAGTAAACTTAATAGGAGGAACTTAATTTGCCCAAAAAACCCTGGGGAGGGAGGTTTAAAAAAGTAACGCACAAGTTGGTTGAAAAATTTACAGCTTCAATTGACTTTGATAAGAGGCTATACAGAGAAGATATCGAGGGAAGTGTCGCACATGTAAAGATGCTTGGTAAGCAAGGAATTATATCAAAACAGGAATCACAAAAGATAGTAAAGGCGCTTGAGGAAATCAGGGGAGAGATCGAACTTGGTAAGTTCCCCTTTAGAGGAGAGCTTGAGGATATTCACCTTAATATCGAAAAGCACCTTATAGAAAAAATCGGAGATATTGGTGGCAAACTCCACACGGCAAGGAGTAGAAACGACCAGATCGCGCTTGATGAACGTTTATATCTAAGGCATGAAATTGGCGAGATTCTCTCTCTGATAAAAGACCTAGCAAGAGCTTTAGGGGATTTGGCAGAGAAAAATATAGATGTGATTATGCCAGCATACACGCATCTTCAAAGAGCGCAACCAGTGCTTCTCTCACACTATCTACTTGCCTACTATGAGATGCTAAAACGCGATAGAGATCGTTATATTGATTGTCTAAAAAGAGTAAATATTATGCCACTAGGAGCCGGGGCAGTCGCGGGTACTTCATTCCCTATAGATAGAGATCATGTAGCCGAGCTTCTTAATTTTACTCATGTCACGAGAAATAGCGTTGATACTGTAAGTGATAGGGATTTCATCTTAGAATTCGCTTCAGCTTCAGCAATTCTCATTATGCATTTAAGCAGACTTTCAGAGGAATTTATCTTATGGTCTAGCAAAGAGTTTGATTTCGTCGACCTGGGAGATGAATTTACAACAGGCTCGAGCATAATGCCTCAAAAGAGAAACCCCGATGTTCCTGAGCTTATACGTGGAAAAACAGGAAGGGTTTATGGAAATCTGATGGCGCTCCTTACAATTATGAAAGGGCTACCACTCTCATATAATAGAGACCTTCAGGAAGATAAAGAACCCATGTTTGACACTGTCGATACCGTAAAATCCTCTCTTCAGGTGCTATCAGAAATGATGAAACACATAAAATTCAAACCCGAGAATATGAGAAAAGCGCTTTCTAAGGGCTTCGCCACTGCAACAGACCTAGCTGACTATTTAGCTCGAAAGGGTATGCCATTTAGACAGGCACACGAGGTTACCGGAAAAGTAGTTAGATACGCTGAGGAAAAGACAAGAGAACTCACTCAGCTAAGTATCTCAGAATTAAAGATGTTCTCAAACTTATTTGAGGAAGATGTATTTGACCATATAACCCTTGAAGGTTCGATCTCAAGCAGAAAATCCTATGGTGGCACAGCAAAAGAGAATGTTTTAAGAATGATCCAAGAATGCAAAAGGGAAATAGCAAAGTGGTAA
>JAHFBK010000204.1 GCA_023250035.1 Candidatus Dadabacteria bacterium
ATAATTTAACAAGAATGTTTGATTATCAAACCTTAAAAAATTATCTCTTCAAATTAGACCCAGAAAAAACTCATAAAATAGCTGAGTATGCTTTAAGAACAGTAAAGCATTTGCCGATTTGTTTCGATCTTCTAAAAAGAAAAAACCTTATTACAAACGATAGGCTAAAGCAGAATATTTTTGGCAAAGATTTCACGAATCCTATTGGCTTAGCTGCGGGATTTGATAAAAATGGAACTATGATTGAGGCAATGCCTGCGCTAGGCTTCGGTTTCGTTGAAGTTGGAACAGTAACAGTAAAACCCCAAAAAGGAAACAAAAAGCCAAGGCTTTTTAGGTTTCCTGAGCAAGAAAGCCTAGAAAACTCAATGGGTTTTAATAATGACGGGATGTTAACAATTCAAGAAAGACTTCGTAAGGTTTATCCATTTACTTTGCCAATTGGTGTCAATATAGGGAAAAATAAAACGACTCCTCAAGAAAAAGCAATAGAAGATTATGTGGCTCTAATCCAAGGGTTTAAGGATGTGTGTGACTATCTGGTTATAAACATATCTTCTCCAAACACACCTGGCTTAAGAGACCTTCAAAATGAAGCCTTTATAAGAACGATTTTCAGTACTGCAAAACAAATAACTTCAAAACCTATCTTACTAAAAATCTCCCCTGATATGGAAGCTTCGCAAGCCGTGGATTTAAGTTCAATTGCAGTTCAAAACGGAGCAGCAGGAATCATCGCTACTAACACAAGCGTGGATTATGCAATTCTTAAAAATGCTAAAAAAAACGGTGGAATAAGCGGGAGAGCGATCCAAGATAAGAGTTTTTATATTTTTAACGAAATTGCTAAAGAACTTTACGGAAAAACTTTATTGATTAGTGTTGGGGGGATAGATTCCGGGGCTGAAGCTTATAAAAGAATTAAAGCAGGTGCATCTTTGGTTCAGGTGTATACCGCACTTATATTCCATGGTCCGTCTCTTGTTAGGAAAATGAACGAAGTAATACTTGAACTTTTGAACAAAGACGGATTTGACCATATAAGCGAAGCTATTGGTGCAAATAGGAGATAACTGGAATTTGGATATTTTATCATGCGGAAATCCCTAGGCTAACTTGTTTCCTTAGGTCACTCTTTATCAGAATGAAAACTGGAAAGCTGCAGTAGCACTAAAGTCTGGGTATTCTTTGTCAATACCTACACCCGTACCTATCCCAACCACAACTAGTGGTGTCAATTGGTGATGAATACCCAACCCTACGGTTTTGGCGATCTTGCTCCTTTTTAGCTTCTGCTTATGCACGAAGCCTATAACAAGCATCGTGTTTGGTCCAATACGGCGGTTATAGTTAAGGATTGCGACGTTGCGGTCGCTATGCTCACCGATTCTCCATTCGTTGTTGTATCTATAAATTTCGTTTAGATTGAGTTGATACAGCGAGTAACTCTTTTCTAACATATTGTTAACGGCGGAGTTTAGCATCGTATCCATATACTGTTTATCACGTGAGAAATGTATAATAGCTACACTCTTAAGAGATTCCTCGTTGTTACGTTCGAAAAACACGTTATAAGAGCTACCCAGGTAAGAAACCTCTGTAATCTCGGATGATGCAACATATATGTGTCTTGCATATTGCTTTGTTAAAGCAAATGAGCTTGACCCAGCAATGATAACCCCTGCTATTATAAACGCATATATAAATAACCCTCTCATTTGCCATACCTAGTTCATGCTTTGTGTGTTTATAAGGCAATATCCATACCAGCAGACTCAATATCTTAATATTTAATTTTTATAAGGAGTTATAAGCAGAAGAATCTTCACGGAAAATAAAAAACGTCTAGCTGTGGAATAATACGCTGTGAAAACTGTGTAAATTTGCACAAAAATACTAGCACCAATAGTGATAGCTATCGTCTTCTTTCGAAAACAATACCAATTTCTCAACCTTACTTATATCTTTAGCAATTTGACAAACCTCTTTCACTTCGCTATTTTTTGATAAACATTTTACGAAATGATAAGGCTAGGCTTTCCTAGATTGGTAGAATTTTAAGGAGGTCTTTCAAATATTAATCAGGTAATAATCACCAGGATAGCCCTGCCAGTTCCATCCCCGATTAAATCGGGGACTGTGCTCGGGGCAGGCTTGCTGGTGGGCGAGGTGGCAACGAGCAAGACTCATTGCCTACCCAGTTGGATTATCTATTATCTGCTTAATAAAACAAAGAGCATACTATTAAAATTAGGTGGAAATGCCTAAAAGTAAAAGTCAGTCAAAAGCAGAATCCTCTAGATATATTGCAAGAGAAATTATCGCTGCATTTTTATTTACCATAGGTGCATTCTCATCCCTTAGTCTCCTATTTTACAGTTCTAAGTCTGGACTTGATGTAAAAGGCGCCATGGGGACAATAGGAGTTTTTATCTCTAGTATGCTAGGGAAGGCTTTTGGACTCTGTTCCTTTGTGATTCCAATCATTATGTTTTATACAGCAGTAGTTGTTTTTGCGAATAGAACAGGAAGCAGACTTTATCAAAAAGCTATTTCTGCATTTATTTTCCTTTTTGCATCAACCACATTCTTTGGACTTATATTTAAAAACGAAGACCTTTTAGGTTATAGCCCTCCTGGTGGATGGTTAGGTAATCTATTTTCTACGCTGCTTAGAGATAAGATCGCGGGTTCTTTTGGGTCATACATAATTGTAACTATTCTTCTTCTATTAAGTTTAACTATAATATCGAATCTCAGACTGTCTGAGACCCTTAATTGGTTAGGTTCACTAGGCAAGGTTTTAACTTTCACAATCGAAAGGATAATTTCTGTCTTCAAATTTACACTACGTCAAGTAGAAGTGATGATAGAAAATCTTTATGATCTCTTTTCAAATCCAAAGCCAAAAATCAGTAAGGAACCACCTCAAACGAGAATAAAACCAGTTAGACAAGTTGTAGATGAGGAACCGCCTCCAAAACTCGAATCTTCTACCCTTCCACCAATTATAGTTGAGCAGCCAAAGGAAAAATCAGGAGATAAACCAGTGCTCAAGGCGATAGAACATGCAAATTTCAAACTCCCATCTACGGATTTACTTGACCCGAAAAGGGATTTAGAAATCAAAATTGATAAAGATGTCGTTTATGAAAAAGC
>JAHFBK010000205.1 GCA_023250035.1 Candidatus Dadabacteria bacterium
AGGATTTTTACCCCGCTTGGGATTGCATTCATAGCGAGTGTCCTTTGTTCATTACTTGTGGCTGTAACAACAACCCCTGTGCTTTGTTATTTGCTTCTTACACGTAAAGATGAAAGGGAAAGTGAGAGGGAGTTGGCTCAAGCAGGAATACCCTTGTTACAACCAGAGGCTGCCCTTAGCAATCCGGGAAATCCGTCAGGCACGCCGGGTAATTCCGGCTCAGGCAATAGTGAAGACTCTAGTCACGAGGTAGAAAAAGAGAGTACGTTGGTACGTTTTCTCAAAAAAATCTACGAACGTGTTCTAAGTCAGTCACTTAAGCGTTTTTACTTAGTAGTTGGTGTGTCTTTAATTTTATTTATTGGAGCACTTGCAATGCTTCCATTCTTTGGGCGCTCATTTCTGCCGGAGTTTCGTGAGGGTAACTTCATTATAGCTCTGACTACATTGCCCGGAACATCACTACAGGAATCAATGCGACTTGGGTCAGTAATCAGAGAAAACCTCGGTGATAAATCGAGGTATCCAGAGATTGTCTCAGTAGCACAGAGGGCAGGACGTTCAGAACTTGATGAGGATGCACAGCCGCCTAATTTCAGCGAGTTTGACCTGACAATCAAGTATGGAAGGAGGCCGGCTGATGATTTACTAAGTGCAATTCGCTCTGAACTAGGAGAAATTCCTGGGGTTGCGGTAAATGTCGGCCAGTTTATCTCTCACAGGATGGATGAAGTGCTTTCAGGTATTCGTGCACAAGTGGCTGTTAAGATTTACGGTCCTGACCTAACGAAATTACGAACCCTCGGCAAACAAGTGAGAGACATTATAGAGACAGTAAAAGGGGTTGAAGATTTACAACTAGAGCAGCAGATTGATGTTCCTCAAGTTGTCGTTAAATATGACCGCGAGAAAGCCACTCGATACGGACTTAATGTTGGGGACTTAGCAGAGATCACTGAAACCTCATTAAACGGCACTGTAGTCTCACAGGTACTAGAGGGCCAGAGAACTTTTGACCTCTTTATTCGACTTAATGAAGAATCAAGAAATAACATTGAGGCTACCAAGAATATCCTCATTGATACTCCGACAGGGGCAAAGATTCCTCTTCGTGAGGTTGCTGATATACATATCGAAAATCGTCCCTACACGATAAACCGTGAGCAGGTTCAGCGCCGTATAGTAGTTCAATTTAACGTTGCCGGTCTTGACCTAGGGAGCGTTATTGCTGAGGCTAAACAAAAGATCGAAGCTCAAGTAAAACTACCTTCTTCGGACTATTTCATTGAATACGGCGGTCAGTTTGAAAGCCAGCAGCGGGCAACAAAGGTTCTTACAATCTTCGGGATTGTGGCAATACTCGGAATTTTTATGATGCTCTATCAGGCTTTCGGAAACGCACGTGAAGCCACAATGGTAATGGTTAATCTTCCCCTTGCTCTTATTGGCGGTGTTTATGCTGTTGTTCTTACAGGATGGGAACTGAGTGTGCCTTCGCTAATCGGTTTTATAACCCTATTTGGAATTGCAACACGAAATGGAGTTATTCTCATGACGCATTATAGCCAGTTGCGGGAGGAAAAAGGACTATCTATACATGATACCGTTATCCAGGGCTCACTTGACCGACTGAATCCCATCTTAATGACAGCCTCTGTTGCTGCACTTGCTCTTATTCCCCTACTGCTTGGAGAGCCGACCGGAAAGGAAATTGAGAGGCCATTGGCAATCGTGCTTCTAGGAGGCCTCTTTACATCAACCTTTTTGAATCTGGTTGTTATCCCAACATTATACAATAGGATTGAAGCTAGGCGTGAGAAAAGAAAGCAAATGGTGGAGGCAAAGGTATAAAGAAAGAGAAAAGTAAGTGGTTAAAAACCCAAAAAAAAGGAGATATAAAATGAGATTAAACAGTAAATCTATTTTAAGATGGGTAATTACCCTAAGTCTTATAATCCTAGTTGGGATATTACCTAAATTGACGGAAGCCGTCCGGGCACACGGTCCTGAACTTGGTAAAGGTGATAGTAGTGGGGTTCAGAAAAAAGAGGAGAAAGGTCCACATGGTGGACAGGTAATTGTATTTGGAGACAATCATCTAGAGTTTACAGCCAACCATGATAGTGGAGATATTGTTCTTTTCTTGCTGGATAAGAACCTAAAAACTATTCCAGTGCCAGAGAGCTATTCGGGTGTTGTCTATCTGAACATGGCTGATGGTTCTAAGAAAACCGTCACATTAAAGCGCGGAATTGAGGGTCCGGTTTCGCATCTTGAGGCTGAGACAGGAATTAAAGAAATTGGTTCCTTTAACGCAGTTGTCAGTTTAAGAATAGGGGAGAAACGTGAAAACTTTAGGTTTAATTGGACACCTGATGTACATGCACATGACGAGAAAAAATAGAATAACCGAGAAAAAAAGAGACCTGATCTATAAGGAATGATCATAAAACTCAATTGAATGGAGGCAGGATAAAATGAAAAAGGCTTTAATTTTAATGACCTTATTGCCGGCATATGTCCTGCTCGTACTAATCGCAAATTCGTGTCAGCCCGAATCAAATACTGTCAAGATCATAATTGGTGATTTGTACTTCGATCCAGAAACCATACAACTGAAGGCGGATCAGGAAGTAAAGATTGAGCTAATCAATGAAGGAAAAATCGAACACGAGTTCATGGTAGGACATGGAGTAAAGATGGAGCAAGAGAATGATGACACCAATGAAGAAATGCATGAGAACAATGAGGCAAAACAGCAAAATTCAGAAGTAGAACACGGAAATCATGAAAAAATGCACCATGAACAAGCAGGAATTTCGGGAGGCTTTAAAAAAGATTTTTTTGAAGGGATTAAGGTATTAGCACAAACTGAGCTTGGTGCTGAATTTATGGAAGTCCCTGGCCATGGGACAATGGTGACACTAAAGCCTGAAAGCAAAGCCATACTCACATTCAAAGTACCTAATGATCGGAAGGGCGAATGGGAGATGGCCTGCTTAGTGCCTGGTCATTACGAGGCTAAGATGAAGGGAAAAATTATTGTTAAGTAAAGTGGTTATATTACGAATCTAAAACTTAATCTAGGGATATTCTAATGAAAGTTGGAACAATGTCAGATGTAAGAAAATCGGACAATGTT
>JAHFBK010000093.1 GCA_023250035.1 Candidatus Dadabacteria bacterium
AGCAAACGGCTTCTTTTCATAAGGGCTAGAATTTTACTCAAGATTTTCGAAATTCTCAAATTATGGTGTTGCATTAGTTAAGCTTATCTAAATTGAGGCTTATATGCAATCGTAATCGCCGTTATACTTCCCCTTCGGCTCTCGAGATGACTATAGACGAGGTTTTCTAACCTCGTCATATAATGCGGGACTAGAAAGTCCCGCCTTCGTTCTTTGGTATCAAACAATGCAATAGGCTGGGTTTTCTAACCCCGCATGCTGTTTGTTCCGAGTCTGTCATCTCGAACCCTGTCCCGAGCGAAGTCGAGGGAGAATGTGAGAGATCTAGCATTTCTCGCTAGCGCTCCAAAATGACAGTAGAATTTAAGGCATCCTTCCGCTACTTGATAATTCCCTCTAGCCTGCTGATATGTGACAAGCCTGTCTAGAATTTAACGAAGGAAATGTCCCATCTATTTTTTATAAATTCAGAGAATGATAGACGAGACTTTCCAGTCTCGTGAACGCCAATGCGGGACTAGAAAGACCCGCCTATCGTGGTGTATGACAATCGATGTTACATATGATGGATTGATTAACACGCCGATGGCAACACCTGAACGTCATGCGAGGGTTAGAATCAAAATGTAGCGGAGACCTTTAGGTCTCAATCTTCACCCCCTCTTGCGAACGGGGACATAGGTTACACTTTAAACCGGGAACATAGGTTACACTTTTTCTCCTTTCTTTTCATCTTCTTTGTGAACTCCGACCATAGTTCGAAGTCCTTTATAATCAATGTCATATAGATCTCCCAAAAGTATGTAATCAAAATAAACTTGGTTATGACCCTCTTCTACCTGTTTTATTCCCACCTTTACACCTTTTAGTGCTGCTCCCACAAATCTCATCTTTCCTTTCCATCTAATCTCTCCACTCCTCCTTACTCGTCTTACTTTATATCCTTCAGGGTACTTGATCTGTGTTTTGTTATTTATCCCTCCTTGATACACTATTGTGGAACAACGATACTTTTGAGCAGGCACTTTCATCTCAAGTGCTTCGTGCGGACGCTTCTCGTTAAATTCCTTCCTCCATTTATCAAATCTCCTCTGCTGCCCTATTAAGTTCCTTGACGCTGGAACTGTAGCCTCATTCTTCAATGTAAGATGCATCCTCTCATGTACTCCATTCTGCTCAGGATGTCCCTTTACTATAAATTCAGGCTTTATCCCTAACAACACCCACCATACACTTAACTTTGATAAACCTCCAGCTCCCCTTGAAGCAAATGGCCCACCATTATCACTCCGTATTACCTCCGGTAATCCATACTCCTCAAATACCCTCTCAAACACTCCCCGTGCCTCCTCATAGCTCTGATCAGGCAATGCCTTAGCTTCCAGTACATACCTACTATAAAGATCACTTATAGTTAAAGGCTCACAACGCACTCCATCCCCTGTCTTAAACCATCCCTTGTAATCTACTGCCCATACATGATTCGGGTACTTAGACTCTGTCAATGGACCACTATAATAGGTTTTCCTAAGCCTCCTCCGCCTTTTACTTACCAACCCAGCTCTCCTTAATATATCTCCTATTGTACTTGCCTGAGGTACTCTTCCATCCAAACCCTTCCTCTGAAGTAGTTCTCTAATCTTCTTGGGACCCCAGCTTGAATGTTTAACTCGCTCTAAGATAATTCTCTCCTCCCACTCTGGGTTTGTCTTATGTGGACATCTATTAGGCCGAGAACTCCTCTCTCTTATGCCGCCTAGTCCTTCAACCCTATAGCGCCTTATCCACTTGTATCCCGTCTTCCTACTTACGCCATAGCGACGGCATAATTCAGCTACAGACATCTCAGCTTTTTCAACATCCAATACAAACCGAGCTCTTTCATCCATAGGTAACACCTTCTTCCATGCCATAGATCACCTCCATGACATGTAATATTGTGTAACCTATGTCCCCGGTCTATTCTGTTACCTAGGTGCCCGGTTCAGACCCCCACCCTTACCCTCCCCTTACGAAGGGGAGGGACTAGAGGGAGGGGTGTCATCTCCTTTATCAAAAGTTTCTTTAACCAAATCCATAATTTCATTCCTTACTCGTCTAAAGGTGGCAAGCACCTCTTCTTCCGATCCTTTAAAGGCGGATGGATCCTCAAAATCCTGATGTAAATATTTCCTGGCTCCAGGAAACACAGGGCATTCTTCTTTCGCATGATTGCATACCGTAACAACATAGTCAAATTTCTTATAAAGAAATTCATCAACACTCTTAGAACTTTGCGATGATATGTCAATACCGATCTCTTTCATCACTCTAATAGCATAAGGGTTTACTCTTGTTGGCTTCGTTCCAGCGCTATAAGCCTCATAACGATGACCGTGTAAAGCTCTGACCAACCCCTCTCCAATTTGAGAACGAGAAGAATTATGGGTACAAACAAACAAAACTTTTTTCTTTCTTTCCTTAACCATTATCTCACTTTAATGCTCTATTACTTCCTCCACTATTACCTCAGCTCAAACCCACAAATCATAGCCTGGTACAGATCAACTTAATTAATGGGAAGAAACTAAGGCATCATCCTACATTTAAAAATAACGCTCAACCGAACTTTCCTGAGACATAATCCTCAGTCTGCTTTTTTAAGGGTGTAAGAAATATTTTTTCGGTAATATCGTACTCAATTAACCTTCCCAAATACATAAAAGCGGTATAATCAGAAACACGTGAAGCCTGTTGCATGTTGTGAGTAACAATAACGATTGTGTAATTCTGCTTAAGCTCTGTTATCAGGTCCTCGATTTTTCCTGTAGCAATAGGGTCAAGAGCAGAACATGGCTCATCCATAAGAAGCGCCTCAGGCTCAACCGCAATTGCCCTTGCAATGCAAAGCCTCTGCTGTTGTCCTCCTGAAAACCCGATTGCACTTTCATTTAGTCTTTCCTTTACCTCATCCCAAAGCGCAGCACTTCTAAGACTCCTTTCCACTATCTCATCTAAAACAGAATGACTTTTAATCCCGGCAATTCTAGGACCGTATGCAACGTTATCATAAATTGATTTTGGAAAAGGATTTGATTTTTGAAAAACCATACCGACCCTTTTTCTCAGTTCTGTAATATCAAGCTTTGGATCAAATATATCCATATCGCTTATTTTTATTGAACCTTCTATTGTTACACCATCAATGAGTTCGTTTAGACGATTCAAGCAACGAATCAGTGTGGACTTTCCACATCCTGAGGGCCCAATAAAAGCGGTGGCCTTATTCTTTGGGATTTCCATGTTTATATCAATTAAAGCGGGTGTGCCACTATACTTTAGAGTGAGATTTTCAATCTTGACTATCGGGTTTGGAATATCTACTTGTTGACCCACTCTTTTCTCTTCGAATTCATCAGTCTTTATAATAGTATCATACCCTTCATTTTCCCCTAACTTCTTATTTTCTAAGGGAAATTCCACAATGCCCTCCTTTTTTTCCATCATAAAGATTTTAACAAGTGTGAGTTTAGATCAAAACGCTGATGTAGCGTATCTTTTCCTAAGACGGTTCCTTATGATTATCGCAGCAAGATTTAAAAATACAACAATAAGAATAAGCAGTAAAGTTGTCGCATATACCATAGGCTTAGCTGCTTCAACATTTGGAGATTGAAACCCAACATCATAGATGTGGAAGCCAAGGTGCATGAATTTTCTTTCAAGGTGTATAAAAGGAAAGTGGCCGTCAATCGGAAGCTCAGGAGCGAGTTTTACAACCCCTGTAATCATAAGGGGTGCTACCTCTCCAGTTGCTCTTGCTATAGCTAAGATTAGACCTGTAAGGATCGCTGGCATGGCGCTCGGAATCACTATTCTCCAAATGGTTTCAAATTTCGTAGCACCAAGCGCAAATGAACCTTCTCTTATTGCCCTCGGAACTGCTGCAAGCCCTTCCTCAGTAGCGACAATTACAACCGGCACAGTGAGAAGGGCAAGCGTAAGTGATGCCCAGATGATTCCACCTGTGCCGAAGGTCGGTGTTGGAAGCGCCTCAGAATAAAAGATATTATCTATTGTCCCTCCAATTGCGTATATGAAAAAACCGAGGCCAAAGATACCGAATACAATCGAGGGAACCCCCGCAAGGTTGTTAACGCAGATCCTCACTATCCTTAAAAGCGAGCCATGCTTTGCATATTCCCTAAGATAAAGCGCTGCAAGAACCCCAAAAGGCAAAACAACGATGCTCATTATCAGCACCATCATTACTGTTCCAAAAATGGCAGGGAAGATACCGCCCTCTGTGTTTGATTCCCTGGGCTCACCTGAAACGAATTCCCAAACCTTTGAAATGTAAAGAAGCGCTTTATTAAGCAAGCTCATATCATTTGGCCTATAAGCTCGAACAATTGCGCCTATGGACATTTCCTTTTCTCTTCCATCTATAGTTGAAACGATTATCTTATCTTCAGCGAGCTTCTCGTATAGACTGGCAAGTTCGGATTCTTTGTTTCGATATAGCTTTTTTTGAACTTCAATCTGATCTTCAAGGCTTTTAATATTAGCTTGCATAGAAGTTTGATCCCCAGCTTGAAGTTCTAGTTTCCTTATATCTAACCTGAGTCCTTCGATTTTATAGTTGATAGCTCCTATATCTTTTTTCCCAATCCTTTTTATCGTTTTGTATATCCCTTGTGTTCGAGGCAGAAGATCTTTAAGAGCAATCCAGGACTCTTCATTCTCCTGAGCAACTACAACTTCTCCTTCCCGAATCTCCTTAATAAATCCATACATATTTCCCCATTCACGCCTTTCAAGAAGAACTGCGTTACGTGGATAATCTATTTTAGCAATCTCTTCCTCGTTAACCCATCTAAAATCCAAACCATATATATCCCGGTTTCCAATCTGAAGCTGAATTCGATAGCGTTTAGGGGTTCCAGGAGGTGCGCCAGGTTGCGGGATTTTTTCACGGGCTGTAATCTGACCCAGGAGCTTACTTCCGTCCTTTAGTTTTACCTCGGCAATATCAGAGGACCAGAAGAAACCCAACCCCTTTGCCATAATTAGAAAAAGGAGCCCTCCTATCATTAGTAGGCTAAATGTGAGCGCCCCACCTGTAACCCATATAAAAGGGTCGCCGCTTTTCCAGAAATTTTTCATCTATTCCCTAACAAATGGAATCTCCTTCCCCACTCGTGGGGGAAGGGCGGGATGGGGGAATAAATATAACCCCCCTCCTAAATCCGAGGAAGCGTAGGTGGTAATATGAGCAGAAAAGATAATCATACATAATTTGTTTTTTATTACATTCATAACTGTGCATATTTTTTTCTAAGTCGCATCCGTACTATCTCCGCCCCTGTATTTACTAGGAAAGTCACTAGGAAAAGAAGGAGTGCGGCAAGGAATAAAACCCTATAGAGAGTTCCGCCATGTGGTGCTTCAGGAATCTCAACTGCAATATTCGCTGACAATGCCCTAAACCCATTAAATATACTCCAGTCCATAATTGGCGTATTCCCTGTTGCCATAAGAACAATCATCGTTTCTCCAACAACGCGACCAAACCCAATCATAATGGCAGAAAATATCCCTGCACTTGCTGTTGGAAGCACGACTTTAATCGCAGTTTGCCACCTTGTTGCGCCTAGGGCTAAAGAACCAGAGATTAGGTGCTTTGGTACATTAGATAGCGCATCGTCTGAAATTGTAAAAATAATCGGAATAACAGCAAAGCCCATAGCAAACCCTACAATTAAAGCGTTTCTTTGATCATACTGGAGTCCTAATTTATCAAATAACCAAGCCTTAAAGTCGCCTCCTAATAATAGACTTTCTACAGGTTGATTTAGCCATAGACAAATCTGAATCCCTAGAATAAATACAGGTATAAGTAGTAATAATTCAGTTCCATCTTTAAACCTGCCCCGAACCGACTTTGGCAGGAATCTCCAAAGAAAGACAGCTACAAGTGTCATAATTGTAAGAACTAACGGCATCATAAAAACAGCCGGTACCATTTTCTCAATAAGTGGCGCCATCCATAGCCCTGCAAGAAAGCCTAATACGACGGTTGGAAGCGCGGCCATTATTTCGATTACAGGTTTAATTATGTTTTTCAAAGACGGATGCATAAACTGAGAGACGCAAATAGCACCAAGTATAGCTAATGGGATGGCAAAAAGGAGCGCATAGAATGTCCCCTTAAAGGTTCCATAGGCGAGTGGGGTAAGGCTGAATTTGGGTTCAAAATCATCAGTTCCTCCAGTTGATTGCCAGACGTATTCCGGTTTGCTATAGCCTTCATACCAAACCTTTCCAAAAAGGGCCTTTAGATTTATCTCAGGATGGGGGTTCTCAATTCTCCAATCATAAAAAGTACCTCTTTCGTCAACCGCAACTGCTCCGTCTGCTTTAGGAGCAAAGGCGAGAGCTTTTATAGGATATCCTTCCCCCTGAAGTTCAAGAAGCTTCCGCTCCGAGGTTGAGTAGTTAAGAATAATTCCCCCTTTTGAATCAGCACTTATGAGACCCCTGTCTCTCGGGGATGAAGCAACAGCCGTTACTAAACCATTATGTGAAGAAAGGACATGAGCCTTTTTAAGCCTTCTGCCTATAGGTGATGTTTTGTCTTCAACCTGAAACCAGGTAGAAACATTGCCAGTCTCATCTCCAACTATAAGAGAACGGTCTCCTATTATGAATCCAAGGGCAGTTATCGCTGTCTCTGGATTTTCAGTAGCATCAATAACCTCAACTAGCTTTGGATTCGCCTTGTCCCTTATATCCCAATGATGGAGCTCACCCCTTTTTGTGCCTACATATAGATTATCGAGAAATTGGTCAAGGGCTATAGCCGTAACTATGCTACCCTTAAGCTCTGGAGTGAGATCGTATTTGGATACCTCTTTTTTTTCTCCCTCCACTAAAGGACGAGTGGTCTGCTCCAAAAGAAAAACGAGTCTCCCATCTGAGGTGACTGCAGCGATCCCTTTTGTATCGTCATCTAGGGCTTTATAAGCAACATGTGTGAGAGTAAGGGCATCAACCTTAATCGGTTCTCCCTCGACTAGCTCTGGTTCGATTACTTTTTCTTCATTATCATTGAAGCTCACTTTAAAATTAATCTCAACGGGTAAAATATACCCATCATCTGTTCCTAAGGTGTACTTCTGATTATCTAACGAGCCTAAACTCGATGTTATCTTCTTCCCTTCTATCTTTTTAAGAGGGACTTGCTTAAGTGTGTTTCCATCCTTAAGGGATATAAAATCAACTAAGCCGTCCTTAGTTATTACAAATCCTATTTGTCTGTACTCATCCACACCTACCCCAAGGATAGGGAAATCAGGTACTGAGGCAAGATTAGCGAGGGGTGATGAAATTCCGAGGGGTTTATTAAGTTCGAATCTGCCAGCAAGCTCTGCCTTTGCGGCTTCCCAAAGTGGATAAACCTCAAGAGTGATAAATACAAGTATAGCAAGAATGCTGAGGATGATAGATATACCACCTAAAGTGATTACTATACGTGCTGCCTTATCCACAAGCCGCCTGCGCTTAAGTGAAAAAGCATCAAAGGCGGCTCGCTTATTATCCTTTAGCTTTGGTAGCGCAGTCATAATAAATTAAGCTTACTGTTTTGCAGATTCAGCTGATTCTATCCTCTTAAGCTCTTCTGAAGCTATGTTCGCAGGAATTGGGTCATAACCATCTTTAACCACAACCTCCTGCCCCTCCTTACTTAGAATAAACTCCACAAATTGGGTAACTAGTGGGTCAAGCGGCTTATTAGGAGCTTTGTTGATGAAGACATAAAGATACCTTCCAAGCGGGTATGAGCCATCTAAGACGTTTTGATAATCCGCTGCTTTGCAGGGCTTACCTTCCTTTGGAGAAAGCGGAACTGCACGAACACCTGAGGTTTGGTATCCGATGCCGCTATATCCTACTCCGAAACGGTCTTCACTCACCCCCTGGACAACCGAAGCAGAGCCTGGCTGTTCTTTGACCTGGTCTTTATAATCACCTTTACAAAGGGCGTGCTCCTTGAAAAACCCATAAGTTCCTGAAGCAGAATTACGACCATATAAGCTTATAGGGCGATTAGCCCAATCACCTGTCAGACCAACTTGCCCCCACGTCGTTATATCCTCTGTTTCACCGCACTTCCTTGTTTTTGAGAAGATTGCATCTACTTGTTGCATGGTAAGACACTTTATAGGGTTATCCTTATTAACATAAACCGCAAGAGAGTCAAGTGAAGTACGAATGCCAGTAGGCTTGTAGCCAAACTTCTTTTCAAACTCGTCTATTTCTTCGCCTTTCATGGGACGAGACATGGGACCAATCTGAGCTGTCCCCGAAATCAAGGCCGGCGGCGCGGTGCTTGAACCCTTGCCCTCTATCTGACATCTCACATTTGGATAGAACTTAGTAAATCCCTCACACCAGAGCGTCATGAGGTTATTCATCGTATCTGACCCGATGCTGTTTATGTTTCCCGATATGCCACTTACCTTCGTATAAGGTGCTATCTTTGGGTCAACCTTTGTCGCCTCATCGGCAAAGCCGATATTACCTGTAAATGCGAGAGCTACAACAAAAAGGCTGATGATTAAGCCAGCCTTTCCTATGTTTAGCCTTGTTTTCACTTTACCCATGATAGTTTATCCTCCTTATTCATTATATTTTACTGCCTGCACATTAATTAAACCTTAAATTGTTAAGAAATTGTTAAGAGTCTATTAACCTTATGTTAATATTTGAAAGCCGAATCAAAGTTTGATCTATCTGAAAAATACAAAGCATTTTACTGTAATGATTTATGGATTGTTTTACCAATTGACTAGTGTGTATAAATCATACTGAGCGATTAAGCACACCACAACACGACCAGAACAAACCGGTCTGAGCCGTGAGCCTGTCGAACGGTTGAAGGATGCAAAGTATTTATCCAGGTCGTAAATGGCGCCCTTCAGAAAGCCAATGACGAGTGGATTAATATCCGTTGAATATCTAGGACGGCTGAGGATCTTTCATGAGTTTATCTAAGGTTTAAGTGGATACGACGACTACATAACTGGATTTGGTATTAGTTACTAAAATATGATAAATGCAAAATAGAATGATAAATATCTTTTCAAATAAACTCTTCACACAGGAAGTGTAATTATAAATTTACTTCCTTTTCCGACTTCAC
>JAHFBK010000094.1:0-7712 GCA_023250035.1 Candidatus Dadabacteria bacterium
AATCTGAGCACCATTTACCCTTTGTGAAAGCGTCTCAAGGGATTCTTCTAAGACAATCTTTCCTTCGTTTATAATTACAACCCTTGTGCATGTCATGGTGACCTCTGGAAGTAGGTGAGTACTCAGGATAACAGTACGATCCCCTGCCAGGCTTTTGATTAGATACCGAATCTCAATAATCTGCTTTGGGTCAAGTCCAATCGTAGGTTCGTCAAGCACTAGAATAGCCGGATCATGAACGATCGCCTGGGCAATTCCAATGCGTTGTCTATACCCTTTGGAAAGATTGCCGATTAGACGTTTTCTCACATCTGCAATTCCACACCTTTCCATAGCAAGGTCAATCTTGGCTTTTTTATTTTTACCTGACACGTGTTTTATATCAGCAACAAAGTCGAGATAACCCTGAACAGTCATGTCATTATACAAAGGCGGATTCTCCGGTAGATAACCTATTTGCCTTTTTGCTTTTATGGGATCTTCTAAAACGTCAAAATCGCCTACACAGACAGTTCCATCAGTGGGAGTCATATACCCACTAATTATCCGCATTGTCGTGGTTTTACCTGCACCGTTTGGACCGAGAAAACCAAGAATCTCCCCCCGACCAACGCTGAAGGATACATTATCTATAGCAACTAAATTGCCATAGCGTTTTGTAAGATTTTGAACCTGAATCATATCCGAAAAATAGTATTACAAAAACTTAAGTTAAAAATTAATCAACATAGAAGTGATGTCAAGAGGAAACAGTAACTAATATGACTATCCAGTTTAGGTTAAATACAATATTAATATTTCTAGCAATCTTTTATCTGACACTTTCCTCTAATTTTAAAAAACCTCTCCAGTCTTGATAATAACCAAAGACCCCACTAGTAGAAAATATACTGGCGATCACCTGAGCCTTCTTATCTGGATTATCTTTGCAATCTAAATATAAACCTAATAATTGTAGGCCAGTTATTAGACAGTGATCCCTTTTTTCAGAGTAGCTTATCAAATGACTTGGAAAGGGAGACTCTTTTCGATCATTAAGTGGGGTGTCTTTATAAACGTTAACAACCAAAATACCCTTAGGCATAACTTCATGAGACGAGTAGTATTCAATAATGCTCTTTTCTAACTGTATTGCGTGTTTTTCAATTGCACTCCCTGGCACACCTTTAACTGTAATAACGGCTGTTCTGTCGTTATATTTGAATATCGAACCCTCCCCATCTTGTAATCCTTCCATTAAAACAAATCCCATATCTTCTAATATTTCCTTAACTTGATCTTCTATTTCCTTACCTGAGCCAGCGAATAAAATCTTGCTTTTTTCTGACCGCGAAATTAAGTCCTTATGTTTACTTATTTTATCTTTGATACTATTTATTTCTTTTTCGAGGTTTTGTATATCGCCTCCAAGCTCAAAGTCATGAGGTAGGGTATAGCTATTACACCATGATGGTAGTCCGAAATTGCCAACTGACTTTTTAGAATCTTCCAATAAAGCATTTAGCGAATTGATTAGTTGCTGCTGGGATTTCTCAAATTCCTCTAGGGGTGTATAATAAGTTACTTTCTCACTTATCTTATTAGGCCTCTTATCATCTGAGATACCCTTTTCAATACTATAGTACTGCTTTAATGCTGTTTCAATATCCGTTTCAGAAGCGAACCCTAACTTAACATCTAAACCGGTGATAAATGAAACAGCATCAGCTATCTCTATATCAGGGTCGGAGGTTGCAAGGATTAATATCTTTCTTCCTAAATTCTTTTCTACCCTTACAGGTATTACCTTAAGTTTGTAAGCAGTTTCAGCCGGAATTAATTTTAATGTATCCTCTTCAATTTGAGGGGTCAGTGGATTAAGTAACGGTAGCTTAAGCTTCTTTGTAAGAAAATCCTTGAGTTTAGTCTCAGAGATAAATCCAAGTTCGACCAGTAAACTTAATATTCTTCCACCTTGTGACCACTGACGCTCGTGAGCTTCCCGTAGTTGGTCTTCTGTAATTACACCAGCCTCGAGTAAAAGGTCACCTAGGAGTTTCCTCGTTATCGGTATGGATGTCTTTACCACGATATATTCTCTAGGAGCCTATTTATGATAAACGGGCTACTCTGCTGTAGTTTCGATAAATTAACATTATAGTACAACCATTTTATTTGATACGCAAACCACTTTTCTATCAAAGTGTACCGCATTACGATTTAAAATAGTTAGTCTAACCTTTAATTACAGAAATGAGTTTTTATTGCAGAGACTTAAGAATAAATGTACGAAATGCCATAATTATTGACCTATAGTTATTGCAATTGACACCGTATAACAATAAAATATCTCAAAGATAGGGATATTCGTTTGTATCATAGCTAACTTAGCAACCCGAATAACCGTTAGGGAGGAATTCACATGGAAAGGGCTGTTGTCATTATAAATGAGGCCCCAAGCAGCATGAGGGCTTGGAATGGTTTTAGATTGTCAGGCGCCCTTATAGGTGCTGACATGAAGGCAGAGGTCTTTCTCCTGAATGACGGTGCCTTCTGTGCACTGAAAGGACAAACCACGCCTGATGAAATTGCTGGCCAAAATACAGGGGCAAAGATAAAAGAGCTTCTTGGGCTTGGAGCACGAATAAGGCTTTGCACTCAGTGTGCTCAGACTAGAGGCATCACGGAAGGTATGGTTGTTGAAGGGGTAGAATGGGTAAGCATGGTTGATCTAGCTAAATCTATAAGGGAATCGAATAAGGTAGTGAGTTTTTAGATAATGTGGTATGGGCGACCGGCCGGTCGCCCCTAAATTATTTTAGATAATCTCTCTTGAAAGCTTTTCAAGTCTTTCTATTCTTTCTTCTACTGGGGGATGTGTGCTGAAAAGTCCAGCCATACCGCCACGAAGAGGATTCATTATAAATAGATGTGCTGTGCCAGGGTTTGCATCAAGCGGAATTCTTTCCGTGCCGTAGCTTATCTTTTTAAGAGCACTCGCCAGTTCAAGAGGTCTTCTAGTTATATGAGCACCGGTTTCATCGGCTTTATACTCTCTCGCACGTGATATGGCAAGCTGAATAATTAGGGCAATTATTGGCGCCAATATTATCATAGCAAGAGAACCTATCAAACTGCCACGTCCTTCATCGTCACTGCTTCTTCCATACCCTCCAAAAATAAGTGCGAACTGGGCCATATGAGCCAGATAACCTATAGCGCCTGCAAGCGTGGCTGCTATTGAGCCGATAAGGATATCCCTATTTTTGACATGGCTAATCTCGTGGGCTAATACACCCTCGAGCTCCTGAGGTTCAAGTAGTCTAAGAATGCCTTCGGTGACAGCTACAGCAGCGTGTTCAGGGTTTCTTCCTGTAGCAAAGGCATTTGGTGCCTGTGTTGGTATTATATAAACCCTTGGCATCGGGATCTGAGCCTGCATCGCTACGTTTCTTACCATATCATGAAGCTTGGGAGCCTCTTCAGGCGTAACTTCCCTTGCGCGGTACATAGCAAGCACGATCTTATCAGAGAACCAGTAGGATACAAGGTTCATAACAAGGGCTATAATAAAAGCTATAGTCATCCCGGCCGTTCCACCAATCAGCCTTCCAATATAGACAAATACTAGAGTTAGAATTACTAATAAAAATGCGGTCTTTAATGATGTAGACATTTCTACGCCTCCTCTTTCACAAACAAAAACTAAACAATAATAATTTAAGTCATGGTTCACTGATTGTCAACGTTTTTCACTAGTTTACAAGGATAAACAAAGGTATAATTTGAAATTCGATGGGTATTTTGATCATAAATAATACATGAATGGTTTCAGTGGATTGTACCATAAATCACGATCCTCTATCTCTTTGATAAAAGTCTGACCTCGATTCTACCAAGTATAAGCTGGCATGGGTTACGAAGATGGTCTTCAATATGAGGCTTAATTACAATGATATTAATGATGATATAAGTTTAATGCCGAAACTAAGGGATTACTGCTGGCTAGTTTGCAGATTCACAAAGATTGATAAGGATTCTTGATTTAAGGATATTTCTTCCCTCTTACCTCAGCATTAATTAAAGTGTATTTGACCAATCCTTTTTGCGACTTATGTTCATGATAAATGAGCCCTACCCCTTTTGCATAAACATCCTTGAACCAGAATTTATCTCCATCTGGAACAGTCACAACCATAAGGTCGTCAAATTTGCCCGCTAGGGTTACGAACTCAGAATGTTTGTAACTGTGTTGTATATCTAGGTTATAAAAAGTCCTTGTCCCTTTGTCAAACGTAATAAAGATAGTACCAAAAGGATCTATTCTTAAAGCAATGGTTTTTTGTCCGAAGAAGTTGTCAAAGATAGACCATCCATCTTGTGATACAGAAAGAATTGAGTAGGTTTCATCATGTGTCTTTCCCTTGGATTCAACCCTGTATGTCCAGACGTTTCCTCTATCGAGTGGAAAATATTGAGATATATTATTGTTACTATATTGCTTAAGCACACTTGCATCAACTGGAAGTCGACCAATTGAGGTACCTTCTGGAATTGGAGGCTTCGGAAGATCCTCAATAAATTTCACATTTAAGTTCTGTGGATCGGCTAGAAATAGCTTGGCAATTAGGTATGGAGAATTTAGCCCGCTGTATGTCTTCGAATCTGTTAACATAGGTCTTACTAAGTATCTGACCTCAACAGTATTCGTTTTTTGTTCAAGCGTTGAGACCTCTACAGCACTTTCTGTTCTTCCTCTTGGCACTATAACAATCACCAATTCCTTTTTGAAATCAATGGTGGGAACTTCATCAACAATCCCTAATGAATCCCAGACCCATTTTAGCTCCTCTTGGTTTTTAACAACCAAATTATTAAATGATAGCATCTTATTCGTAAGTCCCTGTGAGATTACCGTAAACTTCAGATTGGAAGATAAAGCAAATATTGTAAAAAGTATCAGCAACCCCTTTACAGTCACTTTTTTATCTCCTTCTATATTAATTATATGTCAAAAAGGCCAGAAATATCAGGTTAGAGTTTTCAAGATTGTGCCAAAGATAGCAAAAACAGATCAAGAATCTAGAGTCATTGGTGATTCTATTAGGAAGGCCTCATAGGCTTATTCCCTGCTTTAATTAGTTCTTCACTAATATGTTCCCAAGTTTTTTCAGTATTCCTCGGGATCCAGCTTCAGAGCCTCGTTAAAACGATTTATCATGTTATACAAAGCTACCAACATGGTCAGCTCTACAATCTGGGAGTCGCTAAAGTGTCTTTTAAGTTCGTCAAAAAGGGTGTCAGGAATATTTCCCGGACTAATCGTCATAGTTTCTGCGTATGTTAGAGCGACCTTTTCAGCCTCTGGAATATTCGCACTCCCAGGGTTATCAACCTCAAGAATTTCATTTTCAGTAAAACCCATTTTCTTGCTTATTTGTTGATGGGCGTGATAGCAGTATGCCGAGCGGTTAATCTTTGAGACCTTTAGTATTAACCTCTCCTTAAGCTTAGGATCAAGTTCGTCTGGCTCCTGAACAGCGGCAACAAAGGGTCCGATGCTTGATATTATGGATGGCTTATATGCTAATGCTTTATAGATATGGGTAACCTTACCCCTTTTCTTTATCATCCGATCATAAGCCTCTTTTACCTTTGGGTCTTTGACTTCGTTATCTTCAATATATTTAATACGCGCCATATATTTCCTCCAATTTATTTATTCTATATTTTTTAAAC
Organism: Candidatus Dadabacteria bacterium; assembly: GCA_023250035.1. Taxonomy (GTDB): domain Bacteria; phylum Desulfobacterota_D; class UBA1144; order Nemesobacterales; family CSP1-2; genus CSP1-2. The sequence goes on from JAHFBK010000094.1 coordinate 5,719, forward strand.
TTTTATTCCTCTTACTTAATCTAAAATCCCGAGATATATAAACCCGCTTACAGTCTTAGTACGCAATAAATCCTAAAATGTGAATCAAAAAATTTATCGCTTACCTTTTATAAATAAGAAAGAATGCTGGAGACTGGCCAGCTTCTTCAATCCATACTGGATTATCGAATCCTCAACTGTCTTCTTCGTTCCTGAATAAAGAGGCGGTCTGAAGCCAGGTTATAGTGTCCTTAAAGTCATCACACGGGGTTCGAAACTCTCCATTAGTTATGCATATATCTCCTAGATACTGTATACACCTAGGGCAGTTATCTGGAATCAACGTTCCCATGTTTAGGCTAGATTCCTGATCGTGTTCACCGACAGAAAGTTTAAAATTATATGTATATGTCTTCGTAGTTGAATTGGGCAACTCATCGTATTTACACCAAACGTACATCGGTCCACAAGTCTCTCTTCTTACACCACTGTAACAGGGACAAACATTTATGCCCTGCTTTTGGTTCCACCTGGAAATACAAAAAGGGCGAGCTAGCGGACACCATAGTGGCTTTATCCAAAAGATCTCCTTTTCTTTAGTTGATATAAGATATTGTATATGTATCATTTGTCCTCGTTGTTATTACACAACTTTTCTACTCAATTGTCAAGCTTGTAGTTTCTCATTAAGGATTTATTTAAAAATACGAGCATTTGAAATCATAACCATATAAGTCTATCCTATTGTAGGAGCGACTTCTAGGCACGTTGGATTTCTCTATAAATCAGCGACTGGAAAGTCGCAGCTATCGAGGGTTTATATTCAAACAAATACAAAACGATAGCCGAGGTTTTCCAACCTCGAATAAAGGAGTATGGAAATAAGGCACTCCCGATTAAATCGGGGAAGGGCCCACAACGAAACCAGCCCATCGGTTTTGTGAGGCTAAGGCTTATCTATCTCGCATTCTACGGTGGTATCCTCACCGGAGCCTCCAGCGCATTCATCCATACCATTCCCACCATCAAGCTTATCGTTGCCGTTATCTCCAAAAAGCTTGTCGTTGCCATCACCACCGCAGATTGCGTCATCTCCATCAATGCCTTTTATGGTATCATCCCCGCCTAAGCCGTGGATAACATCCGGCTCTGATGTACCGCTAATGGTGTCATTCTCCGCTGTACCAACTATGGTAGCGGTAAGTTCCTGGCAGGTGACCTTAGGTTCACATGCGTCTCCTATACCATCGTTATCAGCATCAGCCTGATCTGGGTTGTGATTCATAGGGCAGTTGTCGTTTGGATCAAGCACTCCGTCACCGTCTGTGTCTGGAAGAAAAACCTGGATGCGATGATTGAATACATCTGAAACGTAGATGTTACCATTGCTGCCTACTGCTACGCTTGATGGAAGACGAAACCTGCCGTTTCCAGAGCCGGTTAAGCCAAACATAAAGATGAAATTACCGATTGAATCGAACTTCTTGATGCGATTATTCCTCGTGTCTGCCACATAGATGTTCCCGATGCTATCCACCGCCACGCCTCTTGGTTCATTAAACTGGTTATTTTCTGTACCTTCAGTACCGAAACTAAGAAGGAAATTCCCACTTGAATCGAACTTCTCTATGCGACTGTTGCCAGAGTCCGAAACGTAAACGCTCCCTCCGCTGTCTACTGCTACGCCTAAGGGGGAATTAAACTCACCATCGCCAGTGCCAAGGGTGCCGAACTTAGCTAGAAGATTCCCACTTGGATTAAACTTCTGGATGCGGTTATTCTTTGTGTCTGCAACATATATGTTTCCAGTGCTGTCCACTGCTACGCCTAGCGGTTCTTTAAACTGACCGTCACCGGTGCCCTCGGTGCCGAACTTAAATTTGAAAATCCCACCTGGATTAAACTTCTGGATAAGGTTATTGAGTGCGTCGGCAACGTAAATGTTCCCTGCTTTATCCAGAGCTACGCCTGATGGAAAATTAAACCTGCTACTTGAGCCAAGCTGAGATTTGAAA
>JAHFBK010000094.1:7812-9159 GCA_023250035.1 Candidatus Dadabacteria bacterium
TGGATTAAACTTCTGGATAAGGTTATTGAGTGCGTCGGCAACGTAAATGTTCCCTGCTTTATCCAGAGCTACGCCTGATGGAAAATTAAACCTGCTACTTGAGCCAAGCTGAGATTTGAAATTCCCCCCCGGATTAAACTTCTGGATGCGATTGTTCCTCGTGTCTACAACGTAGATGTTTCCATCGCTATCCAGTGCTATGCCTGAAGGGGTATCAAACTCACCTTTTTTAGAGCCGTTAGTCCCAAACTTGAGTAGGAATTTTCCACTCGAATCAAACTTCTGTATTCGATCATTGCCAGTGTCTGCGACATAGATGCTCCCTCCACTATCCACTGCTACGCCGAATGGAAGACTAAACTGACCATCGCCATCGCCATTGGTGCCTAACTTAAGTAAGAAATTCCCGTTTGAATCAAACTTCTGGATGCGATGGTTAATCACGTCTGCGACGTAGATGTTCCCTTCACTGTCCACTGCTACTCCTTGTGGAAGATTAAATTCACCATCCGCCGCTCCAAATGTGCCGAAACGCAAGATCTCATCTCCAGCAGGGCCTAATTTGAGAACCTGGTGGGCGGTGCTAAGACTAACGTAAATATTGCCATTCCCATCAACCGCAACGCCACTCGCACTTGTTAAGGCAGGCTCCTTTAACGGAATGCTGAATGAAAAAACCTGTGCATTGGCTTCCTTTATACTTACCATGGATGACAGGAGCATTAGGGCGATGTTAAGAAATAATCCCTTTTTCATATTTCTATTCTCCTTTTAGTTTACTTTTATAGAGACAACCCATTTTGACTTTCTACAATATTAGGGGGCATGATGGCCTCCCGCTAAAAGCACAAGGTGTAAAATACACCCTTCTAAACTATCCTTGGAAGCTTTAAAAATTACTAGAAAACTCCTCTTTGGCAGGAAGTGTTGTTGATGTATAAGGCAATAAGCGATTTTTGGGGCTGACAACTAACTACCCCTCTAAGCTATCCCTCAGTTCTATTACTTTTATCAGATTAGCGGTGAAAATCAAGTATTATTTCTGGGCAAGATTAGTATTCAGCAATAAGTGGAATATTCTTGTGAACACCACAGACTGGAAAGTCCGGCTTTAACGTGTTGGAAAACACCTCCTTTCGCACGTCGCTCTTTTCTTTTCGCTAGGCGGGACTTTCCAGTCCCACATTAGAAGGCTGGGGAAAACCCTGCCTCGCTTATCAATGGGCAGGTCACGAGTTCCTTCCCCGATTAAATCGGGACTAAGCTCAGGACAGGCTTGCTCGTGACCCGATATTGCTAGGTTTTATTACACCATGGGTAGGCAACAAGTCCCTTCGATGAGACCCT
>JAHFBK010000206.1 GCA_023250035.1 Candidatus Dadabacteria bacterium
GTTTCGGCGCTCATAGTTGCTATAAATATGTTTGTAGCAGCGTTTGTTTTTCACTTAAACATAAAAGGTGATCCGTTTGTAAATTTTGAAAAGGCTTTTCTGTACATGTTAGCATTCATTTTTATCGCGATTGCAGGCGGCGGGGATTGGACATTGAAAAGGTTTTTTGATAAAAAGCAAGCAATATAGCAAGATTTTGACATTCAGCTTTCTTACTAAACGATTAGAAAACGAGTTAAGTTGAAATCCTATGATTAGGTTTTAGGTTAGGCTATTTTTAGCTTGACAGCTATCTCCGGAGATCATATTTTTTCCGGTTGTTGTTTTGAAAAGATAAGAAGATGCTTATATTCTTGTTAGGGAGGTAATTATGGCACGGATTGTTAAGCGGGAAAGCCCCTTGATTGTTGCCCTTCGGACGGACGGAGCTGTGATTATTCCTAAGGTCCTTCGGGAAAAGCTCGGTCTTCAGGCTGGCGATCTTTTGGAAGTAGAGGTACGCGGAGGGGATTTAGTTCTTCATCCTATTCCGATCAGGCGACTGATGCTCAAGGGGGTTAATGCGTCTTCTTTAGATAAGCTCACCGGATTAGTCCGTCTGGGTGGCGATGCGGTGAAGGATAAAAAACGGGTCTATGAGCGTTAGGGTCCTAGTAGATACGAGCTTCTTGGTTGCACAACTAGATGAGCGGGATGTTTATCACGCTGCTTGAAAGCCTGACGCATTGCTGGGTATAGTAACTACAGGAGGTATTGATATGTCTGTGCGAACTTTTACTGCGGTTATCTATAAAGAAGCAGACTTATACGTTGCTGAATGCCACGAAGTAGGTACGATTAGTCAAGGATACACTATTGAGGAAGCTATCACGAATTTGAAGGAAGCCACTGAACTTTATCTCGAAGAATTTCCCGCTGTCTAAGAATAGAGAGTATGAGGTCACCATTGGAAATTGCTGAGATTAATTCCTAATTAGGGTAAAATTATAATATGAACAAAAAGGAATTGATTTTAGATGAAATTGAGCAGGTTCCAGATCCCTTGCTCGAAGAAATATTGGACTTCATTCGCTTTTTAAAAACAAAAGTCATAGAGGATAGAATGGAAACTGCCGTGGCTAGTGAATCAACTCTTAAAAAGGATTGGCTAAAACCAGAGGAAGATGAAGCTTGGCGAGATTTGTAAGTGGAAACATTAAGATAGCTCGGCAGAAAAGATGAAAAAAAGACAAAATAAAGTACACATTGATATTCCTCGTGAAAAAGTAGTTGAATTCTGTCAACGAAATCACATTCACAAATTTGCGCTATTCGGGTCTGTCTTGCGTAAAGACTTCCATCTCAACAGCGATATAGATGTTTTAGTGGAGTTCGAGCCAGAGAATGTGCCAGGGCTTGCGTTCTTCTCTATGGAGGCTGAGCTTTCTGATATGCTTGGCAGAAAAGTGGATTTAAACACACCAAATTTTCTTAGTCCATATTTCCGTAACGAAGTCTTAGCGGAAGCAGAAGTATTTTATGTCAAGGAATAAAACTACAGTTCGCCTGCGTCATATGTTGGACCATGCCCGTGAAGTGGTTTCGTTAACACAGGGCAAATCCAGAGTAGATATTGACAACGACCGTCTTCTCAATCTTGCACTAGTGCGTCTGCTGGAAATCATTGGCGAGGCAGCAAATCAAGTTCTTATAAAAGAGCGTTCTCGGTATCCTGAAATCCCGTGGTCGCAGATCGTGAGTCTACGCAACCGCCTGATTCATGGCTACGATGCGGTTGACTTTGACATTCTCTGGCAGATCTTAACACAGGATTTACCTCTCCTGATTGCTGCACTGGAAAAGATTGTTCCTCCAGAAGAAAAGTTATGAAGTGGATTGACTGACTTATCGTTAACTACCAATACTAGGAAACAAAGCATCTTAATAGAAGAAAAAGTCTATGACGGATGCTTATTCATGAACACCTCGTTATCTAAGGCATGTTGACAAGAAATCATTCTTGGTGAGATAATTGTACAAGGCACATTATGTAGATGGAGAAAGGTGATGGGGAATCTAATATCGTTAATTATTTTTCTCGTAGTGTTGGTTGGAGTTGTAACTTTAGTCAATATATTACTTAAGAAGCGAACGGCAAAACTCGACAATCTTCCTTATCGGAAGAAAGAATATTTGCTAACTCCGGCGGAGCGTTCATTCTATGAAGTTCTCAAGAGGGTTACTGGTGATGATATACAAGTCTTTGCAAAAGTGAGGCTGGCAGACTTGATCTGGCTGCCGAAAGGTACAAAGAACCGACAGACTTATTTGAACCGAATTTTGTCAAAACATGTAGATTTTGTGCTGTGTAACCGCGAGACAGTATCTCCCGTTTTAGTTATTGAATTAGATGATTCCTCCCATAACATGGGTCACCGCCAAGACCGTGACACTGTTCTCAATGAGATCCTTCATTCAGCAGGTCTGCCTTTCTTACGGATTCCAGCTAAACACTCTTATGCTCCTAGCGAGTTGAGTGAACTAATCCGTAATGAAATCAGTAGGATGGGTATGGAGAATTCCACAAGAGCACACGGCTGACGAAGGGAAAAACCGTTGAAAAGCCTTTTAAAACAGATTACTTTCTCTTCCTTTAAGATTACAATATTCACGAGGAGTAATTATCATGAAACAGTGGTCATTGTTCATCGATATAGAAGGATTCTCTGAGATATATCAGGCAGAAAAAGCGAAAGCTTGTAAGCTGCTCTCTGGTCTCATGTTGGATTTATACAATATTGGAACAAGAATTTATCTAGTGATAAAAAAACAATAGAAGTGCCAAGTCATGTCCATGTTCACATCTTGGATAATATAAAGTCTGAGAGAGACTTTGGATCTTTATTTTCTAATGTGCTTAAAGGGGCTTGATCTGAGTTGACTTAACTTTTTACGCTATAGAAATTGCCACTAAATACCTTTTAAGGTATTTTTTCCCAGAATCTCAGAGTTTTGATATTCAGGGACACAATTTAGGTGGACAGTAGCGAATTAGATATTGTTGCCGAGGGTGTAACGAAATCCTTTGGAAATATTCAGGCTTTACGGGGAATAGATTTAAAGGTAAAAAAAGGAGAATTTC
>JAHFBK010000095.1 GCA_023250035.1 Candidatus Dadabacteria bacterium
TGGAGATTATAAAATTGGGTTCATACTTCCCCCGCTTAGAGCGAAGGATTTATATGAAGTTGCTCTTTCAGGAGAAAAGATGCCTCACAAGACGACTTATTTCTATCCAAAGCTTCTTTCAGGGCTGGTTTTTCATTTGCTTGGGTAAGGGATAGCACTCATGCAGTTGGAACGAGGTTATAGCAAGGATAGATGAGTTAAGCTCTGATCACTTAATATATAAACAATCGCAACATCTACCAGGGATTCTCATGTAACTACTGCCAGCTGCCAAACAGTACGAAAGGAGCCCAATAATAGGGGTGAGAGTATTTGTCACCTCCCTTAATCATATCAATCTGAGCTTCACGAAATGCCGTATATAGTTTTTTCCCATCCTTAAGGTTTTTATAAAAAGCTCTCATTAGATTAGCGGTGCCCTGATCGCTTATGTCCCAGAGCGTCGCAATAACAGACGGCACTTCTACCCACGCAAAAGCAAATGCCAAGGTAGCAAGCTGGGTGCCTGCTGGATTTTTTTGAAAGGGATCTATAGCAGTGCTACACGCTGAGAGTACAACAGAATCTATTGTTTCTATTGGCTTTAGCTCCGTTATATCAGTCGTTGAAAGTTTGCCTGTATCAGATGGCGCCAGTAAAATAAATTGCCCTTCCTCATTAAAAACCACGTGGGCAGACAAATGAACTCTCTGGTATTTGCCCCAATTTTTTTTAAAATTCTCTTTTGTGGCTTCATCGTCCAAAAATACAAGGGTATTTGTGAATATAGCTTTTATAGCTAGTACCTCTTTTTTAGAATACGGAAGTTCTAGTTTCGGATCCTTAAGGTCTGGATTGCCAAAAGCAATTGCGTTTTCAAAACTTTTTGGTTTTCCGTTTCTTAATGCTACGTCTAGTTGATTAATACTTGTTAGGTAAACCAGATTCTTTTGTTCCAAAAAGGATTCTAATCCACCATCTGCCTTTTGCTCGGATAAAGCCTGAAAGGGGAGGTAGTTAAGTATGCCAAAGGGAATAATCCCAACTATTTCCGCATCTTCTATATCTCCTTTGACTGGCTTAACAAGATAGTTGTATAAGCTTATTGAAAGTTCATCTAAGTCTTTTTTATTTTTAGCGATATCATCAATACTTAGTTTTAGCTTATCTGCTCCAAGATAGGTGCTCTTAAAGATCAATTCTCTAAAATCAGATACCATTGCATTCAGCACTTCTTTTTTTATGGAGACACTTTTAACTGTTAGACTTGATTGTCCGACAGTAAATATGTAAGCGTCATCTTCTGTAATGAAATACTGCAAGATGGAAAAGTTCGTAGGAAGTTTCCCTTCTTCTCTCAGGCTGGATAAATTCTGTGGGGATATTCCAAGTAAACCGTAGATTATAGGATACTCTTTTTTTAGAAGTGAGATTATCTGATTAAACTCTTCTCTTGTTTTTGCGAGGGTTTTTAACAGGTTATCTATCTTCCCTGGATTCGGTGACGATTTTGATTTTTCCTTAGTAAGCTCATAGGATATAGAGGCCTCTCTTTTTGAAAGTTCGTCATATCTTTTTAACTGCCCCCGAATATTATCATCGAAGGAACTTATACCACTCTTTAGTAGGTTATCCCGCAGGGATTTTGACCTGCTCCTCTGGATGTACTCAAGAGCCTCCTCCGTCTTTCCTAGTCTTATAAGGAGTGACACAAGCTTTTCATAAATCTTTACGTTTACATCACTGAATATCTGTTGACCCTCTTCTCCTCCTACAACATCCTGTCTTATTGACTCAAAAACATCCACGGCTTCTTTGTAGTTTTTTTCGGCGGCAGCAAGGTCGCCCTTTTGCTCCGAATACAATCCTTTCCCAAAGAGAGCAACACGAATCCACTCTCTATCTCCCAGATCTCTATATATTGCTATGGCCTTATCAAAGTTCCTAATTGCAATATCATAATCTTTTATTTCCCCTTCTACATAGCCGATATGGTTGAAGCTCCTTGCTATTCTATCTTTAGCGCCTAGTTCCTCAAATGTTCTTAAAGATTCGTCATAAAGTCTAAGGGCTTCTCCGTAATTTCCCTGTTTAAGTCTTACTTCCCCGATATAACTCATATCAATTGCGGTCATTAGTCGGTCCTTGAGTTCCTCAGTCATACGGAGTGACTCTTCGAGATACTCTAGGGCAGCATCGTAACGCCCCAACTCTTTATGCAGCTCTCCTATTATGCTTAGGTTGGTAGCAATCGCGGCCTTAAGATCTAGCTTTTTATTGATTTTTAGTGCCCTCTGGTAATTGTCCAAGGCCTTTTCATAGTTGCCTTGCTCTCTATAGACGACCCCTATTATATTAAGGGCATAGGCTTTTAGATTCTCTTCTTTTTCCTCGTCGGCGATCTTAAAGGCACGGTCTAAGCGTTCGATGGACTTTTGATAGTTCCTTAGACGAAAATAAATGGTGCCTAGGTTTATCAGTGTCTTTGCTGTTTGCGTTGAATCCTTAATCTCCTCAGTGATGCCAAGAGCCTGGTTTAAAAGGCTTATTGATTCCTGATAGTTACCCAGATAGCTATAGAGATTAGCGACGTTATTTAAGTTGTGTGCTATTCCAGTTTTATCATTTAATTCTTCCTGTATCTTCAAGGCCCTCTCAAAATATTCAATTCCCTCTTCGTATTTTCCAAGATCGGTATATATCTTTCCTATGTAGCTATAGTTATTAACCAGCCCAGGTTTATTATCTAAAGTTCTATTTATTTCTAAGGAGCGTTCATAATATGAAAGTGCTGTTTTGAAAAGTTTCTTCTCAAGAAGTGCGAAGCCACCTTTGGATAATATATCTGCGATTCTTATTTTATCCTCCGGTAAGCCGGCCTGTCTTTCGGCTTCAGAGAACTTCTCTAAGGCTTCTTCATATTTTTCCTTATCATATAGCTTTGCGCCTTCCTTGATTAAATGGACTGCTTCTTCATCCTTAATTTTAATGTCTGCTTCTTTTACCGTTACACAAGAGGCTACTAATGCTAATAAAGCTATAAGAGTTATAATCAGACGATAATTATAATTAGCGTAGCCTTGTATAATTGCCATTGCGAGCACATTCGTTTCACTCAGTGTAAACTCCGCGAAGGAATCCCTTGATCGTTTTTGAGATTGCTTCGGGACTCTGTCCCTCGCAATGATAGGTGAGAGAATTCGTTCCATAACAATCTCTTCCAGACCACATAGAAAGTAATCCATTGTTTTTCAAGCTTAAACCGAAGGCTAAGGGTTAAAGTAATTGTTTTAATAACTTTATCAGTTGATGTATTTACTAAGGTGACTCCGCTACGAATATCCCCCATGGTATAGCAAGCTTAGTATCCGGCCCTTCTATAGTTCTTAAAGGAGTTTTATTGCCTTTGTCTGTTCTCCTATATACTGTGATTCTATCAGCAGCGTTAGCCACGAATATCTCGTCATTATCTGCATCCACAAAGATGCCTAATGGCGCAAAAAGTCTAGTATTTGGTCCTTCTATAGTTCTTATAGGCGTAACATTTCCGTTGTCCGTTCTACCATATATTATAATTTTGTCGTCAAAAGGGTTAGTTACAAATATTTCATCATTTTTTGCATCTACGAATATTCCAAGCGGGCGTAAAAGTCCTGTATTTTGCCCGGATATAATTCTTAAGGGTAGAACGTCACCCGAATCCGTCCTTCCATATACTGTAATCTCTCCTGGGATATTAATATCATCTCCATTAGTTACAAATATCTCATCGTTTTCTTTATCTACAAATAATCCTTCTATTTCAAAAAGCCTTGTGTTGATGCCCCCAATGCTTCTTAAGGGAGTAACATTGCCTTTATCGGTTCTCCTTAACGTTGTGATTGCAAAAGGTAGACTAAATATGTTTACCAATATCTCATCACGTTCTGTATCCACAAAGATTCCGCTCTGGTTTGCTCCTCCCTGAGATATAGTTCTTAAAGGTGCGACATTACCTTCATCTGTTAATCCATACGTTGTGATCAGGCGGCTAGAAAATTGACTCACAAATATTTCGTTATTCTCTGTATCTACGAATATCCACTTCGGATTTAAAAGACCTGTATTTGCTCCTATGATTCTTAGGGGAAGAGCTTCTCCCTCATCTGTTTTTCTATAAACTGGGATTGTGTTATTCAGATTCGTCACGAATAGCTCGTTATTCTCTGTGTCTAAGAATAAATTTGTTAGCATTCCCGCGGTAAGGAGAAAGCCTGCGCTGTTTGAGTCAATTATAGATAAAGTTCTTATGGGATGGACGTTTCCTGTATCTGTTCTACCATACACTGTGACCGTATTATTGAAAAAGTTAGATACAAATATCTCATTGTTTTTTGTATCTACGGATATTCCCTCTGGGTCATTAAGCCCAGTATTAGGTCCTTCTATGGTTCTTAAAGGGCCAACATCTCCCTCCTGTGTTCTGCGATATACATTTATTCTATTTTCCAAAATTGGCTCTATATTGGATGGTGGTGGGAACACTGGGGAAAAGATAGCTGAAAGACCAACAAATATCTCGTCATTTTCTACATCTACATATAGCGATCTTGGGAAAAAAGATATGCCTTCATCGGTTAGCTCTGATATGTTTATGATTCTTTGAGGAGGGACATCTCCATTATCCGTTCTTCGATATACTAGAACCCCAGTATTACCAACTTGGTTAGCTATAAATAGCTCATCATTTTTCGTATCTACATATATTCCAGCCGGTACAACAAAGCCAGTATTTGGACCTTCTATAGTTCTTATAGGAGGAACATTCCCTTCATCTGTCCTTCCATATACTGTGATTGAACTAAAAACTTCAATTGGATCGACGTTCTCATCAAAGACCAAATTTATGACAAATATCTCATCATTTTTTGTGTCAACAAATATTCGCACTGGTCCAAAAAGCCCTGTATTTGGTCCCTCTATAGTTCTTAAAGGAGAAACATCCCCTGCATCCGTTCTCCCATAGACTGTGATTGTGTCATTTTCAATGTTAGTTACAAATATCTCATTATTTTCTGTATCTACAAATATTGCAGATGGTCTAAAAAGCTCTGTATTTGACCCGATGCTCCTTATTGGAGCAACATTTCCACTGTCGTCAGCGTCAAAAACAGAGATTCTGTTTCCGAAAACATTGGCAACGAATATCTTACGATTACTCGAGGTGCTAGGTGGCGTTGGTGTAGGAGGTGATGACCCTTTCGTCCCGCTTCCGCCACCTCCACTACAACCTAGCCCAAAGATAAGAGGCCATAAGATAGTGACCAAAAAAACTAAAATGTAAAGCTTCTTATAGCTGATGTTTAACAAATTTGATTTCATAGCTTCTCCCTCCTCCCTATTATCTAATACTATTTCAAATAGAAAAGTGTTCATAAAACAAATGAAAAACAAGTCGTAGGAGCGGCTTCTAGCCGCGATTTAATCGCACCAAGCCTGTCCTGAGCTTGCCGAAGGGATGGTGCTCCTACCGATACCGATATGAACACTTAATAACTGGAAATGGTATAACAATTTGACTCTCATATACATATTAATACGCTTTAAAGCCTTCAAGCGGAGAAAAACCCCCTGCAAAAAAGTTATTTGATTTTTAATCCGCCAGCTAAGAGTTCATTTTCAGGTTTAATAATAGGTATTGTGGCAATAACCGAGTTCGTGAATACGTTTATTGCTGACACTGTTCCGCTTAAATAATTAGCTACATAAGCCTTAGTTCCATCATGTGTTACTTCGATTCCAAATGGTCTATTTCCAACTGTAATTGTAGTAATAACCTTGTTTGTCCCTGCATCTATTACTGATACTGTGTTACCAGCGTCACTAAGCGCACCCAACCCACCGAATACATCGTTAACGGTATCCAGATTGCTAACGTAGACTGTTGAATTATCCGGTGTTATTGCTATGCCAGCAGGTCCAAATCCTACACTTACTTCATCGATAACTGTATTCGTTTCTACGTTTATTACTGACACCTTCATGCCAGGGTTAGAAAAGGTGGGGGACGTAATACTACCGAAATTAGTAACATAAGCCTTAGAGCCATCTGGTGTTATGCCAATACCAAGAGGTCCAATACCGACGGTTACTTCCTCAATAAGTGTGTCTGTTGTAACGTCAATTACCGATACCGTATTGCCTGCTTGTGAACTAGGAGGGTCATCAATACCACCCAAATTAGCAACATATGCAGTGGAACCATCCGGTGTTATTGCTATGCCAGCAGGTCCAGCTCCAACATTCACCTCATCAATAACCGTGTCGGTTGCTACATCTATCACTGATACAGTGTTCCCAAGTAAAGTCCTAGTACCAAAATTAGCCACATAGGCTTTAGAGCCATCCTGGGTTATTGCTATTGCTATAGGTCCAATTCCAACTGTTACTTCCTTTATAACTGCATCTGTTGCCACATCTATCACCGAAACTGTATTGTCAGGGTCAAAAATACCACCGAAATTAGTAACATAGAGCTTAGAGCCATCAGGAGTTATTGCCATACCTGTAGGTCCAAGCCCAACATTCACTTCGTCAATAACGCTGTTCGTTCCTACATCTATAACTGACACTGTATTGCCTGGATTATCAGGGTTATTTAAATTACTCACATAAACCTTAGTATCATCCGGTGTTATTGCCACAGCCGCAGGCCCAGAACCAACTGGTATTGTAGTAATAACTTCGTCTGTTGATACATTGATTACTGATACCGTACTGCTATTTGAATTAGGGACGTAAACCTTTGATCCATCTGGGATTATTGCCAGACCAAGAGGTCCAAATCCAACAGGAACCGTAGTAATAACCTCATCCGTTGATACGTTTATTACTGATACTTTGTCGGGCTTATCCAGTACAGCTACACCGCAACTGCAATTACCTATATACGCTTTGGTACTATCGGGGGTTATACCTATGGCTATAGGTATATTGCCAACATTGATTGTTTTGATAACTGTGTCATTTGACACAGCTATTACCGAGACTGAATCGCTGTCTCGATTGGTAATATAAGCCTTAGTGCCATCGGGGGTTATGGCTACTATGAGGGGGCCAAATCCAACGGGGATTGTAGCACTAACTTTATCCTCCGATATTTCTATCACCGACACAGTATCACTATCTACGTTAGTCACATAAGCCTTAGAACCATTTGGTGTTATTGCTATGTCAGCAGGCGCAGACCCAACATTTATTGTGGTAATGACTGTATCCTTTGATACATCTATTGCTGAGACTGAATTACTCGATAGATTAGTCACATAAGCCTTAGAACCATTTGGCGTTATTGCTATATCAACAGGGTCAAATCCAACATTTATTGAAGTAATGACTTTATCTTCTGATACATCAATCACAGACACCGAAAAGTTAAATGTGTTTGCCACATAAGCCTTAGAGCCGTCTGGGGTTATTGCTATTGCTGCTGGAAGAAATCCAACGGTGACTGTAGCAATAACTGTGTCCGTTTCTATATCTATCACCGACACAGTATTTCCTGGTTCGGCAGGAAGAGTACCTTCATTACTTACATAGGCCTTAGAACCATCCGGTGTTATTGCTATAGCAGAAGGTGCTCTCCCAACTGGTATCTCTGCGATGACTCTATCCGTTAATACATCTATCACCGATACCGAGTCTCTCCTTAGATTAGTAACGTAAACCTTAGAATTATCCGGGGTTGCCACTGCGACTTGAGGTTCAGAAAAGAACCTCACCAATGGGTGACTGGATATTACTACCAGTTGTCTACCGCCTGGGGCAATCAGTACCGGGATTATAGGTAAGCCACCGGGACCGGATAAAAGAAATGCTAGAATCCCACCCACAGTGGCACAAGAAAAGCTAAAAAGACATAAAATAATTAACTTAATCTTAAAAGACCTATCTTGAACTTTAAGTGACGCATGTATCATCTGAATCCTCATTCTTTACGCCAGGGCGACCATCACAAATAAAAAATCCAGGTTATTATTTGAGGCTCAATTTCTTAATAAATTCTCTGTGGTTGATTTTTATTAATAGGGGAGGAGTAGTAGAGGGCTCCTTAGGAGGGGTAAGAATAATTTTTAGGTACTCAGATAAGATAGCCATCCCCCATCTACCACCTTTATCTATTTCTTTTAAAGGTGATTATAGATCAAGTCAAAGAGTGGAGTCAAGGGGCGAATATTTAAAAACTGAAAACAACTACCAAAACTGGTCTGTTCCATCAGCTTCACTCTTCTTGCCAAGGGTTCATTTTCAGCCATCTTCAAAAATTAATCTTCTCCCCAGAAAAGAAAAATTCCTTTAGCTCTTTAAAAAATGAGAAAGAGTTCTGACCATAAGAAGAAGTTCCCCGACTACCCTCCATCTTGATCCCCGATGAAGTCGTCGGTGATACCCCAGATCCCACTGAACTATCCAGAATTTTTATCGAGGCTAAATAGAATCCTCTTTGTTGTATTTTCCTTTTAGCTTCCGGTAAGCTCCGAGCCCTTACCTTACCAAATTTCCTCTTACCCGATGAGTCAAATGCTACTAACTCAAAAGCCTTCATTATTTATCCTCTAGAATCTTTGTCTTTTTCAGTGATTGAGCATCTTGGATATAGAATACGTAGAAGCAATCAAGGCAGGGTGCAAAGTCTAAACCCATAAGGACAAAAGAGTTTGTCCTCTTTAAACACATAGGACACTGTGCTTCTTCAAAGGATCTGAGAAACATCATCTTAGGGCTTTGGAACGCTAATCGTAACATTTTTTATCCCTCCTTATGTTCTTTCTACTACTTAACGAGCAGCGTCTCTCAATTTCATGATCGTTCTATCATGGTTTCTAGGCCATTCCCATGATTGTCAACGCCACCCGTTAAGTTCCCTGACCCAGAAGCCCCAGCAAACCGTCCTGTTCTCCCGGTAATAAAGCAACTCTCGTTAGAGGCATCAGGCAGTGCAGGGGCCCGGGATTGCGGATGCAATGCTTTTCTAGGGCTTACTTCCCTACAGCGCGTAAATGATTTT
>JAHFBK010000011.1 GCA_023250035.1 Candidatus Dadabacteria bacterium
GTTTTTCAATTATATCGTTCCTTGGAAGCATAATTGCAATTTTATACTATGATTCTGAGCTTGGTGGATTTCAGTTTAACGAATACATCCCGATTGTTCATAGTCTAGGAATCGGTTATCGCTTAGGGGTAGATGGAATAAGCCTCGTACTAATTCTGCTTACTGGTTTTATTCTAGTTACAGGGGTTTTTGCATCATGGACAATACCTTTTAGAAGCAAAGAATTTTATATCTTACTTCTTCTTTTAGTTACAGGTGTGTTTGGGGTTTTTGTTTCCCTTGACCTTTTCCTGCTCTTTTTGTTCTACGAACTCGCTGTTCTCCCTATGTATCTATTAATAGGGATATGGGGCTCTTCAACCAAGATAGCAGCAAAGGGTCCATTTGCAAGAGCAATTATGGATATGGGTCTTGGGAGTAAAGAATACGGAGCTATGAAGCTCACCCTTTACCTACTTTTTGGCTCCGCTTTTATTCTAGTTGCGATTCTAGGACTCTATAGCCTCTCAGGACTCAAAACTTTTGATTATATAGCACTTGAAGGGGCTATTCTTCCTTCATCCATTCAAAATTGGCTTTTTCTCCTTTTGTATGTCGGTTTTGGAAGCCTTGCAGGTGTTTGGCCTATCCACACCTGGTCACCAGACGGTCATGCAGCAGCACCTACTGCTACTTCAATGATGCATGCTGGAGTTCTCATGAAGCTTGGCGCCTATGGGATCATTCGCATTGGCATGGGACTTCTTCCTGAGGCAGCACAAACACTTGCCCCTATTATCGGAACTATTGCTGTAATAAATATCGTCTACGGAGCCCTTGGAGCGATGTGGCAGAGGGATTTAAAGTATGTAGTTGCATATTCATCTGTTTCACACATGGGAATCGTGATGCTTGGCGCCGCAACGCTTAACGAAATGGGTCTTAATGGATCGGTTCTACAGATGTTTTCACACGGAATTATGACCGGACTCCTTTTTGCCCTAGTCGGACTCATTTATGAAAAGGCACACAGCCGCGAAATTCTCCAAATGGGTGGGTTTGCAAAGCGCATGCCTGGCATAGCTACCTTCTTTGCTATAGGTACTCTCACTTCCTTAGGGCTTCCTGGTCTTAGTGGTTTTGTCGCAGAATTGCTTGTTTTTCTAGGAGCCTGGAAATCGTCATACTACTGGTGGCTAATCCCTGCGGTCTTTGGTGTTTTCATCACAGCAGTTTATGCGCTTCGGGTTCTAAAATGGATCTTTTTTGGTACTGAAAAAGTAAGGGGGATTAACCATAAGGAAAATCCTAATGGTCTTAGGGACGCAATTGGCGTTGAATGGATTGCCCCTATAATTCTTTCAGCGGTCCTAATTGTAGTAGGACTTTATCCAAAACCACTTTTAGAACTGATGGATGCCTCTGTAATAGATTTTTTAGAGAGGGTTCTAAAGTAAGAATGCTTAGAGGAAATATAGATCATGTTTAAACTGCTCACTTTAGAAATAGCACTTACTATAGGAATATTCGTAATCTTCCTTTTAGACCTTTTTCTCCAAAGAGAGAGAAAGATGATCTTGGGTTATCTATCGTTTCTTTTATTAATTATTGTTTTAGGAATAAGTATGTCAAAGTCAATTTATGGAACAGCCTTTTCAGGTACCTTTGTAAGCGATTCCTTTACAGTCACTCTGAACCAGATTTTCCTTATAGCAACAGGACTAGCCGTTTTAGGCTCTTTAAGCCATACAGAAAAAAAACTTAAGGGACGAGAAGGCGAATACTATCTTCTTCTTCTTTTCTCACTTCTTGGCATGATGATAACTGTTTCTTCAAGAGAGTTGCTCCTTCTCCTAGTAGGATTCGAACTTATGAGTATTCCTTTATACGTACTTTCCGGGTTTGATAAAGAAAATCCAAGGAGTGTCGAAGGCGCTTTGAAAATCTTCATGTTTGGAACTGTTTCCTCAGCTTTACTCCTTCTAGGGATCGGAATCTTTTTTGCCGCAACAGGAACTACAAGTTGGCTACCCGGACAAACTATAAATGGATTAAATGACCCATTAGGGGACTTGGCCCTTATTATTCTGCTTGTTGGATTCGGCTTTAAAATTGCATCTTTCCCTTTTCAATTTTGGGTACCTGATACATATGAGGGTGCGCCAACACCTTTTGTTGCCTTTCTTTCGGTTGCACCGAAAATTGCAGGATTTGGAATTTTATTTCGGTTCTTCTTTGAAGCACTAGAGCCTTTAGCATCTACTTGGACACTTTACGTAATATCGCTTTCAGTCTTGACTATGATAGTTGGGAACCTTCTAGCACTACCACAGCGCAATATTAAACGACTTCTTGCCTATTCAGGAATTGCTCATATTGGATATATTCTCCTCGGTCTTGCAAGCGGCTCCAAATTCGGATTAGAAATGAGTGTGTTTTACTTTGTTGCGTATCTTTTTTCCAATATGGGCGCATTTTTTGTTGCAGAGGTAGTACACAGGGCTACAGGGAGTGACGAGCTTGACTCTTATAGGAGGCTTTACCGTCGTTCACCTTTCTTATCCCTAGCCATGCTTGTGTTTCTTCTTTCTTTAGGAGGCATTCCTTTTGTGATTGGCTTCTGGGCAAAGCTTTATATATTCTTAGCCGCTGCCGAAGCCGGTTATATTTTTATAGTATTTCTTGGCGCCCTTTTAACAGTAGTAGCCCTTTTCTATTACCTAAACATAGCACGTAAGATGTATATAGATGAGGGTACAAAAGAAACTAGCAGCATATCTATTCCCATTGATTTGACTATCAGCATTGGTATTTCAACCTTAGCAGTTATAGTTCTTGGACTATATCCTAAGGGAGTCGTTTGGCTAGCAGTGAAGGCTATTTCGAACTTTCAATAGTTCTTGTGTTCATTCTAAGGTCTACTCTCAATTGATACATAGTCACGCTTATCAGGACCCAAGTAAATCTGTCTTGGACGAACTATCCTCCTCTCCTCATCTAAAAGCATCTCCTCCCATTGAGCTAGCCAACCCGACGTACGAGGTATGGCAAAAAGCACAGTGAATATACTTAGTGGAAGCCCCATACTTTGGTAGATTAAACCGGAGTAAAAATCTACATTGGGATAAAGCCTACGCTTAATAAAATAATCATCCTCGAGAGCGATCCTTTCTAGTTCCAATGCTATCTCAAGTAGCGGATTCTTGCCTGTAACCTCAAAAACCTCATGAGCGATCTGCTTAATGATTTTAGCTCTTGGGTCATAAGCCTTATAAACGCGATGACCAAATCCCATGAGCCTACCTTCACCAGCTTTGACCCTTTTTATAAATTCAGGAATTTTATCTTTTGAACCAATGACAGATAGCATGTTTAGCACCTCTTCATTTGCCCCACCATGAAGAGGCCCATAAAGTGCAGCAATTGCCGCAGCGGTAGCTGAATAAGGATCTGGAAGTGAACTTCCAACGCTGCGCATCGCGTTTGTACTACAATTCTGTTCATGGTCAGCATGAAGTATAAATAGTATATCTATCGCTCTTTCAATAACTGGATTTGGTTTATATTTGAGTTCAGTCATCTTAAACATCATATTCAAGAAATTTCCGGTGTAGCTGAGATCGTTGTCCGGATACACATATGGTAAGCCAACGGTTTGGCGATAAGAAAAGGCGGCTAACGTTGGCATTTTTGCAATCAAGCGATGGATTTGCTTTTTTCTCGAATCTGGGTCAAAGATATTCTTTGCTTCGGGATAAAAGGTGGATAATGCTCCGACAGTACTTAGGAGCATACCCATTGGATGGGCATCGTAACGAAAACCGTCAATAAATTTTTTTATATTCTCATGAAAAATCGTATGATGCGTAATATTGTGAACCCACGCATCATACTGAGATTTAGAAGGTAGTTCCCCATGTAGGAGTAAGTAAGCTACTTCAAGATAATCGCTTTTTTCAGCTAGTTGCTCAATTGGATATCCTCGATAGAGGAGAATTCCTTTCTCTCCGTCAATGAAAGTTATCTTACTCTTGCAGGATGCTGTGTTACCTAATGCTGGATCATAGCTCATAATTCCAAAATCATCTTCAGAAACCTTAATTTGTCTAAGATCCATCGCTCTAATAGTTTCAGAGTCTATATGAATCTCGTAGGTTTTCCCTGTCCTATTGTCAGTAATCGTCAAAGTTTCTTTTGCCACACTAATATCTCCTCTTAGGGTTTTCGGTTACGGTTAAAACGCTCAAACTAAATAATAAACTAGTATCCGTATTTAGTACAAGCTAAGCCTTTTTTACAAATATACCTCTAACAGTCGCTATACTAAAATTCGTCATGGCAAGTATCCAAGGGGAGAAGGGCAAACGCCTTCCCAGCACCAATATCCTGATTCTTCTCTCAACACTCTACTTGCAATGACGGGTCATCATTTATACCTATCGTAAGCTGATGAGAAATACTCAGAGAAATACCTATACCCAAATCTAGAAATATTTCAAATACTCTTTTTAAATGTTTTTAACTATCTTACTATATACCCCAAGCACCACTAAGGTGAATATTAGCTCCATTAATGTATCCTGCCTCCTCTGAGAGAAGAAAGGTTGCGACTGCCACAGCATCTTGAGTACCTCCCACATAACCTGCGGGAATCCTCTTTGCCATTTTATCTAGCTCCTCATCCGGCGCGCTTCCTGAACGGATAAAACCAGGGGATATAGAATTCACTGTAATTCCATATGGAGCAAGAACACGCGCGAGTGAACGCGTTAAGATTAGTATTCCAGCCTTGGCTATATAGTGTGCTGTAATCTCAGGTTGAGCGACAAGCTGATCTGCGTTCGCCATACTAAAATTTATAATCCGGCCCCATTTACGCTCCTTCATACCAGGAACGACAGCTTGGCTTAGATAAAAAACTGGATGGAGATTATTGTCAAACATGGTATGCCACCCTTCGATTGTCTCATCGAGAAGATTCACACGGTGGTATGGCCCAGCACAGTTAATCAAACCATCAATACGTCCCCAATCATTCTCAACCTGCTTTACAAAGGCCTGAGCCGCCTTAGGATCGGATACGTCACACCGCACACGAAGGCCACGGGATCCTTTTTGCTCTATTGCATTCACGGTTTCTATAGCCTCATTTTCACTGGTTCTATAGCATATAGCGATAGACCAACCTCGGTCAGCTAAGGCAAAGGCAATTGCGCGTCCAATACCACGAGCACCGCCCGTTATTAATCCAACCTTATCACTCATAAGTTAACCCTGATTTGAGAAATGCTAAACTTCTGTTACAACGAGTCTTCTTTTCTACGATTTCGGTAAACCTATAGGCACAGGTGTAAAGCAACCGATAAATACAAGAAGCGCTATTACGCCCAAAAGCTTTCTCTTGCCATCAAGCGGAATATTATCATCCATAGTGGGCGGGTGTCTTGTCCCCATGATAGAAAGAAGCATCGCCCACATAACCCATCCAAGCCATCCATCAAAGGTAAATATATCTTTATATGATTCGAGTGGTATTCCTCTCCATAGAGATTGTAATAGTTGTATTATCGTCTGAGTGCCTATGCCAAGAATTAGAAGAAGAAAAACCATAGAAAGAGAAGCACGGCGATGCCATTTTCTTGGAAAAAGGGCATACATAATGTGACCGCCGTCCAACTGTCCTGCTGGAATCAAGTTAAGCGCAGTGACAAAGAGTCCGATCCATCCTGCGAATGCAACGGGGTGTAGAAGAAGGTCTTTACCATCCGGAACCTTCCCAAAAAAAGTATCCGCAAGAAAAGAGAAAATTAAAGGTGAACCGAGGGTCATTCCACCCTCAAATTCGCGACTCGAAGGATCAACAATACTCGATAGCTTGATTCCTATTATAATTACAGGAATTGCCGCACAAATACCTACCAGAGGACCTGCTATTCCTATGTCGAAAAGGGCTCTTTTGGTAGCTATGGGAGACTTAATTTTAATAAAGGCGCCAAATGTACCTATAGGAGAAATATATGGCGGAGCTGGAATAAAATAAGGAGGAGTAATATCAACTCCATACCTTTTCCCATAAACGTAGTGCCCCATTTCATGCGCGCCCAGAATAAAGATGAGAGCTGCTGAAAATGCAATTCCACTTGTGACATTCCCACCTTGAAGAAAACCGGCTAAAAAGGTTGTACCCAGAGTTATGATGAAAAGAACGATATGGATTTTATTATTTTTCATAAGGATAGATTGATAATAGCAGCTATATATTTTTCAAGCTTCAATAAATAATACCTAAAGAAGTTAGAAGTTAAAGTAAAGATAATGCACAGAAATACACTTGTATTTACAAGGAAAATTTGATATAAAATAAGAAAGAAGAAAATGAATACGAAAAAAAGCATAACAAAAGTATCAGAAAAGGATCGAAGTGAATCTATCAATAGTTCTCTTGCCAAACGATATCAAATCGTTCGGGAGTTGACTGAAACCCTTTGCAAACCACTTGCCACAGAGGATTACGTCATTCAATCAATGCCTGATGTGAGTCCGACGAAATGGCACCTTGCACATACAAGCTGGTTCTTTGAGACATTCATACTTAATAAAGTAAATAAACAATATAGATCACTACATCCACAATATAATTACCTTTTTAACTCTTATTACGTTCAGGTTGGAAAAAGGCACTCTCGCCCAGAACGTGGGCTTTTATCAAGACCAACTGTAGAAGAGGTGTATTCCTATAGACATTATGTAGACCAGCACATGTTGGAATTTCTTGAAAAGGCGAATCAGGCGCATATGGAGGAGATTGCACCTGTAATCGAAATCGGACTCAATCATGAGCAGCAGCATCAAGAATTAACACTTACAGATATTAAACATGTGTTGTCAATTAATCCCCTTCATCCGGTCTATCTACATATTAAACATGATAGCCCTAGGACTTTTACAATACCAGAAATGAGATGGGTCCAATTCCCTGAAGGGGTATATTGGATTGGGCACGACGGAAATGGTTTTGCCTTCGATAATGAATCCCCTCGTCATAAGGTGTATCTAAATAGTTTTAAATTAGCACATCGCTTGGTGACCAATCGTGAGTATCTTGCTTTTATGGAAGATGGCGGTTACGAAAGACCAGAGCTCTGGTTATCCGACGGGTGGTATGCCGTTGAGGCAAATGATTGGCAAGCTCCGCTTTATTGGGAAAAGAGAGACCGGCATTGGTG
Source organism: Candidatus Dadabacteria bacterium (assembly GCA_023250035.1). Taxonomy (GTDB): domain Bacteria; phylum Desulfobacterota_D; class UBA1144; order Nemesobacterales; family CSP1-2; genus CSP1-2. The sequence goes on from JAHFBK010000011.1 coordinate 7,206, forward strand.
GTATTTTATACTTTCAGGTATGCGTGAAGTTGATCTAGACGAACCCGTCACCCACGTGAGCTATTACGAGGCAGATGCATATGCGCGATGGAAAGGCGTAAGACTCCCTTCTGAATCTGAATGGGAAATTGCTACATCTAAGCTACCAATGGAAGGGAATTTTGTAGAGAGTGGCAACTTTCATCCTCATGCTCTAAATCAAGATTCTTCAAGCAGTGGACTTTTGCAAATGTTTGGAGATGTTTGGGAATGGACACAGAGTCCATACATCCCGTATCCGGGATTTAAAACCCTGCCGGGTGTATTAGGAGAGTACAACGGAAAATTCATGAGTAATCAAATGGTTCTTAGAGGAGGCTCTTGCGCCACATCAGTGTCTCACATTAGAAAAACATATCGTAATTTCTTTCCACCTAATGCACGATGGCAATTCATGGGAATCAGGCTCGCTAAAGACATTCGTGAGCCTCAGTCGAACGATGAATAACAATTTACTGGCACTACAAAAATTTGAACCAGAAGATGAAAATCTTCTAGCCGAGGTGCTTGAAGGTCTACAAAAACCGCAGAGGCAACTTCCCTGTAAGCTCTTTTATGATGAAAGGGGCTCTGCGCTCTTTGATCAGATTTGCGAACTAGAAGAATACTATCTCACGCGCACCGAGATGGAGATCATGAATAAATATATTGATAAAATCTCGACTTACCTAAGCAAAAAATGTCTGTTAATAGAACTCGGCAGTGGCAGCAGCAAAAAGATAAGGTTGTTACTTGACCATCTTGAAGAACCCGCTGGATATGTACCAGTTGATATTTCCGCCGAGCACTTGATGAAATCTGTAACTACACTTGCAAAAGATTATCCTCAACTTAAGATTGTGCCTGTATACGCGGACTATACTCAGCCATTTGATTTACCTTACTTAAATCTCCCATGGTCACATAAGGTTATATATTATCCAGGCTCATCAATCGGAAATTTTACCCCTAAAGAAGCAACTACTTTCCTTAAGGGAATTGCAAGAATAGCAGATAAGACAGGCGGGCTTTTGATCGGTGTAGATCTTAAAAAGGAAAGAAGTGTATTAGAGGCTGCCTACAATGATAAGAACGGGATTACTGCTGAATTCAACCTGAACATACTTAGGCGGCTCAATCGTGAACTTGGTACAGATTTTGAACTAGCTCAATGGAGTCACTATGCTTTCTATAATAGTGATGAAGGAAGAATCGAAATGCACCTAATAAGTTCCAGAAATCAGTATGTACATATTGATAACAACGAGTTCTTCTTCAAAAAAGGTGAAAGCATCCTGACCGAGTATTCTTATAAGTTCACACTTGAAGAATTTGAGCAACTGGTTTCTGATGTCTTTAAAGTCAAACATGTTTGGACTGATGACGAGTGCAAAGTCAGCGTCCAGAATCTTTCCGTCCGGTAAGAATTCAGCCACTAAGGTACAAAGACACAAAGAATAATATGAGTTTTAAAAGTATGTTCAGAATCAAGAATACACTACTCATAACCCTTATTCTGCAGTCTGAATTCCGACTACTTTATTCAAGATTCAACCTTCGTGTCTTAGTGTCTTTGTGGCAAAATAGCGAATTATTATGAAACCAAAACGTATTCAACCAGGACCAGGTCAGGAATCTGTTTGGGATTACCCACGACCTCCCCGCATTGAGGACACGACAAAGCATATCAAGGTGATTTTCAACAATGTAGTTATCGCAGACACGCGTAATGCGAAAAGGGTATTAGAAACGAGCGGTGCCCCTGTTTATTACACACCTCCCAAAGATATTAAGACTGAGCACCTTATAAGAACTAGAAAGAAGACAGTGTGCGAGTGGAAGGGCGTTGCTTCCTATTACACCATTATTTTTGGCGACAAAAAGGCTGCTAACGCTGCATGGTCATATCCAGACCCTACCCCTGGATATGAATCGATCAAAGATCATATTGCTTTCTACCCTCAAAAAATGGATGCATGCTATGTTGAAGGTGAAAGAGTGATACCTCAACCTGGAATTTATTACGGTGGCTGGATCACAAGCGAAATTGTGGGCCCCTTCAAGGGAGAACAGGGAACAGAAGATTGGTGATATTCAGATCGTTACCCTCTGAAACTTATACTAGACAAAATAACCATCCATAATTTTCTTTGTTACCTCAAGATGATACCCTTGCCTGTCATTGCGAGGAGCAAAGTGACGAAGCAATCCTCCAAGACAAAACTGGTAACGAAACCTTAAAAAGCGAGATTGCTTCGCTCTGCTCGCAATGACATAAAATTGGTAAAATTAGAGCCGTTGTAACATTTCAACAAGAAATTGGTATTATAACTACATGATAAAACTAGAAAACATCTCTAAAACATACGGCTCTACCAGAGCTCTTGATTCAATTAATTTAACAATCCTTCCTCATAAGACGACGGTACTTATTGGTCCTAGTGGTTGTGGTAAATCCACAATCATGCGCCTTATTGTTGGTCTCATAAAACCAGATTTAGGTAATGTTTATGTGAAAGATGAAATGCTCACACCAATTAATTTCTTTACAATTCGTCGAAGAATGGGCTATGTAATACAAGATGGCGGCCTTTTTCCACATCTCACCGCAAGGGAAAATGTTTTTTTAATCGCTAAATACCTAGGTTGGAATAATGACCGGATTAGAATGCGGATAGCAGAACTATGCGAATTAACAAAGTTCCCTATCGAAGCTCTCGATCGTTATCCAGTGCAAATTTCTGGAGGACAAAGGCAACGCGTGAGCTTGATGCGAGCACTTATGTTAGACCCAGACATAATTCTACTTGACGAACCTCTTGGCGCGCTAGACCCCCTGATTCGTTTTGAACTTCAAAATGATCTAAAGGGGATTTTTCATACACTCAGCAAAACCGTTGTAATGGTTACTCATGATATTGGTGAAGCCGGGTTTTTTGGAGATTCAATTGTTCTAATTAGGGATGGACATATCATTCAGCGAGGAACACTAGTGGATTTTGTTCGCACACCTACCGATCCATTTGTTACAAGTTTCATTAATGCACAGCGAAGCCCCTTAGAATCCATAGGAGAATAGTAGCATGACTTGTCGATTGATTTCTTATTGTAGGGGCAAAGCATGCTATGCCCTTACGTGTTCCTTATCCATGGTACTTTTCGGAACGGGGCTAATATTACCGCTTTTATTCATAGCCAACACGACTGTAGCCCTGTCCGCAACCGAAGTAAAAGTAGGCTCAAAGGCGTTCACCGAATCGGTAATTCTTGGAGAAATAATAACACAACTCGCTCAAAGTGAAGGTGCTAAAGTTAAGTATCTAAGACAGCTTGGCGGCACCAGAGTCCTTTGGGATGCACTGTTGACTGGTGAAGTTGACATATACCCAGAATATACCGGGACAATTACCCAAGAAATCTTTGCAGTTAAAAACATACGCGACGAAGAAACACTTAAAAAGATATTAGCTGAAAAGAATATTCTGATGAGTCGTCCCTTAGGATTTAACAACACCTACGCAATAGGTATGAAGGAGGATGTTGCCGAAGGGCTTGGTATAACAAAAATATCTGACCTACGTAAGTATCCAAAGCTTAAGTTTGGATTTACTAACGAGTTTATGAATCGTGGCGATGGTTGGCCAAGCCTTCGTAGAGCCTATAATCTCCCTCAGAAAAACGTGAGGGGATTAGACCATGACCTAGCCTACCGAGGACTCGAAAGTAGAAGCATAGACGTCATCGATCTATATTCGACTGATGCCGAGATACGCTACTATAAATTACGGGTATTAGATGACGATTTACATCACTTCCCAGAATACAACGCTGTCCTTCTTTACCGCTCATACCTTAGGGAGCGTGCCCCTGATGCGCTTAAAACCATCTTAAAATTGGAAGGACGCATTCCAGAAAAAACTATGATTGATATGAATGCTGAGGTAAAGCTTGGCGGAGTACCAGAGAGTGTAGTTGCATCAGAGTTTCTCAAAAAAAATCTATCCATCACTACAGAGCCAAAAGAAGAAACCTTTCTAACCCGATTGGTTCATAATACCTTGCAGCATCTTTTTCTGGTTGCTATATCACTAGCTGCTGCAATATTAATCTCGATTCCCCTAGGAATTTTGTCACACCGGAAAGAAAAAATCGGACACGGAATCCTAGGAATTGTGGGAATAATCCAAACGATACCATCCTTAGCCCTACTTGTGTTTATGATTCCACTACTTGGAATTGGCTCGGCGCCTGCTATTGTTGCTCTTTTCCTTTACAGCCTTCTTCCAATTGTAAGAAACACCTATTCTGGACTTCAGGATATTCCTGTAGGAATTCGTGAATCAGCAGAGGCATTGGGTTTACCGCCAGGAGCGCGTATGAGACTCGTAGAACTACCAATGGCATCTCGCTCAATACTTGCCGGCATCAAAACCTCTGCGGTGATAAATGTAGGTACAGCAACACTCGGAGCGCTTATCGGCGCAGGCGGCTACGGTCAACCAATACTCACTGGAATTCGTTTGGATAACATACCTTTAATATTAGAAGGCGCTATCCCCGCCGCCGTTCTCGCACTTTTAGTGCAAGGCTTGTTCGATTTGCTAGAACATGTAGTTGTGGCAAAGGGATTAAGGCTGAAGGGGGATTAGAAGTTTTATACGCTAATCATTTTGATTATATATCCTAGACAGCTTATAGTTTTATGATCCTTAGAATGCCTATATCATATTAGGTGATTTAACAGGAGGAGAAAATGTCATCATATGCGAATTTTATCAGGGATTTTCCAAATCGGTGCTTGGATATATTGAAGAATTACGAAAAGGATGCATATATTCGTGACCGTGAAGTTACGCTTATGCTTGCAATAGCAACAGCAGGGTTCGTAGTCCCATTTGAGAGGTTACGCCCCTCTTCAGAAAACCTAGATCATCCGTCGGGAGATAGAGAAAAGTTTAAAGACGCAGCAGATAAGTTTAAAGAAATTCTCAATTTTCCATTTATCCGCTCAAAATTGTGGAATGGGGATGTCCGCAGCTGGAAATTTGATAAAGAATTAGATGACGTCCAAAGAGAACCAGATTTTTGGCCGGAACTTAATAGTCCAAAGTCTTTATCAACAGAAAAGAGGGTAAGCTCTGTTTTAAAACACTTAAGGAATGCACTTGCTCACGGTAACATCTACACAAAGGGTAACCCTATTCAACTTATAATATTTCTTTCGAGGTGTTGTGAATACGTGGATAACCAATGTAAACATTCAATGCTTTGTTCCAACTGCGGAAGTAAAATCTCTTGTGAATATGTAGATAAAAAATGTGAACCTACCAACAAATATGATATGCTGGGAGTATCCCCACAAGATTTTAGTAAGTTTTTGATGAACTGGTTGAATTTCTTAGCTTCTCTACCAATCCCTACTACAATTTCCCAGGAATCTATCATGGAGTTGCTGGAATATACAGCATAAAATTCTTCTTATCCGTGTTTTAGAGTCTGTAATCCATAATACCAGGTTCAGAGACAATAGGGTCTTGAAATATAAGGTGTTTAATTATTTTTCTATTTCGATTGCTAGGCCATTCGGGTTGAATATGCAAAGATATACATTTTAAAACTCAAAAATTCCCAATCCAAGGCCTAACCCTAAAGCTGCTCTCCTAAACTTGCTGATAACTTACTCATCGCGATAAGATGCTTTTCAGGCGGACGTTGTGATGTCCAGGTGGACAAGCAGTGCCTTCTCTATTTCTTTGATCGTCTCTAGAGTTAGATTGCCCATTTGTTTAATAAGCCTTTTCTTATCGACGGTTCTTATCTGATTACACTTTACCTTTGAATCCTTTGGTAAGTTAGCAGTTCCTTTAGACAAAAGCACTTCAAAAGGATAGACTTTAAATACACTTGAAGTAATTGGAATCACTGTAACGGTTTCCGCATGCTCATTATTAATCTCGTTTGAGATAACTACCGCAGGTCTTGTCTTTCCTATCTCTCGTCCTATTATGGGTTCTAGAGAAACCAACCACACACTTCCTCTCTTAATCCCACGCATCAGCTACGATTGACTCCCAGTCCTTCAAGTTCTTTCCCTCCTTTTTATAACCTTCTTTAAGCACTTTTTTTAGATTCTCTTCCTTTATTATCCTAAGCTTTTCTCTTACTGCAGACCTTATAAACTCACTTTTATTCTTAATTGTCGAAAGCTCCTTATATAACTCTTCGTCTAACATAATGTTAACTCTTACCATGTATGATATACCTCTAGTGTGTATTAGATATACATATTATTACTACATACATGATACTTGTCAAATTAATGACATCTACACCGCATTATAAAAACTAAAACACTACTTAGCTGCCACTGTACTCTTGCAAGACGGATAATTAGAGAAAGACGAAAGGCTAACGATAAATACAAAGATTTATGCTAATATCAATTAACCGTCGGTTTGAGCACTGTTATCACCAATAATACAATTAAGAATAAGGAGAAAACGTTATGACTGATATTGACATCGCAGAAAAGCTTGAAGATCTTTTTCGAAAAACTGGGAGTGAGCATCATAAGGCGTTTATTAAGACAAATGGGGATGATCCTGAATGGCCTCTTTGGTATGCGGACTACTTGTTAGAAAAGCTTGGAAAGTTACTTAATGCTAAGTTTACTAAAAGTGAGCTAGTGTATTTACTCGTTATGGCTGAAAAAGAAAGGTCCCTCATGGCACCTGGTGCCGACTGGATCAGGTATTATGCCAATTTCTTTATTGAGCGTTACACATAGGTTTTTAAGATTTAGTGAAAGGAAGAAAATTTTCTGCCCTCATTTATGAATCGAATGTAATTTTGATTATATACCCTGATCAACGTATAATTTTAATGTTCCCATGAGTTCTAATCCTATTTATTCTTCTAAAACCAAACACAAAAATGACACAATAATGGATAGCAAATCACACTGGGAGAATATCTATAAGACAAAGGCTTCGACTCAAGTGAGCTGGTATCAGGAGCATCTGCAAACGCCGTTACGATTAATTGAACGGACTGGAGTTGAAAAGACTGCTCAAATAATTGATGTCGGCAGTGGCGCTTCGACTCTCGTTGACGATCTGCTAGAGAGGGGTTTTGAGCACATAACAGTCCTTGATATTTCATCCGCTGCTATTGATGCTGCACGAGCACGGCTAGGTTCACGAGCAGACGAGGTAACATGGATAGAAGCTGACATCACAAAAGTTGCCCTCCCACACCATTATTACGATCTTTGGCACGATCGTGCGGTCTTTCATTTTTTGACCAGCGCTGAAGAGCGTCAAAAATACGTAGAAACAGCGAAGCACTCGTTGAAACCTAGAGGGCATCTAATTATTTCTACTTTCGCTATTGAAGGTCCTCCCAAATGCAGTGGGTTAGATGTCGTAAGATACAGCCCTCAAAGCTTATATGATGAGTTTGGTATTGAATTTGAATTGATTGATAGTGCAAGCGAAGTGCACCTCACACCTTTTGGAACTAAGCAAAAGTTTATTTACTGCTACCTTAGAAAGCATTAGAAGATAGGCAGAAATCCAATATATAACTGAGTCGTTTAGTTTTTACATAAGAGAAAAGCATGGCTGTGAAAGGTATTCAGTTCTGGTTTGAGTTTGCGAGCACTTATTCATATCTTTCTGTAATGCGGATTGAACGCTTGGTTGTAGATACAGGGATACCAGTTGAATGGAAACCATTTCTTTTAGGCCCGATATTCCGCAGCCAGGGATGGAATACCTCGCCATTTAATATTTATCAAGCTAAGGGCCGTTACATGTGGCGTGATATAGAACGACTATCCAGCAAATATAATATCCTTTTTAAAAAACCAACGGAGTTCCCTAGGAATGGTCTACTGGCAGCACGAGTCGCATGCATGGCAGAATCTGAGGGATGGTGTCCCGAGTTTACACAGAAGGTGTTCAAGGCAAACTTTGCGGAAGATCAAGATATTTCAGATTCTACGATAATTTCTGAAATTCTAGAATCAATCGGGAAGGACGGCTCTCATGAGATCGCAAGAGCTCAGTCACCGGAGAACAAGGAGTTACTAAGAAAGCAGACAGAGGAAGCAATTAACCTCGGAATCTTCGGGGCTCCGACCTTTTTAGTAGGCACTGAGCTATTTTGGGGTAACGATCGCCTAGAAAACGCTATTGACTGGTACAAAAAGCATATCGTGTAAATTCATTTCAATTATGTTCTTTGTGGGGTTCCTTTTAACCATGATGCTAGAGACTGGAATTTATTGAAGAGCAACTAACCTTATTTAACTACCTCTACACCCTTCCAAAATGCAATGTAATTCTTTATATGCTTAGCGGCATCCATGGGTTCGGGATAATACCAGGCAGAATCCTTGTTAACATCATTATCAACCACAATGTCAAAATAACTAGCTACACCTTTCCATGAACAGGTAGTATGGGTATTACTTTTACGGAAATATTCTTTTTTGATACTCTCCGGTGGAAAATAATGGTTCCCCTCAACCACTAGCGTGTCTTTACTCTCAGCTAAAACAACTTTTTTCCAAAGAGCCTTCATGACTTTTACCCCATTTTATCTTACTGTAAAACATTATTCATTAACAAATGAAACTCAAAATCCATTTCTTACAACCAGATATTATAATGAAAACAGGTAAAAATATAAGTGGGCATACAGCCGTATTTCTTGACAACATTATAAAGAGAGGGTTATCTTTTAAGACTAATTTTAAGAGGAAAGAAATGAGTTATGTAAAAGGACTAAGATGCAGAGAGTGCGGGAAGGAATATCCAAAGGAACCTATTCATGTCTGTGAGTTTTGCTTTGGCCCGCTTGAGGTAACATACGAATATGATGAAATAAAAAGAGTTCTTTCTCGGGATGTAATAAAAAGCAGATCCTCCGATATCTGGCGTTATGCAGAGCTTTTACCCCTTGATAAACCAAATAGCATTGGAAAACGCGTAGGGTTTACGCCACTTCTAAAAGCCGATAACCTGGCAAGGGTATTAGGTGTTAGAGAGATTTATGTAAAAAACGATGCTGTATGCTATCCTACCCTCTCATTCAAAGATAGGGTTGTTTCAGTGGCACTCTCAAAGGCGAAGGAATTTGGGTATAAGACCGTTGCGTGTGCTTCCACTGGAAACTTGGCAAATGCAGTTGCAGCGCTTTCTTCATTAGGAAGGCTTGAAAGCTATTTATTCATTCCGTATGACCTAGAACAATCAAAGATAATTGGAACCACTGTTTATGGAGCAAAGCTTATAGGGATTAATGGTAGTTATGACGATGTAAATCGTCTCTGTAGCGAGATTGCAGGAAAATTCGGCTGGGCATTTGTTAATATTAATATACGCCCATATTATGCTGAGGGATCCAAGACTTATGGTTTTGAAATAATGGAGCAACTTGGATGGCGCTTACCAAAACACATTGTAGTACCGATGGCAAGCGGCTCTCTGATCACAAAAATATGGAAGGCTATACAGGAATTTGATAAACTAGGTTTGGTAGATAGAACAGAAACGAAGATATATGGGGCGCAAGCAACAGGATGTTCTCCTATCACTACTGCATTAAAAAACGGTTGGGAGATTTTTAAACCTGTAAAACCAAATACAATTGCAAAATCCCTTGCTATTGGCAACCCAGCTGATGGATACTACGCAATGAAGGTAATGAAAGAAAGTGGCGGATGTGGTGAAGACGTTACAGATGAAGAGGTCGTTGAGGGAATGATGCTTCTTGCAGAGACCGAGGGGATATTTACGGAAACAGCAGGTGGTGTAACAATGGCAGTGACTAAAAAACTTATCAAAAACGATATTATACCGAGAGATGAATCAATCGTTGTGTCAATTACTGGAAACGGGCTTAAAACCCTGGAGCCTCTTTATGATAAGGTATCAAAACCCCATATCATTGGAGCAAGGCTAGAGGAGTTTGAAGACTTATATAGTAGATTAAACAGCCGAAAAAAAGGAGGTAATTGAAATGCCGTCTGTAAGAATACCCACCCCACTTAGAAGACTTACGGGAGATAAAGATGAGGTAACAATAAACGCTAAGAATATCCGAGAACTCATAGAAGGGCTTGAAAAACAGTTCCCTGGGGTGAAAGAACGGCTCTGCGATGAAAGTGGGAATGTAAGAAGATTCATCAATCTATACGTTAATAACGAAGACATAAGATTTCTAAAGGGGATTGAAACGGAGCTAAAGGAAACTGACATTGTATCAATAATTCCAGCTATTGCTGGTGGTATGAAACAATACGAGCCACGAATGAACACATATGAGCACGAATTATTTATTTTTGCTAAATAAAATCTTTATTCGAGAAAATTCGCGTGTATTCGTGGCTAAATAAAATCTTATGAGCCGGCTTGACGTAGTTGGAATCGGTCAGGTCTGTGTCGACTACCTCGGGAAGGTTCGTTATTTTCCCGACGTTGAAGGAAAGGTAGAATTTGAGGATGTTACTATTAGAGGCGGAGGACCTACAGCGACTGCGCTTTTGGTTCTTGCTCGTTTAGGATTAAAAGTCGCTATTATAGGGAAAGTAGGAGAGGACGATCTTGGAAGAATCTTGATCCAAGACCTTAAAAACGAAGGAATAGACACCTCAGGTTTAATCAAAGAAAAATCAAAAAAAACCCAGCTTTCAATTATTCCAATCGAGAAAAAAAGTGGCAGGCGAACGGTTTTCTGGTCAAAAGGAACTATTACTCCACTTAAATCAAAAGATCTAAAAAAGGAACTGATAACTCAAACAAGTGCAATTCACTTTGATGAGCTATTCATGGAAGCTAACGTCGAGGCTGCCAACATCGCAAAGAAATTAGGAATTACGGTCTCAATGGATGCAGGCAACTATATTGATGGGATTAGTCAACTAAAAGGTAAAGTTGACTTGTTCATAGCTTCCCAAGACTTTATGAGAGAGTACACAGGAGAAAATAATCCTACTAAAGGAATAAAAAAGCTTAAAGAGTTTAAGGCAAAGGTTACAACAGTAACACTAGGGTCTAAAGGCTCACTTACAATTTATAATGATGAACTTATTAAAACCCCGGCATACAAAGTTAACGCCGTAGATACAACAGGAGCCGGAGACGTATTCCACGGAGCGTTTCTTTATGGATGGCTTAAAAATTGGGGTATAAAAAAGGCCTTAGATTTCGCTTCAGCCGCCGCTGCACTGAACTGCACATATCTAGGAGCACAGGGTGGAATCCCTAAGAATACAAAAGATATATTTGATTTTATGAAAAGTGTAAGAAAGCTTAGGTAGGAGCGCACGGCCGTACGTCCTTAGAATAATTATTATCCAAATAACTCACGGAATTTTTCAAAAAACTTTTTGACTGCGGGATTCTCATCGCCTTCACCCGATCTGGCAAACTCCTCGAGTAACTGCCTCTGCTTTGAAGTCAGTTTAACTGGAACCTCTACTTGTACCCTTATGTAAAGGTCACCCTTTCCTTTTCCATTAAGGCTGGCTACACCCTTACCCTTAAGCCTGAAGGATTGTCCAGGCTGTGTCCCTGGTGGGATTCTAATTGTAGTTTTCCCCTCTAGTGTTGGGATTCCTATCTCTGCGCCGAGAGCAGCTTGAACAAAACCTACTGGGACTTCACAAAAGATATCCTTTCCCTCACGCTTGAAAAATGGGTGTTCTTTTACATATATTTCGACATAGAGGTCACCACTCGGACCCCCTAGATACCCCGCCTCACCCTCTCCACGAATTCTTAGTCTCGCGCCTTCGCTGACGCCAGGAGGAACCTTTACTTTAATTGTTTGCTCAGATGTAATAAGCCTTTCTCCCCTACAACGATGGCAAGGAATCTTAATTACTCTTCCCACACCACCGCAGTTTGAACATGTTCTACTTATTGCAAAAAACCCTTCTGAGTACCTGAGCTCACCTCTACCAGCACACATCACACATACTACTTCCCCCGCAGGCGCAGCTCCACCTCCACCACATTCCGAGCAAATCACCCTTTTCGGGACAATTATTTCCTTCTCTACACCAAAAGCAGCTTCCTCGAATGTAAGCTCAAGATTGTATTTTAAATCCATGCCTCTTTCAGGACGACGCCTTCTACCAACATTAAAAACCTCATCAAAAAGGTTTCCAAAAAGGTCGTTAAAATTCCTTGAGAAATCAACATCTGAAAAGAACCCTTCACCCGAGATATGACCAAAGCTATCGTATTGGGCTCTTTTATCAGGGTTGCTTAGAACCTGATATGCCTCGTTAATATCCTTGAACCTCCCTTCCGCCGTAGGATTTCCTGGATTTCTATCAGGATGGTATTCAAAAGCAAGCCTCTTATAAGCCTTTTTTATCTCTTCCTGAGATGAGTTCCGTTTAACCCCCAAGATATCGTAATAATCTCTTTTAGCCATCAATAACCTCTCCTAAAACTGATTGCCATGCCTTAAGACTTCTTTACCACCTCGAATTTTCGATTACTGAACGATCTTCTAATAGGCTTCATCTAGTTCTTTGCACGCCAATCTATATGCGGTCCATGCACTATCTTCATGATTAATTTTTATCAGAGTTTTCATCTGTCAAATCTAAGATCTCCTCTGGACCTGAGTTACTCATCTCATAGCCATTGCCTGCTTCAGCTGAGGTTTTTTGATCGGAAGAAGGCAATTCAATTTCCTTCGATACTACCACAAGAGAAGGTCTTAAAAGCCTATCCTTTAGGGTATAACCCTTTAGCATCTCGGATATAATCAAACCCGGCTTCATATCTCTAGATTGCTCATACTCTATAGCCTGATGGAAATTCGGATCGAATTTATCGCCTTTAGAAACATTTATAGGCTTTACGCCAAACTTCTCAAGACAGCCAAGAAACTGCTTATGTACAAGATTTATACCTTCTATAATTGGTCTAGCTTCTTTTGCAGTTTCTGAGTGTTCTATTGCGCGTTCTAAATTATCAAGCACATGAAGAAGCTCTTTTATTAGATCCTCGTTTCCATAGCTCATAATGTCAGCTTTCTCTTTCGCTACCCTCTTTTTATAATTATCAAAGTCTGCCGCTGCCCTCAGGTATTTATCATAAAGCTCATCGTACTCCTTCTTCTTGGTTTCAAGCTCATCTTGAAATGCTTTTATCCCTGAACGCAGTGCTTCCTCCTCTAATGTATCCTCTTCTTCGTTTCTGGCATTATTAGACCTGTCTTTAACATCAAGATTTTCTTTGGTCTCATCCTTCTTCTTGTCATTATCCATTTTATTCTCCCCCGGCGATTATTTCACTAAGAACCCTAGCAGTATAATCAACAAGTGGAATTATCTTAGAATAATCCATATGAATTGGACCCAACACGCCAAGCGTTCCAAGCTTTCTCCCCCCACCGTATGGAGCGGCAACCAGGCTGTATCCCTCCATAATCCCGATTTCAGAACCTACAAACACCCTAGTTCCTTCTCCTTTCATAGCTTTATCTAAGATATCTACAAGAACACTTTTTTCCTCAAAAGCCTTAAGGAGTTTTCTGAGACGCTCAGGCGGAGTCCATTTCGAATTCTCAAGTATAGAAGTCTGTCCTTTTATATAAATATCGGTTTGAATCTTTTGTTCATATATTTTCCTACTAAACCTAAGAAAATTCAGAACCAATTCATGATAAAGCCGCTTTTCAGATTTTAGCCTATCGAGCACTATTACCCTTAGCTGATCCAGCGTAAGTCCTATAGCAAGCTCATTAAGATAACGGGACAACCTCTTTAGCATGTCATCAGGGGCTTCCCTATTCATCCTTATTAGTGTCTTCTCAGTCAATCCACCCTCAAATACGATAATGAAAAGAACCGTTTTATCTCCCAGTTTTATTAATTCAGTGGATTTTATATTCATTAACCTAGCTCTTGGCAGCATTACCAAACCCGCGCACCGAGAAATATCCGAAAGCATTTTACTAGTTTCATGCATAACTTCATCAAGTGTGCCTTCTATTCTCTCATAGCGTCTTCTTATAACCCCCCTTTTTTTCTCAGAAGGCATCTGGGGATATAGCAATGAATCAATATAAAACCGTATCCCCTTCTCGCTAGGGATTCTACCTGCAGACACATGTGGCTGAGACAAATAACCTTCATTCATAAGATCAGCCATGGTTGTTCTTACAGTAGCTGAACTCCATGGAAGCTCATAACTTTTAACAAGTGCGTTCGACCCTATAGGCTCACCAGTTTTTATATGATGATTAACTATTAAATTAAGTATCCTTTTTCCTCTATCCGATAGTTCTTCTCTATTCATGTCAACTAGTCTTAGAAAAATATAATAATCATGGCATAAATTGTCAACGCATAGCTTCGAGTCTCACATATACAACTTTTGCCACAGAGTACACTGAGAAAGCAGAGAAAAGATATGTTTTAATATTAAAAAATTCTCTGTGACCTCTGTGGCTAATAGCCTATAGAATTAAGCTATAAGCCACTCCCTCAAGAAGGCCGCCATCGCTGACCAAGACATTATCTTTAGAAAATCTATCCATGGTTTGAAGTACGATCAATGCACCTGGTATAATCACGTCCTCCCTGCCCTTTTCCAGTCCTACAATTTTAAGCCTCTCTTGTGGAGGAATCTTAATTAAGGATTCGAAGGTACTGGTGAGCATATCACGTTTTAGTATAAACCCGTTAACCAAATCCGGATTATACTTTTTTAAACCGAGTTGAATTGCAGCGAGTGTTGTTGGTGTTCCTGCAGTTCCAATTAAAGTTAAATCGGTAGGTGAAACAATTGGTATCCAGGATAATTCGAAAGATAAGACATTTTCTATTTCGTTGGAGATCTCTTTAATATATAAGTTAGATGGAATGTCTGTTTTCAAATATCTTTCTGTGAGATGAACAACACCGAGATTCGTACTTGTAAGACCTAAAACCTGACCCTTTTTTACAAATACATATTCAGTGCTTCCTCCACCAACATCAAAAATCACACTGTATTTTGTATCAACAGAAACAGATTTTAAAACACCATTTACAGTAAGCTGTGCCTCTTCCTCACCTGAGATGACCTCTGTCTTAATTCCGGTTTCTTTTTTAACTTGTTCCAAGAATTTACTACCATTCTGAGACTCTCTAACCACACTTGTAGCTACAGCCCTCACCCTCTTCACCTTGTATCGTTCGATAATCTTGGCAAATTTTTTTAGGGCCCTGAGCGATCTTCTGGCTGCATCTTCGGTTATTTTTCCCTCTTTAGCGAATCCACCCCCGAGCCTTGTGATTACACGGTCAATATAGAGCTTTTTTATCTTTTTATCTCTAAGCTCACATACTAGTATCCTAAATGTATTTGTACCTATATCTATTGAGGCTATACGCATTGGAAAATAATAGACATAAATTTTACACGAGCGGGATTAACAGCATATAAATTGGATAAACGACCATGAATATAATCTAAGCCACAGACCACCTGCAAGCCTGGTGGTCTTACCACGTTTAATGTACTCACGATCCATATGTCTAATTGCAAATTACCAACTACCAATGGTAAGGTCACGAGTCCCTTCGAGTATACTCAGGGCAGGCTTGCTCGTGACCGTAATCTTCTTTCATCTATAATAAAGTTCTTGAAGTATAGTATTACTAACTGCCAACCAACTTATGTTTTTTTGAATATTCTATATAATTCGCTGCTGACCGCTTTATTTGCATCACCTCTTCAGGACTTAGCTCCCTTCTTACCTTTGCCGGAACACCCATTACAACGGTTCCAGATGGAACTTTAAAGCCCGGTGCAACCAAGCTTCCGGCACCAACTATTGAATTCTCTTCCACGATTGCCCCATCAAGAACAATTGCGCCTATTCCGATAAGAACACAATCACTTATGATGCATCCATGTATTACAACTCTGTGCCCAGCTGTAACATCATTTCCGATTATAACTGGATGGGTATCATGTGTGACATGCAAGACGCTATTGTCTTGAATGTTTGTTCTAGCCCCAATCTTGATGAAGTTCACATCGCCTCTGATGACGGTCTGAAACCATACGCTAGATTCCTCGCCTATTGTAACGTCTCCTATCACCTCGGCGCTATCTGCAATAAATGCACTTGAATGTATCTTAGGAAAAATCCCATTATAGGGTTTTATCATTTTTATCCTTAACCACTTAGCCACGAAGCCTGCGTCGAGCTCAGTCGAGACGACACCGAGACACGAAGTTAGAATTTAGAATTCAGAAGCCAGGAGCCGGAATCCGGAATGAAATAAGGAGTGAAAACCTCTTTTCTTCTGTCTCCTGTCTTCTGTCCTGAGTCCCGCCCAAAAATTTCAGCATCTTACTCGTGAATTCTATTCCTCTTCAGCCACTTTTTCTTTTGAGACTGCCTCGATAATCCTTGAAGCAAGGTGACTAGGAACCTCCTCATAATGAGAAAACTCCATGGAAAACATACCACGTCCGCTTGTAATGGACCTTAGTTCGGGCGCATAAGTAAGAATCTCAGCCATGGGAACCAAGGCTTTCACGACATGGCCCCCCGCTTGAGGCTCTACCCCTGATACTTTCCCTCTTCTTGCATTTATATCACCTATCACATCCCCTAAGCAGTCTTCAGGTGTGATGGATTCGACGCGCATTATAGGTTCAAGAATTACAGGTTGAGCCATCTCCATTGCCTTTTTAAAACCCATGGAGCCTGCAATCTTAAACGCTATATCGGAAGAATCCACAGGGTGATATTTTCCATCAAAAAGCGTTACCTTAACGTCTACTACTGGATAACCCGCAAGAATACCCTTATGCATAGCCTCTTTAACGCCCTTCTCCACTGAAGGGATAAAGTTCTTTGGTATCACACCTCCTACTATCCTATCAACAAACTCATATCCTCCGCTTCTTTGAAGAGGTTCAACCTGAAGCCAAGCATCTCCATATTGCCCTCTACCACCTGTCTGCTTTATATATTTTCCCTCCGCCTTAGCTATCGCCTTTATTGTCTCCTTGTACGGTACCTTGGGTGTTTTCATCTCCACGTTTACGCCGTACTTATTTTTGAGTTTATCTACAGTAATCTCTACATGAACCTGTCCTGTTCCAGAAAGAAGAAACTCTTTTGTTTCCTCATCCCTTCTAGATAGAACTGTTGGGTCTTCCTCACGTATTCTGCTTAGTGATGACATGAGCTTGTCTTCATCCGCCCTAGTCTTAGGTTGAATCGCATATGATATAACAGCTTGAGGCATGCCTTGATGAGGAATAATTATTGGATTAGCTTCATCGGAAAGGGTATCCCCAGTCTCAGTATCCTTAAGTTTATTAACAGTAACAATGTCGCCAAATAGAGCGGGACTAACTGGAAATTGCTTTTTCCCACTTATTCTGAATAGCTGACCTATCTTCTCACGCGACTTTTTTCCAGTGTTGAAAATGGTTGAATCGGCTTTCATCGAGCCAGAAAATATCCTCATAATACTTATCTTTCCTGCATAAGGATCAGATATAGTTTTAAACACATAAGCTGACATTGATTCTTCGACCTTTGGTTCTTTCTCTACCTCTTCTCCTTTTGTATTATGTCCCTTAATTGATGGTCTCTCTAATGGAGAAGGAAGGTTGCGGAAAACCCCATCCATAAGCAGATTGATTCCTATTAGCTTTACAGCAGAGCCAACATAAACAGGGGCGATCTTTGCGCTTAGTACGCCTTCCCTTAGCATCTTGTAAATTAATGCGTTATCAAAGGTTTCCCCCCCTAGATACTTTTCAAGTAATTCATCATTAATCTCAGCAACGGACTCGACCAATCTTTCTCTCCATACATTTGCCTGACTCTCTAAATCCTTTGGGATGCTTTCGATAGAGTATTTCCCACCTTCTCCATAGATATGAGCTTTCATTTCTATTACATCCACAACACCTTTAAAATTCTCTTCTTCTCCAACGGGAATCGTAATAGGTACGGGCCGAATCCCTAAATCCTTTTCTATATCAGCAATACCGTTTTCAAAACTTGCCCTCTCCTTATCCAACTTGTTCATAAAAAGCACCCTAGGGATACCTAAATCCGCCGCTACCTGCCAGAATTTTTGCGTCTGTGCCTTTACCCCCGTGATAGCACTTACAATCACTATTGCACCGTCTACAACCCTGAGTGCGCTTTCAGCCTCAAACAAAAAGTTAGCAAATCCCGGAGTGTCTACTAGGTTCACAAGATGATCGTTCCACTCATAAAACGCAACATGCGAATTGATTGACATCCTCCTGTTTTGTTCCTCTAATTCATAATCTAAAATGGAAGAGCCATCGTCCACCTTTCCGAGCTTCTGAGTGGCTCCGCTGAGAAAAAGCATCGCGTCGGAAAGCGAGGTTTTTCCAGCACCGTGATGAGCTATTATCGCTACGTTTCTTACATCTCTACGGGGATACTCTTTCATATGAGGTGACCTCCATGATTTTTCTATATTATATGGCGATGATAGCTT
The DNA here is from genome assembly GCA_023250035.1 of Candidatus Dadabacteria bacterium. Classification (GTDB taxonomy): domain Bacteria; phylum Desulfobacterota_D; class UBA1144; order Nemesobacterales; family CSP1-2; genus CSP1-2. The sequence continues at coordinate 25,744 of JAHFBK010000011.1, forward strand.
ATTTGTAAAGCTCTGCTACTACTCATTGAAAAGTGCATGGTTTGTGAATAGTTGTAGGGTCTTCGTGATTCGACTACGTCCTGAGCCGTTCGGCTGAGCTCACGACGAAGCCTCCGGACAAACGGCTCAGTCGAACTAACCACGAACACAAATCACGATTCACGAATCTTGGGAAATTAATATATAGGGAGAAATCCTAAGAAGCCTCTTTTTCTCCGTATCTCCTTCTAAACCTCTCTACTCTACCCTTTGCTTCGGCGGTTCTTTCTTTGCCTGTGTAAAAGGGATGGCAGTTCGAGCAGATTTCTACGGTGAAGTTTCCTGAGCGTGTTGACCTGGTTTTATATGTTGCCCCACAGGCACACGTGACGACGACCTCTTTATACTCTGGATGAATGCCCGCTTTCATTAAAGACCTCCTGTTTGAGCATTTAATTTTACATTGAAACGAGAAAGAAGCAAGAATTCAGAAAAACGGAAATTCCTAGAGATTTGTAGAGACGCAATATTTTGCGTCTTTACTGAATTGCCCGAGTGTAACCTGCAATTTCATGGATTGCCCCTACTTTTAACATGTGGGACAGGAATGTCCCACCTATCCTTGGGTAGGATTTTAATATATGCCGATAGGTAGGGTTTTCTAACCCTGCCCAACTTGCAGACTACTTTTCACCCATTGGGAACCAACGGAAATTCCTAGACATTTAATGTAATAACATTGTTTTCATTTTGCTTTGTCATTCCCAAATGTCACCTACTAAAGGCATGTGGGTACAAGCTTTATTGGGAATCCAAAAAATATGGATACCCGATAACTACACTCGGGTATGACAGATTAGGCTAGCAGTACCTTCCCTTCGACGAGCTCGGTATGCGCGGTATAGGTTCGACAAGCTCACTACAGGTTTGAATTAAGCTGTTCGTGGTGATCCTGTCGAACCATGAACGGCTATTATGAGTCATCGATAAAAAATCATACGGTCTCTACAAACGCAATCAATCTTAGAAAGGCTAACTAGTGAAAAAAGACATAACGGTTTTTAACACACAACCTACTTTTCTGTAAATTCAGCATCTATTACGTCATCGCCGCCCTTTTTCTTTCCTGCTTCGCCTCCCTCAGTTCCTTCACCAGTCCCGTATGTTGCTGGTCCAGCTCCTGCTCCCGTTCCTGAAGCCTGTTTATAGGCGACCTCTGCTATCTTGTGGGACGCTTTGGTAATTCTATCCATCGCCCTTTGTATTTCGCCTATATCCTCACTTTTAAGAACCTTCCTACCCTCTTCAAGTGCATCCTCTAGCTCTTTCCTATCACCCTCAGAGAGTTTATCCTTAAGCTCTTTAAAGCTCTTATCCGTTCTATAAATCAAGTCGTCGAGTCTATTTCTATTCTCAACAAATTCACGATGCTTCTTATCCTCCTCGGCTTGCTCTTCCGCTTCCTTTACCATCTTTTCAACCTGCTCCTTGCTTAACCCGCTTGATGCCTCTACCCTCATTTTCTGCTCCTTTTGTGTAGCAAGGTCCTTTGCACCTACATGAAGGATGCCATCAGCATCAATATCGAACCCAACCTCTACTTGTGGAATCCCTCTTGGTGCAGGTAGAATTCCATCTAGGATAAACCTAGCAAGGGTCCTGTTATCACGAGCCATAGGGCGCTCACCTTGGAGCACATGAATCTCAACAGATGTCTGGCTATCGTCAGCAGTGGTAAATACCTGGCTCTTTTTTGTAGGAATAGTGGTATTTCTTCCGATTATCGTTGTCATAACACCGCCCAATGTCTCAATTCCCAGTGAAAGCGGCGTTACGTCAAGAAGAAGAACATCCCTTACCTCCCCGCCAAGTACAGCGCCCTGAATCGCAGCGCCTACAGCAACAACCTCATCTGGATTTATCCCCTTATGAGGCTCTTTCCCAAAGAAGTCGCTTACGACCTTCTGAACGTAGGGGATTCTAATAGATCCTCCAACAAGAATAATCTCGTTTATGTCACTCGACTTTAAACCTGCATCCTTGAGGGCTTGACGACAGGGATCAAGCGTGCCGATTATTAGGTCTTCTATGAGATGCTCAAGCTTTGATCGTGTGAGTTTCATAATTAAATGTCGTGGGCCAGCCGCATCTGCAGTGATGAAAGGAAGATTAATCTCTGTTTCGAGCGTTGACGAAAGCTCACACTTCGCCTTCTCTGAAGCCTCGCGAAGCCTTTGAAGCGCCATCTTATCTCGACCTAAATCAATTCCAGTTTCCTTCTTGAACTCACTGATTAAGTAATCCATAACACGCCTATCAAAATCATCTCCGCCTAAGTGGGTGTTGCCATTTGTGGATTTTACCTCGATTACATTATCTCCAACCTCCAAGATAGAGATATCAAAGGTTCCACCACCAAGGTCATACACTGCGATAGTCCCTTCCTTTCTTTTATCAAATCCATAAGCGAGCGCTGCTGCTGTTGGCTCATTGATGATTCTCCTAACATTCAAGCCTGCGATCTTTCCAGCATCTTTTGTAGCCTGTCTCTGGCTATCATTGAAATAAGCAGGAACGGTTATTACTGCTTCCGATACTTCCTCTCCCAAGTAAGTCTCAGCAGCCTTCTTTAGTTTCATCAGCACATATGCTGAGATCTGAGGAGGAGAATACTGCTTTCCCATTGCCTCAACCCATGCATCGCCAACGGAGGCCTTCACTACTTTATAGGGAAGATGCTTCGCTTCATCAGTCGCCTCTTCATAACGCCTACCCATAAGCCTTTTAATTGAATAAATAGTATTTTCCGGGTTTACGACAGCCTGCCTTTTAGCCGGTCCTCCAACAAGAATCTCACTATCTTTAGTAAAACCGACAACCGAAGGCGTAAGCCTTGAACCCTCCTCGTTTATAAGAACCTTTGGTTCACCACCCTCTACTATTGCAACGACTGAATTCGTAGTGCCGAGGTCAATTCCTATTATCTTCTTGCTTGCCATATAATCTCCTCCTAAATTTATATGTAAATTTTAAACCACAAAGACACTAAGACACGAAGTTAGAATCCAGAAGAAAAAAAACTTCTGACTCATGGCTTCCGAATTCTAGATTCTTATTTTGGCTTCTTGATCCTGAATCTACTTTAAAACTCATATTCCTGCTTTGTGCCTTGGTGTCTTAGTGGCAGACCTTTTAAGTTATAGAATAACCAGCATTCAAACGATTTTCTACAACCATACGAAGCTTTTTTAGTGCTTGAGATTCTATCTGTCGCACCCTCTCTTTAGAAATTCCAAGCTCGCTACCAAGATCCTTGAGCTTAAGTGGTGGATTAGCAAGATACCTCTTCTCAACAATGTATCGCTCTTTTTGAGAAAGTTTATTAAAACCGTCCTGCATGCTTTCCTCTATTATTTCGTTCGTTTCAACTGAGTCAATTATATCTTCCTGGTTTTCTCTAGAGTCAGGTATAGAATCAAGGTATGTAATACTCTCATCATCGCTTGATGCCATGTTAAGGTAAAAATCCCTGCCTGCCATCCTCATCTCCATACCAAGAACGTCCTTTTCTCTTACATCAAAAAAATCAGCGATATTTTTTAAATCTTCATTTGTTAATTCATCATGTGAAATGCTAAGCTCCCTCTTTGCCTTTCCGAGGCTTTGAAAAAGCTTCCTCTGTGCCTGCGTT
>JAHFBK010000207.1 GCA_023250035.1 Candidatus Dadabacteria bacterium
ATGATGAAGACTTCTTCGACAACAGAATTAACACAACAAAAACCGGATATTCTTTATACGAGACAGTTTGCATATTTAATTTCTTGATATTTTGAACTATTGTCGGACAGCCTCCAAGCTATAGGGGATTATCAAGTTTAACTTGACACCATTATTTAAAATCCGCAATATAACATAGAGTGGCAACAAGGAGAGACTTTCTTAAAGCACTCATTGCGGGAGGTGTTGGGATAAGCTCTATCTCCTTTTTGGGTTTTGGAGAAGCCTCAAAGTTTCACTTTACCCAACTCATCTATCGAGGCGAGTGGGATCCTCGTCCTAGAGCATTTAAAAGGCTCATGGCTACACTTGAGTCAAGGACAAGTGTTGAAACCTCGTTTGAGAGAAAAACACTTAAGATCGAAAGCCCAAACCTTTTCTATTATCCATTTCTTTATCTATCAGGTAAAGAAAGTTTTGAACCGTTTAATGATGAAGAAAAGAGAAGGCTTAGAAGATTTATAAAACTGGGTGGAACTCTTCTAGTAGATGATGTATCAGGTGAAGAAAACTCTGCATTCGATTCTCAAATACGCAAAGAATTTCTCAATATTCTTCCTGAGTCCCCATTTAGTCAGATTTTTCCCGATCACGTGATGTTTAAATCCTTTTATCTCCTCTCACTAGTGAGTGGAAGGAAGATTGTAAAGCCATACCTTGAAGGAATCACATTCACCGATGAAGACAGAACTCCAGTAATTTATTCAAGAAACGACTTAGGTGGTGCTTGGTCAGAGGATGAATTTGGAAAATGGCAGTTTGAATGCATACCTGGAGGAGAAACTCAGAGAGAGTTTGCCTTTAGACTAGGATTAAACATTATTATGTACGCACTAACTGGAAATTATAAAAAAGACCAGATACATACCCCGTTTATCAAGCGCAGACAGAGAAACCTTTAGTGAATTGCTGATTTCGGATTTGGCAATTTGGAATTAAGAATACTTTTAGCCACAGAGCACACAGAGAAAATAGAGAATTTTAATTAAAGAACAAACCTCCCTATGAACTCCGTGAACTCTGTGGCAAGAAAGATTTCTTTTATTCCGCAATCTGGAGATGGGGGGTTTGAAAATTCACGATTTTAGTATTAACATATATATTAATCATTAACACTCAAAAGGAAGGTATTACCATAATGAATCTTACGAATCAGCAAATAAGCCGTTATAGCCGACACCTCATTATGCCAGAAGTAGGGGTGGAAGGGCAGGAAAAGTTGGTTTCATCGAGCGTTCTCTGTATTGGAGCAGGAGGACTTGGATCGCCTCTCGCACTTTATCTTGGAGCAGCAGGTGTAGGACGCCTTGGCATCGTGGACTTTGACGTAGTGGATTTCAGTAACCTCCAGCGGCAGATAATTCACGGCGAAGCCAAGATAGGAAAACTTAAAGTAGAATCTGCAAAAGAAAGAATTCATGAAATTAACTCTGATATAGAAGTCGAAATCTATAATCTAAGGCTTACTTCAGAAAATGCCCTTGACATAGTAAAAGAATACGATGTTGTAGTTGACGGCACAGATAATTTCGCCACACGGTATCTTGTGAATGACGCATGCGTGCTTCTTGGAAAGCCGAACGTATATGGAAGCATCTTCCGTTTTGAGGGACAGGTAAGCGTGTTTGATGCGAATAGAGGTCCCTGCTATCGCTGCCTATATCCCGAGCCCCCTCCACCGGGAATGGTTCCAAGCTGTGCAGAGGGTGGGGTTCTGGGAATTCTCCCTGGGATTATCGGCACGATGCAGGCCGCTGAAACAATAAAGTTGATTCTTGGAAAAGGTAGGCCACTGGTCGGGAAGCTTCTATTCGTTGATGTAATGGAGATGAAAATTAGGGAATTAAAACTCCGCAAAGACCCGAACTGCCCCTTGTGTGGTAAGAATCCAACTATTACGAAACTGATTGACTACGAGGAATTCTGTGGAGTTGGACGTGGTGAGGAGCAAGCTCTAGCAGATGCATCCGATCTTGAGATTACAGTAGATGAATTTAACAATCTGATTAAGAGCAAAAAGGACATACTGATTCTAGATGTGAGGGGACCTAATGAATATCAGATATGCCACATAAAGGGCTCGAAATTAATCCCGCTTGGGGATTTGCCCTCGAGAGTAAATGAGCTTGATACGGCTGATGATATAGTAGTTCATTGCCATCATGGCGTGAGAAGCCTTCAGGCAACAATGTTCTTAAGAAACATGGGGTTCAAAAAGGTAAAAAGCCTAAAAGGCGGTATAGATGTCTGGGCGCAAGAATACGACCCGGACATGCCGAGGTATTAAATCGCTGTTATGCCACGAATTACACGAATAAACATAAATTAAAGGCGGTTATTTCATTAGAGTTTATTCGTGCTAACGTTCAACTAAGCCTGTAGTGAACTTCTCGAACTGCTCACAACAAAGTATGTGAGTAATTAAATTTGAAACTCGTAACCATTATCGAACCCTAACCACTATTCACTGTTAATTTTTCTCGCACCATCTATCGATAAATGCAAACACAAGAGATCCGAAGAATATACAATAAGACCGCTTCTTCGTTTAACCGTCGAGAGTGGCTAATGGAGTTTCTTGTCCTTCGCCACTATCGTAAGAAGCTAGTTAGTCAAACTAAAGGGAAGACCCTCGAAATCGGCATAGGAACTGGAAGAAACCTTCCTTATTACCCCAGAGGATGCGAAATCATAGGAGTGGATCTATCTGAAAAAATGCTTGAAATAGCAAGAGGTTTTGCTCTCAAACTTGGTCTTTCAATAACTCTACTCACAATGGATGTTGAGAATCTCGCTTTCAAAGATAACACCTTCGATACGGTTCTCTGCACGCTTTCTCTTTGCACAGTTCCTAACCCCATTCAAGTGTTAAACGAGATGAAAAGGGTTTGTAAGTCGGGAGGGAAAATTCTACTCCTTGAACATGTCCGAAGTCATAATCAGATACTAGGTAAAATTCAGGACTTGCTTACACCGCTCATAGTGAGAAAAATTGGATGTCATCTAAATCGCGATACTATAGGAAATATTAAAAA
>JAHFBK010000208.1 GCA_023250035.1 Candidatus Dadabacteria bacterium
GAAACTCCTAAAAGCTGTCGTACGTTTGAATGCCACCTCGCTAGGCTTAATTCTTGGCTTGCTTATCGGTCTCGCAATCTTCCTTGCAACCAATTGGCTTGTAATTAAGGGAGGGCCTGTCACACGCAGCGGGAAGGAAATTATAGGTCCACACTTACAGCTACTGAGTCAATTCTTTATCGGATACAAGGTTTCGTTTCTAGGGAGCATTATCGGATTCCTCTACGGTTTTGCTATCGGCACGCTGGGAGGAGCGTTTATTGGCTGGATCTATAATTGGATTGTTGATTTAAGGAAATGAGATTCCTAGCTGCTCCTTCGCAATGACACCCTCGTGAACCCCGTAGAGACGACCCGCCGGGTCGTCTCTACTACAGGGAATTTGAAATTAAAGATTAGCAATGCGCCGGATTCTATTTGCTTATCCAGAGGTTTCGCCGGTTTTTCCAAATGGTGGAATAGGAACGTTTGTATTCGAAGTGTCCAATCTTCTGTCTGCCAGCGGCCGCTGGGAGGTTGATATTCTGACAGATACTAGCTACTCGCCATCCATTATGCAAGATGATTTTCGAAAAGCAGAAGAAGTTTTCCGAAAGGTTGGAATTCGGCTTATAGATCTACATCGGGGGAACGAGGACCTCGTCGGTTGGGAGTCCTTTGATTTGACACGTGCTGAGCGTTATCATGCTCACGTCGCCAGGTTGCATTCTGAAAGGCGTTATGACCTTATCGAATTCCCCGACTGCCGTGCCCCAGGATTTTTTGTCGTTCGTCACAAAAGAAACGCCGAATCTTTTGACGACACCCAGTTGATCGTTCATTTGCACTCTTCTATAAAAGATATTTGGGAGTGGCACGATGGATATTTCCTGGATCGCAACGACCTCTACTGCCATTATATGGAGGAATACGTCAAAAAGTACTCCGATATCGTTCTTAGCCCAACTGAATTCCTTCTACGCCCTGTTCATCAGACTCAGCGTATCTTCGAGAAGCCCTTTTATAGGAATGGATACCCCATCTCTTATTACAAATCAAACTCAAACCTCGAAAATGCGCGAAGATCAAATACGATCACAGTAGCATGCATCAGTCGTCTGGAGCGAGAGACTGTGTGAAAAGTCTTGATTTTCTAAAGGCTTTTATTGACCGTATATCCACTTTTGAGGTTCAACGGTTACTGTTTAAATTGACAACCTATAATATGACTACAACATATACTAGATCTTCGATGATTCAGCCTTCACAATAATGATATTATTCCTTCTAACTCACTGCCACTATCAATTCCTTGACGCCGATGATATTGATTGCTCTTTTTAAATTATATACCAGAACCGTTAGACTCATTTCTCCTCTAACTTTCTCAAGTCCTCGGGTCAGAAAATATCCCTGCTCCATCCATCGCTTTATCGTTCCAAATGGATGTTCAACGATTCTTTTACGTAATTTGACCTTATCAGAATTTTCTCTAACTCTTTGCTGCATTTCTTCCATAATACTTTCGTGCACCCAGCGTGTAATCCTGCGGCTCTCTTTATTGCGGGTGCACTTAGATTTCAATAAGCATTGCTGACAAGCTGAGGTCGAATAATATCGGATTTGGCGTCCTTTCTCAACGGTCTCGAATCGAAAATTTAATTTTTCTCCAGCAGGACAGTAATAGCAATCCTTCCGAGAATCATAGATAAAATCTTCTTTACCAAACAGCCCTAATTTGTAGTTCACCGATGTGTTCGGCTTCGGAATGTAGGGAATAATTCCATCTTCCAAACATTTTTTTACTTCATCCCCATTGTAATATCCCATGTCTGCCGTTACTTCTAAATGGTCGGCCTCAAGGGTTTCCTTCGAGCGTTTTGCCATCTCTGCCAGTTGATTTTGGTCAGTCACTTCATTGGTTACCTCATGCTCCACAATCAGTTTATGTTTATGATCTACTGCGATCTGAACATTGTAACAAACATCTGTTCCCTGTTTGGTTTTCATCGAACGACTCTCGGAGTCGGTTAAAGAGATCTGCAATGCGCCACTGGCTTTAAGTTGTTCAACCAGTCCCTTGTATTGTTGCTTGCGGGACTGTAACTGTGCAATCTTTTCTTTTAGCTCCTCAGTCGTGGGATTCGAGAGTTGCGACTCGACCTTGTCCTGCTGGTCTAATTCTTTAAGATAAGCATCAATCTTTTCATCAATTTGCTTAAGCAAACCATCGAGTTTTTTCTCGTTGAAATTACGACCTTTACTGTTTACCGCCTTGAACTTACTACCATCAATGCCGATTAGTTCACGTCCAAATAAGTCGAGCTTTTTGCATAATACGCTAAACTCTCGGCATACCTGTTTGAGCCCCTGGGCGTTGTCTTTGCGAAAATCAGCGATCGTTTTAAAATCGGGTGTGAGTTTGCCGAGTAACCACATCAACTCTACATTGCGATACGTCTCCTGCTCTAACCTCCGGCTGGAACGAATTTTGTTGATATATCCATAAATGTAAAGCTTGAGCATGTCGGCAGGGTTGTAGGGTGGACGTCCAGTTTCCTTGGGTAGGGCATATTTAAAACCAAGAGCCTCAAGGTCAAGGCTATCGACATAGACATCAATGAAACGAACAGTATTATTATCCGCAATGTAATCGTCTAAGACTTCGGGAAAAAGCAAGACCTGATCTCGGTTCATTCCGTTGATATAGCTCATATATCCTCCAGAAAAATTTATTACGTATTGACAATATAATATGTATTATGAGCCATATCAAAGTGTTTTCACACAGTCTCACGACCGGTTAGATCGCCCTTACTCTTCCTTCGCGTCTTTAACACGCTTGAAGATAAGGTCACCCTGTTGGAAGTAAACGTCCTGAGGCAAGGGGGTGAATGGGACAAACGGGTCTTATCTAGGACATGGTAGGGCGATATATACAAGGGGGGGTGAAATATATTCTTGATATGGAAAAGTGGATGATATAAGTTTAAAAATACAGATTAAAAAAGGGTGCATCTATATTTGAGATATGACACTTGGAACTCATGTTTTAGATGAAAATTTAGAAATAAAAAAGAAGT
>JAHFBK010000012.1 GCA_023250035.1 Candidatus Dadabacteria bacterium
GACATTCCGTTCATTTTAAACTCTTTTCCATTAGACATTGTACAATTCACCACTCTTAAACGTTTATATTGGACTTAACTTAACTACACTTCGTAGCGGAAACCATATGATATTTGATTTAATAAAAGGAAAAAGCAAGCCTCAAGAGTAGAGATCATAGACACACCTCTACAATGATTTCCATTCCATCCCCTACACCATGCTTTATTTGGGGATAGATAGGTGAAATCTAAATTCAGGATTGAATGCTTTCCTCTAGGAAGATAGGCACAAGGTGTGCCTAGAGTTGTATTTAATAAGGTAGAGTTATAAAGATTATGGAACGCGGTGGAAAAAGCTCTGTTTTGACTTTGTTTAAAGTAGCCTACCCCAACTAAATATCCTCCGTAATCCCCTCCCCCATTCACGATGATTACAAAAAAGGTAAAGAATAAAATCAAGAGACTTCTCCATTTATTTTTATGCTATCTTATTTCAGGCGTTACTTGGGCTAAATTTTGCATAATATGAACATCTTATCTCCTATCCTGGACATAACTGAATACTACCTACCTATCGGTTTATCACAGGTCTTTGGTAATAACAAAGATTCAGCGCTTGAAATCGGGTTTGGAGACGGATCATTCTTAATAGAGACCGCAAAGAATTGTAAAGATTGGAACTTTATTGGAATTGAAATAAAGGTGAAACGGTTTAGAAAAGCAGTAAAAAGGGCCGAGGGTGAAAATATCGCTAATCTGAAATACCTCCTTATGGATGTCAGAATTGCTGTTGAAGAAGTTTTTTATCCAAATACATTCAGCAAGGTTTATATAAATTTCCCAGACCCATGGCCCAAGGAACGTCACAAAAAGCACAGGATCATAAACACTCAGTTTCTGTCAAACCTTTCTAGGATAATAAAACCAAAAGGTATAATAGAGATAGCAAGCGACCATGAAGAATATATCTCATCTATATTAGAAACCCTAGAGGATACGGGGATTTTTAAGTCCATATTTCCACTACCAGGTTATGTTCATGGCATACCAGATAGACCTAAAACTAGGTATGAACTGGAATTTATGAAAGGGGACAAGAAGATTTACTACCTAGGGTTTATTAAGGAAAACTAAGAAATAGTGCAAAGATTCACGATCTAAGTATTTATAACTTAAGCACAACCTGATAGAAGATTATAATGCAACCTCGCTCCTTTTACCCTCGACCAAGGCTTTCTCCAAAGCCTCCTTTACGAGACTTAAAAGCTCATCTCTCCCAAGCTTGCCTGATGGAAGCGATTTTACATCTATCGCGGGAAGGATTTTTATCTTCATATTGCCGGGCTTAATTCTCATCGAGCCCTTGGGCATAATATCTTTACCCCCTAAAATCGCCATCGGAGCTACAGGCACCTCAGCACGCATAGCAAGAACAAATCCCCCTCTTTTAAATGAAAGTAGCTTTCCATCAATGCTTCTTGTCCCCTCCGGAGCAATCAAAACTGGAGGACTAAGGCGAATCCTTTTTGCGACCTTGTCAATCTCTTGAAAAGACCTTATAGAGCTGTCTCTTGAGACAAAATAGTGCCCTGTTGCCTTTGCAACCCAACCGAAGAAAGGAACAAATGCAAGCTCTTTTTTCATCACTGCCCTCCAATCAAAAGGAAGAGTCGCAGCAAAAGCAAATATGTCAAAATAGCTTTGGTGGTTGAACATCATCAAACAAGGTCCTTTTGGAACGTTCTCCAAGCCTTCCAACTGTACCTTAATATTGCAGGCTCCAAGAATCAAATTAGACCAGGGCCTGATAAAGTATTTTAGCACTTTATCAGGCGCGATGAAGGATAATATGGTTGCTGGAATCCCAAAAATAATCGTGAAAAAAATAATTGAAGCCCAGCAGCAGCAAGCCCTTAACATTTTATAAATTTATTATATTCTTTAAGTCGATACGTTTCAACGTCTAAGAACAATGCATTTAGGAGGGTTAATTAAATGAGGTTAGAAAGAGTTGCCATACTACCCCTTGTCTTAGCACTCAACAACTGCTCGGGGCAATCAGAAGGAGCTGGGTACTGGTTCCACCTTATATTCGTAGTGATCCCATTAGTTATAATTGGGTTTATTATTTTTATAAAAAGTGAAAAAATAATAGACTCGCTTTTTACAATTGAAGGACAGCTTAAAAAGCTTACGAATAAAGTGGAAAACCTAGAAGAAAAATTAAAAAAACTTACTGAAAAAGAACAGTAAACTATAGTTACAATGAAATACCCCGTTGTAAGCTGCAGGTATAGTCATATGAACAACCATTCCCCTCGGTCATTATTAGGAATCCTTCGACTTTTCTCAAGATTTCGTCGTAAGCTCAATCGAACTATATACTCTGTGACGGTGCAATCTGACTATGAGCTGTCATCTCGAACGCATGTGAGAGATCTAAGATTTCTCGCTGCTCCTTCGCTGGAGTTAACCCTGAGCAAAACCAAAGGGCTCAGGACATGGCTCGATATGACAAGATAAAGAATATTTGCAATGACTCGGGGGACAGTAGTAGTCCTGTAGCAACCACTGATTTATCGATCTGAAGCCCTTATCAGTTAGAATCTCCTAAGGTTGATTAGCTCCCTCGCCCTCTCCCTGTTCAGGCTCATTTGCTTGTTGCTTTTGGTATTCAGGAGGAACAGCACCAGGGCTGTCTGTTACATGTAAGACTCCATCTTTATCCACCCACTTATAGAACCCACTAGTTTTACTTAATGGCGAGGGCGTTAGCACCTCACTCGATTCCTCGGGAATAACCTCGACAGCTCCCTCACCGCCTTCACCCGTAGTCTCTTCCCCCCCAGATACTGTCTCCTCCTCGTTGGTTACTCCAGGCTGCTTTCTCTCTCTTGGTTGATTAACCTCTAGATTGCTCTTCCCTTTTAGCGTTGTGCCAAGGGTGCTTCCCTCCGTATTATATTCATTATCTCCTGGACCAAGAGTAGATAACCCAAAAGGGTTTAAATCCTCATAAGGGTAAACCCTACCAGAGTTATCAATCACAGGATAATTCGGTTGACCCTGAATCACATCTGGTCCTTGAGGTTGAGCTTGAGTTCCCTGCGGCGATGTTTGCGAGGCTGGTGGATTGACTTCTGTTCCTGTGCTCATTGTTTGTGTATAAGCAACCTTTAGTGACAAGAAAGATATAACTACTATGGTTATGGCTACAAAAAATGTTATTCGACCCATTTTGATCCCTCCTTGCCTATAATAAACATCATTAATTATACAACTCCAAATTCAATAACTCAATACCCAAATTTGACAATATTTGACAATAAAAACCCTTAATGTAATATGGGAATTTATCAACAAAAAGCGCGGAACGTTAAGCGGAGGAAGTTTTATGATTATCGTAATGAAAAGCGACGCTACTAAAGAAGAGATTGAGAAAGTAATAGCGACAGTTAAAGAGCTCGGATATAAGGCTCATATAATTGAAGGTGTCTTGAGAACCGTCATAGGAGCAGTCGGGGATGAGAGAGGAAAACCAGATCACCTTGAAGCAATTGGTATACTTTCAGGTGTTGAAAAAGTAGTTCCAATACTTCAACCCTATAAACTCGCTAGCCGTGAATTTAAGTTTGAGAACACCGTAGTTAAAGTTGGAAACGCAGGAATTGGAGATAACAAGGTTGTTGTTATTGCAGGACCATGTTCGGTTGAGAACGAAGAGCAGATTATTCAGACCTCAAAGGCAGTAAAGGAGGCTGGCGCAACAGTCTTAAGAGGAGGAGCATATAAGCCAAGAACTTCTCCTTATTCCTTCCAGGGACTTGGCGAGGAGGGATTAAGATTGCTTGCCCAGGCCAGAAAAATTACTGGCCTTCCTATAGTCACTGAGATTCTCGATCCGCATGATTTAGATATTGTAGCAGAGTATTCTGACATGCTTCAGATAGGGGCTAGGAACGCTCAGAACTATGCACTCCTTAGATATGTTGGAAGATCTAATAAACCAGTGCTTCTTAAGCGCGGGATGTCCACAACTATAAATGAATTCCTCATGGCTGCAGAGTATATTCTTTCTGAAGGTAATCACAATGTCGTTCTATGCGAGCGAGGTATAAGGACTTTTGAAACTGCTACAAGAAACACGTTTGACTTAAATGCGATACCGGTACTTAAAGAAAAAACGCACCTTCCTGTGATAGCCGATCCAAGTCACGGAACTGGCTACTGGCAGTATGTAACGCCAATGGCACTAGCAGCAATTGCTGCTGGGGCCGACGGACTCATGATTGAGGTGCACTATAAACCTGAGATCGCGCAAAGTGACGGTGGACAATCATTAAAGCCATCAAAGTTTATGGCACTTATGGAAAGGGCAAAATCGGTTGCTAAGGCAGTAGGAAGGCAGATTTAATCTCCCTTGTAACTATTCTTCCACCACAAAGCCGCTAAGACACGAAGTTAGAATCTAGAATCCAGGAGACAGAAGCCAGGATACAGAAGAAGACTTCTAAATTCTGACTCCTGAATTCTCTCTCCTTGCTTCTCAAACTACTTTTTAAAACTAATCTTCCTCCTTTGTGCCTTGGTAGCAAAATAATTATTTTTCTTTAAAAAAAAGACTAAGAATCTCTTTAGCCTCTATAGTATCCTCTTCGTAAACCATGACCCTTATTCCGTGATAAGCAAGTGGAAAGAAAAGATGGACATTAAGGCTGTGTGAATAATAGTTATCAAGGTAGCAAAGTACTTCATGGTCTTTAAAAACCTCTTTAATTAAACCAGCAAGATGCACATCTTCAGTTCTATAAACCTCAACAAACGTATTTCTCTTTTCACTTACGGTCTCATTAAAAGAAGGAATTATTCCAACCTGACATCCAGGACAATATTCTACGTCTCTAGAATATTTTTTCTTACAGATTGGACATTGACCCATAATAGAATTTGAGATACGTAGCGTTACAAGCTAAGTGCTAATCAAAACCCTTCTTCCTTCAATCCTTAATCTTCCCTCACCAAAAAGCCTTACTGCTTCTGGATAAATTCTATGTTCTTCATTATGGATTCTTTCAAGTAGGCTTTCTTCAGTATCAGTATCGTAAATTGGCACGACGGCTTGGAGTATAATAGGCCCTGTATCAACCCCCTCATCTACAAAATGCACTGTACAACCTGTGAATTTCACACCATACATCAGGGCTTGCTTGACGGCGTTCGTCCCCGGAAAAGAAGGGAGAAGCGCAGGATGCAGGTTCATGATTCTATTTTTATAGTTCCGTATAAACAGTGGTGTAAGTATTCTCATGAAGCCTGCAAGCGCAATAAGGTCAATCTTATATTGATCAAGCCTTTTCTGTATCTCTCTTTCAAAATCCTCCCTCGACGAATAGTTTCTGTGGTCAACAACCTCTACAGGGATTTTATTTTTTTTTGCCCTCTCAATGGCATAAGCATCAGGATTGTTGCTAACGATCACGACAATCTCTACACTTGGAATTTTAGCATCGATTAAGGCTTGAAGGTTGCTTCCGCTTCCTGATACAAAAACACCCACCTGGGTTTTTTTATTCATTAAACGTTACTTTAAGAATAAATAATTATAATTAATATATACTAAATATTTATTGTACTAAATTTGTTTTATAAAATTAATTACTGAGGTAGGGAATCTACAAAAAATAAAAAAGAATCGGGGCAGCTACCTACTTTCCCACCACCGTACGGAGGCAGTATCATGGGCCTTGAAGAGCTTAACTTCCGGGTTCGGAATGGGACCGGGTGTTTCCCCCTCAGTATTGCCACCCAGATTCTAAATTTAATTTAAATGAGCATATAAAAATGTCAAGTCTCATCAAAGTTGAATTACCTCCTTAAACATGCTTTAATCTACGATTATGGAAGAACTCATAAACAAATTCATACAAGAACTCCCAAGGAGAGAAACAACCAAAGAAACATACCTTAAAGCGCTACGCGAATTTGCAAAATGGCTAAAGGGAGGATCGCCTGAAGAACTTACTACTAATGACATAATACAATACAAGGACTTCTTATTATCTAAGAATCTTTCACCGACCTCACTATCTACCTACTTAACATCTGTGAGAAGGCTTTACGACTATCTTTTTTCAAAGGGCCTAGTTACAGAAAATCCCGCAAAAAAGGTTAGAGGAAGCAGCAGACCACAGAGACACCTTAGAGCGCCTCTAACAATTGATGAAATGAAAGCTCTACTCAATGTAATTGACTCATCATCGCCAGTTGGCCTAAGGGACACTGCAATGATAAATCTTATGGTGAGGTGTGGGCTTAGTGAGATAGAAATAGTAAGAGCGAACATAGCAGATATAAAGGTTAAGGGCGGAAAGCAAGTAATCTTTGTTCAAGGAAAAAGTAAGGATAAAAAGGATGAATATGTAAAACTGACACCAGAGGTACAGGAAGTGATTGAGAGATACCTTGAATCTAGAGGTGCAACAAGAGAAGATGAACCGCTCATCTGGGGCGTCGGAAATAGAGCTAAAGGAGAGAGGGTAACAACTCGTGCCGTGAGAGAGAGGGTAAATTATTACTTAAAATTTGCAGGAATTAAAAGGAAGGGAATAACACCGTATAGTCTAAGGCACACTGCGGCACTTCTAGCGATAGAAGGCGGCGCGGCAATTTCAGAAGTAAAAAAGATGCTTCGTCATAAAACCGTAGATTCAACACTTGTTTATTTTGAGGAAGCAGAAGAATTGAGGAAAAAAGGTAAGGTATAGGGAATTACTAAGAGAAAACCCTAGGTCTTGACTACCTTTTTTCTGCATAACTTCTAATAGGGTGACCTTTCCCAGGGTGCCTTAACTTCTTTATAGCCTTTACTTCAATCTGTCTTATTCTTTCCCTCGTTACTTTAAACTCCCAACCTAATTCTTCTAGTGTATGTTCCTTTTCCCCTTCAATCCCGAATCGGAGTCTAACTACCTTCTCCTCCCTGGTGGTAAGGACCGAAGAGAGAGCACCTTTTAACAGCCGTTTTAGCTCCTTCATCTCGAGAACCTCTAGAGGAGATGCTGTATCAGCATCCTCAATAAAATCCATAAGCTTGCTGTCTTCTTCGTCCCCAATTCGGGTTTCGAGCGATATTGGATCTTTAGCAATTTTTTGAATTCTTATTACTTTATCAATCGGCACTCCTAGTCTTCCGGCTATTTCTTCCGGAAAAGGCTCACGTCCTAGTTCTTGAACAAGAAATCTCGAAGCCCGAGTAAGTCTATTAATCGTCTCAATCATGTGAACCGGGATCCTGATCATCCGTGACTGATCTGCAAGAGCTCTTGTTATTGCCTGCCTAATCCACCATGTAGCATATGTAGAAAACTTGTAACCTCTATGATATTCAAACTTCTCAACGGCTCGCATAAGCCCTATATTCCCCTCTTGAATCAAATCCAAAAATGGGAGACCACGGCTAATATACCTTCTTGCAATGCTAACAACGAGCCTTAAATTAGACTCAATCAGTTTTCTTCTTGCTCTATATGTTCTATCCTCTCCAAGTTCGATTCTCTCAAGGGCTCTTCTTAGCCTTTCCACATTCACCCCCGCATCTTTTATAGTGCCCTGTATCTTCTTTTTTAGACTTATTTTGGTTTCATCAGTTATTCCTGCGTGTTTTTGAACCTCTTTATATTCTCTCTCTACTTCCTCCATCCTGGTTACGTAATTTCTAGCAATCGAGAGGATCCTATCCATCTGATGCTTGCTTAGATTTACCTCCTCTAAATTGGCGATGATATTTTCATTGTTTTTCTTTATCTTTCGTTGCAACGCGTCACGTTTACTTCTAGGAGCGCCGTAGAGTTTTTTTCTAGTTCTCTCGTTGCTACTATAGAATCTTTTAATCTTATCAATAGCACGTTTTACCTTTACGAGAATTTCCTCTTCTCCAATTACATCTGATTCGTCATCAAGTGTGTTGGTTACATCTCTTATGCTTAGCACGCCCTTACTTAATTTCTCACCGATATTTATTACTTCTCTAAGCATCAATGAAGAGCTTAATATCGCCCTCGCCACAATCCTTTTCCCGCTCTCAATCTCTTTTGCTATCTGAATTTCTTCTTCTCTCGTAAGAAGGGAGTGTCCCGCAATTTCGTGAAGATAGAATCTTATTAAATCGTTATCAATTGCAATTTCTCTACCAGTTCTTTTATAAAACTCTATATTCGAGGATGAAGATCCTTCTTCATCACCCCCATTAGATTTAACGGATATTTCGTCCTCGAGAAGGTCATCCTGTTCCTCTTCATCGGTATTAGAATCCGCAAATAAGAGATTTAAAATGCTATTCTCGCCATTAGCCTTGTGTTCGTGCATAGACTTTTTCTTCTTAATCGTCATTCGCCTCTCCCTGTACACCTTTTTCCTGCTCTATCAAATCTCTATATTCTCGGATTAGCCTCTCTTCTAAACTATCTTTTTTTTCTCTCTTAGCTTGTTCTATCTCAAGCCTCATAATGCTGAGTTTTTCTTCTATTGCCTTTAGTTTTAATTTTCTTATACAATCCTTAAGCATCCTATGTGCAATTGTTTCATTGGCAACATCGTCAGTTGAAAAAATAGACTCAGATATAATCTCTTGAGCAGGACCGCTACTAAATCTACAAAGAAGAGACGATACATCGTGAACACGATTTATAACAATTTCCTCGACAATTTTCTTAATTTCCCCTTCAGGAATAAAATCAATTACGTTTTTGCTTCTAAAGTACTGAGAAAGCGTTGGAAACTTGAGCAAAATCCTAAGAATGAGCTTTTCTTGGGATTCTGATCTCTTCTTGATCTCCACTTTTGTTTCTCTTCTCACTTTTTTCCCATGTCCAACAAGAGATAACAATTCATTTTCTCTAATACCAAAGTTTTCACCTGACTTTCTTATATAATGACTTCTTTCAATTGGGTTTTTGAGCTTTGTAAGAACTTCAACCACCATATCAACCGCCTTGTTTCTACTTATTTTTCTATTTAGAAAATCTCTTTGAATTCTCTCTATATAGAAATCAATTAACAAAACTGCACCTTCTATTAACCTTAATAAACTATCCGGTCCCTCTTTTGAGATAAATGAAGCGGGATCTTCTCCTTTAGGAAGAATAACAATGTGAGGTGATATCCCTTCTTCGAGAAAAACATCAAGAACCCTAAGAGAAGCCTTTTCGCCAGCTTCATCTCCATCGAAAATAACAACTGGCCTCTCTGTAAAACGATTGAGAAGCACTGCGTGGTCGCGTGTGAGTGCGGTGCCTAAAGTAGCAACTACATTTTTTATCTCGGCAGAGTAAAGCGAGAGAAAATCCATGTAACCTTCGACTATCACGGCCTCTCCCTTACGTCTAATGTAATCCCGAGCCCTATCGAGGCCGTAGAGAACACGACCTTTGTGGTAAATCTCCGACTCAGGAGAGTTTAAGTACTTAGGTTCTTCATTGGTTAGAGTCCTTCCCCCGAATCCTAGCGCATTACCCTCGACGTCTCTTATTGGGAACATTAAACGTCCCCGAAATCTATCGTAATATTCGTCTTTGTTTTTTTTCTTGATTATTAACCCTATTTCCTCTGCTATACTAGTTGGAACCCTTTTGCTGGCTAAGTATTTAGCAAGAGCATCCCAGCCAAAGGGGGCATATCCCAAATAAAATTCCCTAGCTATGTTTAAAGTAAGGCCCCTTTTCCTCAGATAATCTCTTGCAGCCCTCCCCTCTTCGCTTTCAAGAAGAAGCATGTGATAATGATTTAATACTAGCCTATTAAGTTTAAAGAATATATCCCTCCTGGTTTTTCTAACCTTATCTCTATTCGTCTTTTCAATATTTATACCTGCTTGCTTTGAAAGCTCCGCTACAGCCTCAGCAAAGGTGAGGTTTTTATAACGCATAACAAACCCAAAAATATCTCCTCCCGCTCCACATCCAAAACAATGAAATACCCCCTTTTCATCATTTACGTGAAAAGAAGGAGTCTTTTCGTCGTGAAAAGGGCAAAGCCCTACGTAACTCCTTCCCGATCTCTTAAGAGATACGTAGGTTTCGATGAGGTTTAAAATATTCAACCTCCCTTTTATCTCTTTAATAACGGTTTCAGAGACAAAATACCCCATAAAGTGAAGATTGTATAAGTTTTTTAGTCAGTTTTATTGAAGGAAGAGAAAAAGAAGTTAGGAATATAAACTCCAAGTTGTTCCCCCTTCCGGGTTAAATTCGAAAAATATCTAAACTTCTTCCTCAGGCTTTCTTAGTGCCTCTTACGATGCGTTTTTTTGCCGCAAATAGTTTTTTCTTCTTTCTTTCACTAGGCTTCTCGTAAAACTCTCTTTTTCTTACCTCTGATAGAATGCCTCCTTTTTCTACCTGCTTTTTAAACCTCCTTAATGCGCTGTCAATTTTTTCATTACTTCCGACTACAATTCCCGGCATTCAATCTCCTCCTAAAATTAATAGAAATTTCTTACACCCTAAAATATTAAATCGAGCTTGTCAAGTATGGTTATAAAGTCCCGTAATAGTATTATTTTACCCTCTCTTTTCTGGTAAACACCCCTACCATTCTTCGCTTTCGCAAAATCTCCTCCTCTTCTTTTCCACTATTGATCATAGAAGCATCTTCATACTCTCCTTCATCCTGACGGTGCTCTTCAAGCCTTCCCATCCATGAATCCCTTTTCTTCCTAATTTCATCAATAAGACCCATCTTTTACCTCTCTAACTAATTTTGAAAATTAAAATTTAACATGTCGCTTATCACATGTTTAGACACAATATGCGCATCAATGCTGAATTTAGATAGCATGGTTATTACCTAGAGTTACAAATATAATAATTTTACTAAGTAAAAAAATTGCTAGAAGTTGCGATTGATCTACTTCTTCGTTAAGTCTGTGCTCATTCATTGCTTACTTTGCTTATGCTCATTTCACCACCCCCGAAACAGGTATTATCTCAACTTCTTTTTGTATATACGGAATGACCTCGGAGAGCACTTTAACTGTATCTGGATAGGGATGGCAAATTCCTATTGCATAACCCTTTTCTTTAGAAACATTTATTAGCTTCTCGATCTGGGATCTGATGTAATCAGACCTTTGTGAACCTTCGTCGAGGAAAATGTCTCTTTCTGCTGCCTTCATCCCTAATTTCTTTGCTACCTGTAGGCCAGTTGTTCTTAGAGAGGTTTTACTGTCAACGAAAAAAAGCCCCTTGATTTTTATTTCTTGAAGAATTAACTCCATGAGCTCGGTGTTTTCTGTAAACTTTGAGCCCATATGGTTATTTACACCCTTAATGTAAGGAATTGAAGCTAGATTCTTCTCAAGCTTGTCAAGAATCTTATCTTTAGGCAGTCCCATAAGAAGTACATCCTCTCCTGCATCAACCGCCGCATGGCCCGAAGAGTCTGTAGGCTCCATTGGAAGATGAAGGATTACATCACGCCCATTTTTATTTGCCATCTCAGCCGCATACCGAGAATAGGGAAGGTTTGGAATAATAGCAAAGCTAAGTTGCGCGGGTATTTCTAGAAGTTTATCAATTGGTTCTTTCTTGAAACCTAAATCATCTACAATAATTACCACCTTGGGCTTTTCCTTATCAAATATTTTTCTATCAGATTCTACTATGGATGGCTTTTGTTTAGGTAATTTTGCCAGCTCTACGGGCTTACGAGTCTTTTTTTCCTTGGCTATCTTCTCCTCCTTATTATTAGGCTTTCTACGATTATCATTGAACCTTTCAGAGGAGGAAATCCCCTTTTCGGAAATTCCGTCATGCATCCATTTCTTGATATAGAAAAATGCACTTAGGCATAGAACAAAAAAAACAATAAATCCAAAAGTAACTAGGAGAATTTTCCCTGCCCCTTTTTTTCGCCGTTTGTCTCCCGCTTTATGCTTCCTAAAACCTCTTTTGCTTTTCCCCAAAGGGGAAATACCTCCTTAGCCTCTCGGAGATGTCTTAATGGTCTTAGAAGACTTAATTAGTTCCTTTGCCCTCTCAAGTTGAAGGTCTTTACCTTGAGAGTCTTCAATAATTACATCAGGAATTACACCCACCTGGTTAATTGACCTTCCGCTCGGTGCATAGAACTTTGCTGTTGTGAGTTTAAGCCCTGAACCATCCTCAAGCTTGATAATGCTCTGTACAGAACCCTTGCCAAAGGTTTTTGTGCCAAGAATAATCGCTCGTTTCTTATCCTGCAGTGCTTCTGCTACAACCTCTGACGCGCTTGCGCTCCCTTTGTTTACGAGAACTACAATAGGATAACCTGGAGTGTTGTCTTTTTTGGTAGCATAATACTCTGTAGATTGATCTTCCACTCTTCCCTTGACGCTGACTATAAGACCCTCGTCAATAAACTCATCAGCCACATCTACGGCTTGAGTGAGTAGACCGCCGGGATTATTTCTTAAATCAAGTATAAGCCCATTTAGTTGTGATTTATTCTCGGATTCAAGTGCTTCTATCGCCTTCACTAGCTCCTCCGACGTCTTTTCTTGAAACTGGGATAGCTTAATGTATCCGATCCTTCCATCAATCAACTTAGAATTAACACTTTTTACGTAGATGATATCTCTGACTAGCACGACTTCCCTTGGGTTTTTATCGCCCTGACTTTGTATGGTTATCTTTACTGTACTACCCTTTGGGCCTCGTAGACCCTTTACAGCCTCATCAACAGAATGACCCTGAGTAGATTTTCCATCAATAGCAATTATAAGGTCTCCTGGTTTAATGCCAGCCCTTGCTGCAGGTGAGCCTTCAATTGGTGTTATTACTGTGAGAAGATCATTTTCACCTGAGATTTCGATCCCTACCCCTCCGAATTCACCTGAAGTACCAATTTCAAGTTCTTTGTAGCGTTCCGGCGTAAGGTATGCCGAATAAGGGTCGAGTGTCTTTAACATTCCCTCTATCGCACTGATTGCAAGCTTCTCAGAATCAACATTATCTACGTAATTTCTTTCGATCAAATCGAGCACCCTTGTAAAATTAGAAAGGCCTTCGTAGGTAGCCTCTTCTCCAAGGGCAATTCCTGCATAAACAAAATAGAGTATTAAGAGAATTATAGACCATCTTTTCATGTTAAATCCCTCCGCTTAAAACCATATTCACATTCAAAGTGATTTCTAATTAGGGTGAGGCTAAATAATCCTCACGTATTATAGAGACAAGAATTCACGACCAGTTATAGCACTACTGATTTCTTTTGAGAGTTAAACTCCAGAAGTTCGTGTGCCGCTTGTACTATATTTCTCGCCTTAAGACCGAAGTATTCAAGCAGTTGTAGCCCATCCCCAGAAGTACCGAATCTATCATTCATCCCTATTCTCTTCATCAGCGTTGGATAGTTCTCACCAAGCACCTCAGCAATAGCACCACCCAACCCACCGATTATATTATGGTCCTCAGCCGTCACAACTGCTCCAGTACTGCTTGCTGCTTTAACGATAGTTTCAACATCGATTGGTTTTACAGTTGACACATTAACCACACAGGCACTGATTCCTTCCCTCTCTAGAATTTTTGAAGCCTCAAGAGCCTCACACACCATGATACCTACAGCAAAGATAGTCACATGTTTCCCCTCTCTAAGAACCCTTGCCTTTCCAATTTCAAATTCGTATGATTTCTTAAAAATCGTTGGAAACTTTGCCCTTGCAAGCCTTACGTATGTAGGTCCCTTATGGTTAACAATTGTTCTAATCACCTTCTCCGTCTCAACAGCATCAGCAGGCACAATAACTGTCATGTTTGGGAGGACACGCATAAGAGCAATGTCTTCAAGCGCCTGATGTGTGGCTCCATCCTCTCCTACTGTAACCCCAGCATGAGTAGCAACTATTTTTACATTTAGCTTAGGAAACACAATTGACTGCCTTACATGCTCCCATGCCCGTCCCGTAGCAAATATCGCAAATGTGCTTGCAAAAGGGATTTTACCAGAAAGCGCAAAACCCGCTGCCGTTCCCATCATATCCTGTTCTGAAACACCCATTGTAAAAAACCTATTTGGAAACTCCTTCCCGAATAGATTCGTCTTAGTTGAAACCGTAAGGTCAGCGTCGAGAACAACTATATTAGGATATTCTCTTCCCAGTTCCACGAGGGTTTTTCCATAGGTCTCTCTAATGTAAACATGCTCGGTCACCTCATCCACTAGAAAATCGCTTATTTGAGTTCTACTCATGCCGCTTCTCCTAACTCATTCAAAGCTACTTTGAGCTCATCATCGGTAGGTGCGACACCGTGATACTTGCCCTGGTTTTCGAATATAGATACCCCTTTCCCTTTTATCGTATTTGCAATGATGACAAATGGCTTTCCCTTTGTCTGCCTTGCCTTTTCAAACGCTGAAAGAATGCTAGGAAAATCATGCCCATCTGGAAGAGTCTCTACCTCCCACCCAAAGGCGCGCCACTTATCAGGAACTGGTTCTATATCCTTAATATCCTTCATAGCGCCATCGTTTTGAAACCTGTTCCTATCAACAATCGCACAGAGATTGTCTAGTTTTCTATAAGACGAGGTTGTAATCGCTTCCCACGAAGCCCCCTCTTGAAGCTCACCGTCACTCAAAAGTGCATATATTCTAATATCTTTTCCATCCATCCTAGCCGCAAGAGCCATTCCGTTCGCTGCGGAAAGACCGTGCCCTAAGGAACCTGTTGTGGCTTCTATCCCTATTTCTAGATCGTATTCGGGATGGCCTTGGAGTCGGCTGCCCGGCTTTCTTAGGCTCATAAGCTCTTCACGAGCGAAATAGCCTGCATGAGCAAGCACGCTATAAAGTGCTGGAACACCATGCCCTTTTGATAAAACAAACCTGTCTCTATCCCCCCAGCGCGGGTTTTTAGGGTTGTGTCTCAACTCGGAAAAATACAAAGATACTAAAATTTCTACAGATGAAAGCGACCCCCCGGTGTGTCCTGATTTAGCGCGATGAAGCGCCTTTAATAGGTCAATGCGTACCCTTCTTGCAATCTCTTTTAGGATATCGACGTTCTTTGTTCTTTCATGCATACTTCTTGTTTTTATTCGGAGTCTTATATTTTTTTATCTATAACAACAATGAATCTTTCCAGAATCATTATAATATTACCTATCGGGTTGTCAAACTGTGTGATTAATAGTACTTAGCCATAAGTTTTTGTCTGAAGACCTTTGAACGAAGAATCCTCGGGAAATGATAAAAGTTAAACGTAGGATTGAATGCCTTAGGTGGACTGAGCTCAAAAGAGACATTAGTAAAATCTTCTATCCTTGAACTGGACTTTGCCATTGTATATCTTTAAAATTATAGTGGAAATAAAATGACGAAAATGATAATAGGGGTTTTTGAAAGATTATTTGAGAGTTACAAAGTACTTGTTATTCAAGGCTCAAATGGCTGGGCTATTCCCTTTAGGGTTTTGCTTCTCCCTATTTCAATCTTTTTCTATGCGCTCACCCTTCTAGTTATTTTAGCAATAGTCCTACTAGTAATACTTATAGCAGTTCCAATCTCAACAATTTCGAAAGTAAGAGTCTCCAAAGCCAGTGAATGATCTTATTTTAATCACAATATACACAATACACCCATTAGCATGAATTGAATTCATGGTATTATATTTAACTTATACATGAAAGGAAAGGTTGAATCACTTCTTACTCAAGGAAAGCTTCCAAGACATATTGTTGTGATAATGGACGGAAACGGAAGGTGGGCGAATAGAAAGGGCTTTGACCGAATAAGCGGCCATAAAGAAGGTATGAAATCCGTCAAGTCCGTGGTAAAAGCCTCGAGGGAATTAGGTATAAAAGCAGTCACCCTCTTCGCCTTCTCCGCACAGAACTGGAAGAGACCAAAGAGTGAGGTTGACGCACTTATGAAACTACTCAAGGAATATCTAATTAAAGAGGTTAATCGGCTCGTTGAAAAGGAAATCAAATTGAACGCAATTGGAAGGTTGTGGGAACTTCCTTCCGATGTCTATGAAGTGCTAGTAAAAACTATGGAAAAGACAAAATTGTGTAAAGAAATGACTCTTACTCTTGCACTAAGCTACGGAGGAAGAGAAGAAATAATTGACGCCATAAAAAAGATAATCTCTGATAGTATCCCACCTGAAGATCTTGATGAGGATAGTTTTTCTAAGTTTCTATACACTTCAAATCTTCCAGAGCCCGATCTTCTTATACGTACTAGCGGAGAGATTAGACTTTCTAATTTTCTCCTCTGGCAGCTTGCATACACCGAGATTTATGTTACAAAAACACTATGGCCTGATTTTAAGAAAAAGCATCTCATAAGAGCTCTTATAAACTACCAGAACCGAGAGAGAAGGTTTGGGCTTACAAGTGACCAAATAAGAAAAAGGGAAGTAAATTGAAGGGTATATCCATTCTTGGTTCAACTGGCTCAATTGGCAAACAAGCACTCGATATTATATCTCGTTTCCCTGAGAGATTTTGTATCGTGGGCCTCGCCGCAGGGAAAAATATCACCCTTCTCAAAGAACAGATTCTAAATTTTAAGCCAGAGATAGTTTCTATTAGGGATAAAGATGACGCTATAAAACTTTCAAAAGAATTAAAATCAGAATCTGTTGAAATCCTTTGGGGTGAAAAAGGCGCGGAGGTTGTTGCTTCCCATACGAAAGCGGATTTAGTAGTATCTGCTATGGTCGGAGCATCCGGCCTCAAACCTACTCTCTCTGCGATAAAATCGCGAAAGAATGTAGCACTTGCAAACAAAGAGGTTCTTGTTATGGCAGGTAACATTTTAACTCGAGAAGCCTTAAAAAATGGGATCAGCATAATTCCTGTTGACAGCGAGCATAGCGCCCTTTTTCAAGCCCTTAGGCACAGTGGAAAAGACTTTGTTAAAAGACTTATTTTAACTGCCTCAGGCGGCCCGTTTCTAAATCTTCCTAAAGAAAAACTGGCAGATGTAACTCCTGAAATGGCATTAAAACATCCAACATGGAAGATGGGTAAGAAAATCACAATTGATTCGGCAACCCTTATGAATAAAGCTTTTGAGATAATTGAGGCAAGATGGCTCTTCGGTATAGAAGCTAAGTACATCTCTGTATGGATTCATCCACAGAGTATAGTACATTCTATGGTAGAGTTTATTGATGGCTCTATCATCGCGCAAATGAGCATTCCTGATATGAGAATCCCGATTTCGTATGCAATCTCTTATCCTGATAGACTACCTATAGATGGTAATTATAATATATCTAGGGCCTTTGGTGAGCTTTCATTTGAAGATGCAGACCTTGGAAGGTTTCCCGCGCTTTCCCTTGCTTATCACGCTTTGGAGGAAGGTGGGACAATGCCTGCGGTAATGAATGCCGCAAATGAAGCGGCTGTTCAACATTTTCTTGAAGGGGGTTTAAAATTTTTAAAAATAATAACAGTAGTTAAGCAGGTAATGGATTTACATAAAACCCTCACTGGAGATTCACTTGATGTGATTCTTGAAAGCGATAACTGGGCGAGAATAACAGCAAAGTCAATTATAAATGGATATGAAAATTAAATGTTTTTCTTTAAGAAAACAACGATGATAGATTGTGAATATATTATAGCAAATAACCTTCCTCTTAAAACATTGTTAATCTTTATCAGAAGCTAAATAAATTTTATAGGAGTAAATGAAGCAATGACTGAAATTTTAAACTTTATTCTCTTTATTTTACCCTTTCTTTTTGTAATAGGAACTTTAGTCTTCATACATGAACTTGGCCACTTCATCTTGGCAAAATGGAGTGGAGTAAAGGTAGAGAAATTTTCTCTTGGGTTTGGAAAGAGAATCCTCGGGTTCAGGCGTGGTGAAACAGAATACCTTATCTCATTACTTCCTTTAGGCGGCTATGTAAAAATGTACGGTGAAGGAGGAGAAGGGGCTTTCATCATCGATAATGTAGAGCCTAGTTCACAAGCTGAAAAGGCCGGATTCAAATCCGGAGACAAAATACTCAGTGTAGATGAGATAAACTTAACCGCATATTCCGGATGGAAAGTACTTGAGTCCACACTAAGTGAGAACCTAGAACGAGAATACACATTTGTCATAGAAAGAGACGAAAAAAAATTGATACTCAAGGTCAAACCAGAAGGCTTAAATGGTATAAGAGCCTTCTCTGAGAAAGATTATCCCCGGAGCTTTTCTAACCAGTCAATTCTAAACAGGTTTAAGATAGTCTTTGCGGGACCCTTTATGAATCTTGCGCTTCCATTTCTATTTTTTCCTATCGTTTTTATGCTTGGAATTAATGTTCCGGCCTACCTCGAAAAGCCTCCTGTGATAGGCTACGTTGAGCCGGATTCATCTGCAAGTAAAGCGGGATTTCATAGAGGAGATAAGATCCTCGAAATAAATGGTGAGAGCTTAAAAAGCTGGCGGGACGCAAACATCACTTTTCTATCAAATCCGGGTTCCATTTTAAAAGTGAAGGTTGAAAGAGACGGAGAGATAAAAACACTTGAGTTTAAAGCCTCTCCCTCTACCGAAGGGCTTGTAGCGACAGGGCTTGGTGAACCGCTTAAGGCTATTGTTGGAAATATAATAGATGGATCCCCGGCTGAAAGAGCAGGTCTTAGAAAAGGGGATAAGATTCTTGCAATAAACGGCGTAAAAGTTTTGGACTGGTATGACATGAAATTCATTATCGAAGAGAAAGCAAATCAAGAGGTCACACTTCTTATTGAAAGAGACAACAACCTACTTGAGATCAAAATCACCCCAGAACCTCTAGAGGGAAAAGGTCATGGAGTGATAGGAATTAATCCCTATATAGATGAGATTCAAAAGAAGTATGGTTTTTTTGAGTCAATTGTTGAGGGAATTAAAGAAGCAGCCAAGCTCTTGGCTGAGGTTACAGTTCTTCTTCTATCATTTCTTTACAAACTCATCACGGGTAAGATATCTCTCGGAGCCGCTGGAAAAAGCATAGCAGGTCCTATCTTTATTGCTAAAGTTTCTGCGTCTGCCGCGGCGGGTGGACTAGCAACACTTCTTCAATTTACTGCATTTATCAGCATAAACCTAGGTCTTATAAATCTATTTCCAATTCCTATGCTTGATGGAGGACATATCCTCTACCTCGCAATAGAATCCATAAGGAGACGACCGCTTAGTCAAAGAACGCTCGAAATCTGTCAGCGTGTAGGTTTTACCTTCTTAATCTTCATCATGTTCCTCGCAGTCTATAACGATCTTTCCAAACTGAAGGGCTCAATTATAGAATCTATAAGCAAAGTACTCGAGGCTTTTAGGTAGCTTTCAACTTAGCCACTGAGGACACCGAGAACCCAGAGAAAAAATTTGTTTTAATATTAAAATTCTCCGTGACCTCTGTGTTCTCTGTGTTCTCTGTGGCTAGTTTTTAACTCGAAGCTGCGAAGCTTATGAAAGCGTTTAAACTTGGTAAAGACAGGTGGGCTAGAACAGGACCTACAAAGGAAGGAATTGTCTTTCTAACACTTACCTTATTTGTTGGTTTTGCAGCCTTAAATACAGGGAATAACCTACTTTACCTCGTTTTCGGCATGATGCTGAGCTTTATAGCGGCTTCTGGAATCATATCTATGATCAACCTTTCAGGAATCGAGGTAAAAACAATTACACCTGAAGACGTCTTCGCTTTAACTCCAACACCCCTCAAATTCTCAGTTAGAAACCTGAAACCCCTAATACCTTCATATTCACTGACAATTGATACAGAAGGGAAAAGCGCATTTATACCCTACCTTCTACCAAAATCTGCAAAAAACGTTACAATAAATACCTTTTTCAAAAAACGGGGCTGGAACAAAATTCCTAAGGTAGTACTATTTACAAGATTCCCCTTTGGCTTCTTTAAGAAATGGATCAGAATCAATCTAGGCGATGAGGAGATTCTAGTGTATCCAAAGGTTGAGAAACCACATATGGATTTAAACGAATTTCAAGAAAAGTTTGGTGAATTGGAATCTGAAGTAATAGGGTTTGGAAGTGACTTAAGATCAATCAGAACCTTTAACGAAGGAGATAATCCCAAATTTATTCACTGGAAAACCACAGCCAAGACGGGAAGGTTAATGTACAGAGAACTTCAAGATGACAAATCAAAAAGATATATAATCGAGTTTAACCCCACGAAAGATGAAAACCATCTTGAGCTTGAAATAACACGCGCAGCATCGGTCCTATTAGAGTTACTCCAACACGGCTATGAGGTTGAATTTGTAGCGCCGGATAGAACATTTACCTCATCACAATTTGGAAGGTTCCCAAGACCCATCCTCAGATACCTCGCGCTTTATAATTAAAGCGAATTGATCTTACCAGTAAGAGCGCTGGAATGACGAGCTCTAGGCAAGAGGAAAACAGATTTGAGTCTGTGCGAAGCTAACGAACAAAGCTGAGGGGCGCCGCGCTTTTTGCCGCGTCCCTCTCCAGCGCCGAGTTAGGCATCGCTGCCGTTAATCGAACTTGGCTCCTTTTCTTCGCTCATCTATCCTACGCGAGCTTTGGCCGTATCAGGAGCAGAGAAACTTTATCCTCATTGACCCAACAACTCTACTAATCTGCCACGAAGCGAAATTGCCGTGTTCTGCAATACTTGATTTCTCACCGAAAACCCGGTGCCGATGCCTAATTTTGTCCTTGCTATTGTGCGAACGCTAAGGGTTTGCACTGCCGCCGCCGGAGCAATCCGAATTTTTATTGTGTCGTCATCGAAAATAGAAAGAACTTCAACAGAAAGATCGAATTGCGAATCAACATAAGCTTTGCCGGGTAGTAGCGTAATGCCGTTGGCAAACCCGACAGATGTGGCAATTGATCCGGCATAATAAGCAAAGTTGTCAGGTCGAAGTTGATGAATCACCACCGCGTTTTGCCGAAGACCTCGATCCCATCCGCCGGATCGGTATTCGACGAAGTAGGTAACCTCCTGTGGCGTGTTTAGACCAAACACAGCAACTTGTGGATGACGTGGGTTCGTCTCACCTAAAGGGGACAAAATAAGTTTGGTGGAGGCAGGGTACCTGCCATTTGAGGTAACTCTCGCGATTCTTGACTCAGATAACCATCCCGCTTTAAAAACGTAAGGGGAGCAGAGCCCAGGTCCGCTCTGTCCAAATCTATCTTGGAATGTCGGGTTGGTGCCACCGAATGTAAGACCGCTCATTATACAGAATGGGTTCTGATAGTCAGTAGGGTTGGCGACGGATCGCGAGTGGTCTAGATCGTACCCATGTCCTACCTCTTGAAGTATCTGGGACAAATTAGAAGCAATGTCACACACAACTTGCCGGGAGTTGCCCCACAAATCGGTTGCAACGTTTATATAAACCACAACGCCATAAAAACGACCTAAGTCAACGCCAGAGTCGGTTGCGGCTTTCTTAGCCCAATCCACCAAATCTTGTCGCCTAGCTATATCTTCCTTATTCTTATCAAGTCTGAACCAACCAAAAACCTCCGAATGTGTGAGGTCAAGCTGCCCATAGGATATATCCTGCCAATAGGTAACTACATTTTCAATATCTAGAGCCGTAAACAAGGTCACAACATTCTGCAATACTTGGGTCGGTTCCGAAATGTTTCTGATTAATTCTTTCAGTGAAATGGGAGGTTGCATATCAAATCGGTGCGCCAAGATTGCTCGTGCACTATTTCCAAATTGGTCGAATGGAAATCTTCTTGCAGCATCCCGAAAACTTGTCAATTGTGTAACATCATCTTTGAACCTACATAGAAGTATTGCCCAAGGTGTGTTTGTACTCATGACATTTTTTTCCATACTGCAGCTATTGTAGGGCAATCAGAATTGGAATCAGCCCTTGCCCCTCTTTTAGCGGGCGCAGCGCCTTACCGATTACTGCGCCGAAGGCTTTCAGCGGGTCAGTTGCTTTCATTCCATGCCCCGGAGTGGGAGAGGTTGTAAGTAAGTCGCCCACTTCAATAGCACCATACTGCGCATCCACTTTGCAGTAAACCTTACCGAGCAATGCAATCGGTTGTCTGTTGCTTTCGGATTGTTGCTTATCCAGCACGATTCCCGGCTTGTAATCGCCAGCACCGGAAACCACCCCCGCTACACGCTTGTCGTAGGCGAGTTGACTGGGAAAAAGCGCGCCTTCTTGACCGAGCACCATTACAGTCCCTGGCTCGACCGTTACATCACTGCCAATATTGAAATCCTCGGCACAGTCGGCGTTAGTTAACCGAATATCACCTGTAACCTCAACATCGCCCTCGAAGAAACCGGCCACTCGCCCGCCTTTACCATAAACACCAGCGCCGCTGTTACTAATGCCAACGACACCACTCCCACCGCCCTTGTGTTCACCCCATACGCCTGCGCCGCCTGTTGTACTCGGAGTCTCTCCGTAAACACCATGCCAGGTTTTGCTGACTCCGATAACGCCAGGCCCAACCCCTTCACCCATAACACCTGCGCCACCCGTCGTGCTTTCGCTTTTGCCAAAAACACCCATCCAGGTCTTGCTCTCACCCCACACAGCGGTCCCATCACTTTGGCCGAAAACACCCGGCCCAGCCTTTGGAGTATGGTTGTCGTTAATTCCGACAACGGCCCCGTGACCTTCAGCATGACTAATTCCGCGGACGGCATTGAATTGATTACTTATTCCAACAACTCCTGCCGACGAGTCACTTTCGCCTGAAGTACCGTAACCACTTTTGCTTACCCCAACCACACCGGTTGACGAGACACTATGGCCCCAGACACCCTGTCCGGCTTCACTGATTCCGAGCACACCACGTCCGTTATTACTTTGACCGATGACAGCGGCCTGGCCAGCGGTATGTTCACCGAAAACTGCCGCAACATTTGGATCATTAGAGTTACCAACTAAGTTTGCCATGTGAAACCTCCTTCAGAGAAATGTTATGCATCGATTCATGATGGATGCGCCTAGGTTGTGCCTAACGGCTGAGCTAACCGGCGGGCAAAGGCAGAGCAAAGCGCCGCCTTTGCCCGTCCGTGTTCAGCGATTTGTTAGGCCTTCCTTTGCGTACCCAAGCAGGCACAAGCAAACACCAGCATCGTACGGGTTCACGGCGCATCCCACAGCGAGTTTTTTCATTTTGTGCCCTTGCCCTTCTTGGGACCCTGCGGGCCTCCATCATTCGAGACAGCCAGTGCCTGAGCCTCATCCGCCGGATTCGCAAGGAGGAGGATCAAGATGGGCGAAGCCTTGTCCACCACTTTCCGAATGGAGATCTTCTTGATGCGGTCTCCTTCAATGCCAAGCCTTTTGAAATTCGCCGGCAACCACATTTTGAGCTTCGCTTCATCTGCTGGACCGAGCTTCTCCAACTCGACCAGGAGCGCGGACGCTTGGGCCGGGCTCACCACCGAGGTGTCGTAGGTCACTCGGTAGACGTTGCTTCTCGACGAGTTCAAATTGACCGCAGCCCAGGAGATCGACACCATCCCCACAAGTAGAACGGTGATGGCAATAATTACGGAGAAGCGTCTCATTTCGAATTGCCTCCTTTTATGAAGTGGGGATTGCGCATCATGCTTCCTTATACCCCACCGGGGCACCCCCTTGAAACGGTGAGGCCTAACGTCGCAAGCTAACCGGCGGGCCGCGCCGACGCTCGCCAAGTTGAAGGCGCGTACCGGCCCGTCCGGTTGAGCGCAGGGTTAGGCCGCACTTTGACTTACCCGCCCGTGTTTCATAGATGGCTGAAAACTGCCGGTGCGTTTTGCCAGTTGTCATTGCGACCGTCAACGTACGTGATAGGAACTCTTGCCAGTTCCTCGTCAGAGAGATCGTCGAGGCACATCACGTTTACTCCGTACATCTTGCCAATTGGCGTGTCGTTCCCGACACCGAAAGCACGTACGCCGCAGTGCTTGCAGAAATAGTGGTGGTTCTTCTTGGTGTTGAACACGTACTTGGTTAGGTCTGCTTCTCCCGTCAGCAGGCGGAAGCTTTCTGGTTTCACCACCGCTGGCCAGAAGCGTGTTCGCCAGCAGATTGAGCAGTTACATCGATAGGTGTTCTGCGTGAAGTCGATGTCAGCCTCGAACTTGACGGCTCCACAGTGACAGCTGCCATGGTACGTCTTCAGCATGATTGAGGTCTCGCGATGACGCAGGGTGAAGTTGTGCGGCCTAACTATTGATTATACGGAATCTTTTCCGCATATTCACCCCAATATGGGGTATTATACGGAAATCCCTGTGCCTTTTTTCCTTTTTTAGGAGTATAATTTAGGACGTTCCACTAAGTCAATAGGTGTAAAAAACATATGGAACAACGCCCCAAGAAGCTTCTCGATCGGGTTCGTGAGACTATAAGACGCAAGCACTATTCTTTTCGCACCGAAAAGAGTTATGTTGCCTGGATCAGGCGTTATATTCTTTTTCACAACAAGCGGCATCCGCTAGAGATGGGGCGCGCTGAAAGGGACGTTTTAACTCAAGCTACTATATCCAGAATTTCATTAATAGGCTTCTTAACACAAGTAAATATCGGTGTGTCGCGGAGAGTGTATTTTCTGCCTTCTTGTTCCCTCATCTTCATCACAACTTCCATAAAGTCTTCCGGTTTATCTTTCAAAAGCGACAATAAATTCTTGGCCGTCAAGCCCGAATGAATACGAGATTAAATTTGTAGCGCCGGATAGAACATTTACCTCGTCACAATTTGGAAGGTTCCCAAGACCTGTGCTCAGATACCTCGCGCTTTATAATTAAAGTGAACTGATCTTATCAGTAAGAGCGCTGCAATGACCAGTTCCTTACAAGAGGAAAACAGATTTGAGTCTATGCGAAGCTAACGTCGCGGTTCAGTTGCGCGCGGAGCGGAGCGCGAAGCGCTGTCGGCTGCTG
This sequence comes from Candidatus Dadabacteria bacterium, assembly GCA_023250035.1. GTDB lineage: Bacteria > Desulfobacterota_D > UBA1144 > Nemesobacterales > CSP1-2 > CSP1-2. Next base: position 24,868 of record JAHFBK010000012.1, read on the forward strand.
CATGCGCGGGTTCGGCGGCGTTGCCGCCGTCACACGCGCCCAAAAGCCTACACGGCACCTTTGCTATAGCACTGGCCCTTGAAAGCCTCATCTGCCTGAAATAACCACTTTGGCCTTGAACTCTCTTTCGGTTCGGCTTCCCAATACACAATCCCATAACTCTTGGCCTGCTTCATCCCATTGCCCGTGTGATGCCTTCTGGTCTCGATACTTCCTGAACCTGTCGTATATAAAACCCAACACCTTGTCCCACAAAATCTGTGGTACGGTTGGAAGGTTCTTTTTTATTTCAGGATTTGGGTCTCTGCCAAAGCAAGCAAGTGAAAGGTGATAGGCGTTATTTGAAAACACGCCCGATGTGTAAACCGCTTTTGCCACAGTTTCAACTTCGCTCTCTGGAAAAGCTCCTATTGCACGAAGAACTCTCTGTAAGTTTTCTTTCTGAGGCTCAGTCCACGGCCCATTCAGATTACATTCACCACTTTTCACTTCCGCAATGATAATGAAAGGTTTGTCCTTTATTTGAATAAATGGCTCGTCATCAGTCATCGGCTTGGGCTTCAATTCTGCTTGATGCGGAAACCTTACGCCCAATATATCAGCGTCGGTGCGTTGTTCGCTTCCGATGTCTGGATGAACTATGAAGTTTTGAATTGTCAAAAAGCCATTGAGTCGCAGATACCAATAAGCCAGCTGCTCGGAAGAGATATTCATCGTAGACCTTATGGCCACACACGCTCACGGGCGCGCGGACTTGTGTGGTAGCCGCCGAACGTGCCGCACACCTTATATTGGGTTTTGGGTTATTGAGCGCCTTAGGTCCACGTCATTGTGACCGTCGCGCCATCAGCCGTGATTACAGTCAGAAATACAGTTACCCTGGCGCCAAACGCATTGCTGATATCTATGGTCTCACCGCCCTGAGCTCCTATGCAACCAAGGTCTTTGCCCGTCTGCGCAGGAACGTCGAGAACTAATCCATCTTGCGGACCGGTTGAACCACTTCCTCTAAACTGACTCGGAGGAGTCAGTATCTGTATGCCACCTTGTGAGGTTTCGACGTTTCTGGCCCAAATGTGCAGTAGAAAATCTGCACTACTAGTCACATGAACAACGTGTTCATGATCGCCGAGACCGAAATAGCCTCGCACAATATGATCGCAAGGTGATTTGCGTTTGCAGAAAAGCCACATAGGAAACCCTCCCTTTCATAACGTGTAAGTGCCTATCGTGAAGCTCAGCCGTCGCTAAAACGACCGGTCTGAAGCGAAAGTTAGGTCTAATGAGAATGGAACCCGGTTGTTTTGTCCACCCCAATCTTCACGTCGCTCATTTTGTCTAATCTGAAAACTCTATATTCTTCGTGCAAGGTGTCAAAGGCTTGGCAATAGACGACCTCTTTGCGCCTAAATAGTCTTTTAGGAACAATCTGTCGATGACTTTCTTCCCTGCTACTATTCAGATAGCTGAACGTAACAGGTTGACTTGCTTTGATAGCGTGCTCTAGCTGCCTGAAGTTTTTGACTTGTCGATCCTGAGGTCTAATGGGATGATCCGGATAAGATAGCCAGCGAAGAACGCTTCGGTCACGTTTGGAGAGTGGTGTCCAATCTGAACGAATTAACTCCCAGATTCTCCTCATCAATCTATAAGGAATCAGAATAACCCACGGGAGAGGGATGTAATAACGCTTCATGATTTCCCACTCTCAGATCTAACTATTGATTATACGGAATCTTTTCCGCATAATCACCCCAATATGGGGTGTTATACGGAAATCCCTGTGCCTTTTTTCCTTTTTTAGGAGTATAATTTAGGATGTTCCACTAAGTCAATAGATGTAAAAAAATATGAAACAACACCCCAAGAAACTACTCGATCGGGTTCGTGAGACCCTAAGACGCAAGCGCTATTTTATTTAATGCAGTAAAGGAAATCGACGTTCTCTTCTTAACTCAAGCCACCAGATCTAGAATCTCGTTAATGTCCTTCTTCACACAGGTAAATATCGGTGTATCTCGAAGAGTGTATTTTCTTCCTTCTTGCTCCCTCATCTTCATCATCACTTCCATAAAGTCCTCCGGTTTATCTGTTTCAAAGGCGACAATAAATTCTTGGTCATCGAGTCCGAATGAATAGGAGATTAAATTTGTAGCGCCAGATAGGACATTTACCCCATCACAAATTGGCAGGTTCCCGAGACCTGTGCTCAGATACCTAGCGCTTTATAATTAAATGAATGGAGCTTATCAGTAAGTGCACTAGAATGACCAGTTCCTTACAAGAGGAAAACAGATTTGAGTCTATGCGAAGCTAACGTCATGCCGCTCAGCCGCGAGCGGTGCCCGGACTCCCTCGATTTGCCCCCGAAGCGGCCGCTCGTCGGCTGCAGCGGCTGGTTAGGCAGCGCCTCCGGTACCGTGTGGGAGGCTTCAACCCTCACGTCGTGTACTCGCACATCGACTTGTTGAGCGGCGGGTCACCTCACAGGGTCAATCGTCTTCACGCCGCACGCGCGGAGTCCGACTGGGGCGGCCCGGCTAGGGGCTCCCTGCAGGAGCTGGTCGGATCGCAACAGGCGGTTGCGCGATTCGGTAGCGCGGGCTCGAACGAAGTCTCGTGTCGGCGCGAAGTCTTCGAAGAGCCTGATGGTCCGAGCAATGAGATTCTGACGCCGCTCGGTTAAGACGAAGTGCATCCGACGCACCTGATCAGCAGAATACCCTTGACTGGCGGGATCGCACTGCCAATAGCTCATGACGTTGTTAGTCACGCGGTCATCGATGAGTATGCGTTCCTGGTATTGGTGCTCCTCCGCTCCGAACGTCGGCTGCCACCACACTACCTTTCCAGCTGCATCGTTGACCGGTTGGAGCCAGGCGGGGTCGTAGCGACTCAACACGTAGGACGTCGAGCCGCCACATGCGGGAAACCCGAAGAGCAATGGCAACGCGTGCCCAAGGTCGACCGGGGTGTCCCGTACCGTCACCGACTCAGGCAATGCTTCCGGAACACCGCCGTCCTGATCAAGCGTATACGGCCACGTCGCGATGTACCGCTCAGCGAGTGCCTTGGCCTCGTAGAGCTCCTGAGCGTTCACGCCGCTGAGGCTGAGCAGGTTGGCGATCGTGAGTGGGAGGTTCGTCTGGTTTCGCCCTCGAAGGCTTGCCAGTTCAGCAAGCCGATCCGCAAGGCTCGGAAACGGATGATCGAGTCCCATGAAGTGCCCGAGTTCATGCGTGAGATGACTGCTACCGAGGACGGTCCGGCCATCAACGAACCGACTGTTATAGTACTTCCCTGGCATGAGGATATAAGGATAATCAAGACCACTGCACCCTTGCCCGCTAGGCTGGGAGCCACTGCCCCATCGATAGATGATAATGACGCTGTCGCGGTAGGGGTTGTCTTCGACTGGCTCGGCCGCCTTCATCGCAAGCCAGTCGACTGTAGCCTGATGCCCCATGTCCCCGCACTCGCGTGTGTGGAGCAAATCCGACGTCGCGATGACATAGCGGAGGTTCTCAACGTCCAGTCCGAAACACGCTCCTGACGACAGCAGCTGCATGTTGGCCAAGTTAATCTCGTCCTTGACACAGCTGTCGCCTGGCCCGGTGTGAACGGCTGGATCTCGAAGGTACGGCGTGGCAGGACGCACTTGCGTTCCGACGTTTTCTCCAAGGCTCTGCGTGCCAGCAGTGTTTGCCGTCAGCACTGCCGTCACACGCAGCAAGAAATAGATAGGCTTCTTGATGACGGAAAGTTCAAGGAGGACTTCATTGAGGTACCCGAGGTTGCCCCGCACTCGAACCCGGCCCGATTGAAAAGCCTCTCGGGCATCTTCCCTTCCTTGCAAAATGGCTACGATCTGCATGGCGTCGCCAATGATCTCTACATGGACGTGTTCGTTGGATCGGAGCGCATCGGACCACAGTCGAGTGCCTTCAACGCTGCTCTCAATAACGTACGTGCCACCACCAGTTCCGGTCGATCGAATCAACAGCGCCCCACGTCGCCGCCCCTTGACCGATCCGAGACGCCTCGTGAATGATTCAATCTCGTCTCTGACTGTCTGCTCAAGGAAGTCCATCTGCTCTGCCTCCGTTGTTGAAGACAATCCTCTTAAGCTGCCTAACGCCCAGCTCACCTGCTGCGGCGGCTGCGAGGAGCTTGAACCCGGAATCACCTGATGCCGCCGCGGTCAGGTGCAGCAGGTGGTTAGGCCCGGTCCTCAAGGCTTTTCGCACTCACGGAGAATGAAAACGTGCCCGCTGCAGGCTCGGGCGGAGAATTGCGAAAGCCGCTTTCCAACTACCGCGCAGTATGATGCCTGGCCGCTCCCGGAGTCAGAAGAACACGGCCAGCGCTTTTAGGCCACGCAGGTTGAAGTTGTTCCGGTACTCGGGG
>JAHFBK010000013.1 GCA_023250035.1 Candidatus Dadabacteria bacterium
GTTCATGTATGGCTTTTGGATAAAAACACAGGAGATGACATAACGGATGGTGAGGTAAGCGGTTTGAGTACAATAGGATTTCTAAGAAGCGGGTTTATTACAAAAGGTGTTTATGAGGCTGTAGCACAAGAGGTTGTAAAATTTATTTCTAAGAATTATTGATAATAGTATTAAATTCATGTAAAAAGTATAAGGAGGTTACTAAGGATGAAGAGAAAAGGAATATCTGTTTTGTTCATGCTGCTGTTTATTTCAGTGTTTATTCTAGGAGCTAAGGGTCTTGCTCAATCCAAGGAAAAACCTAAAGAAGATAGTTCACAGATGCAAAACTCAAGTGCGGCTCCATACTATGAGAAAGGAAGAATCGCATTTCTCCAATTTACGCCTGAAGGATTTCAAGATGCGATCGCATACTTTAACCAGGCTATAGAAGCAGATCCAAAGTACGCTCCGGCTTACGCAGGTCTTGGAGAAGTTTATTCATTTATTGGCTTCTATAAGTTAGAGGTGAAAGAAGACTACGAAGAACCCTATAACAAGTCTTATGAAAACATTCTAAAAGCCCTAAAGTACGGCGCTAATACAAAAGAGACGCAACGCGCCTTAGCTCTAAATTACCTTCATCTTAAGCGATCAAAGGTTGCGGAAGTAGCCGCAAACCGCGCATTAGCGAAAGACCCTAACGACGCAGAATCATACTATATACTCTGGGCTGCATCTGGCAGAGACCCAGACAGCCCGTACATCGTAAAAGCAATTGGGTTAGACCCGAACCTCGTTATGGCTCACCTAGATTTAGGAAAAGCCTACTTATTTAAGGGAGGTAATTATGCAAGGGCAACAGAACAATTTAAAAAGGCAGTCGAACTCGCAGATTCGCCTCAATTGCACAATTTCCTAGGAACCTCGCTTCGCACACAAGGATACCTCGGCAACTCAGTAACAGAATATCTAAAAGCAATAGAACTCGATCCAAATTATGCTCCTGCCTACATGAATCTAGGGATCACTTATTATTCTATGAATAAATACCAAGATTCTATTGTCCAAGAGAGAAAAGCAATCTCACTTAATTCAAATAATCCTGAACCTTACTACCATCTCGCACGTGCATATGAGCTTGCTAATAGCCCGAGGGAGGCGATAGAGAATTATAGGATTTTTTTAAAGCTCACATCTGGAAAAGAAATATATACTAACCTCACTACGAACGCTAAGACGAGTATTGAAAAACTACATGCAAGCTGTAATTGTTAACTTTTCTAACCGGCATTACGTTATATTCATAGTGGGAGTAAATAAATCTGGATGTGTAATGATTAAGAAAGCTAAATTAGCAGCGTCATTAGTTATTGTTTTCCTATTTGCTGCAGGCTGTTGCAAACATGCTCCAAAAGACAGCGCACACTAGACAAGAACCCATAAAACAGCTCACACGAATCTTCTGGCTGGTAGTAGCTTAATGTAGATTTTAGTATATCTGGTTTAGGCGGACATGAAGTAAAACTATAATCCATTTTTGCAAAGAGGGCTTTCCCTATTAGTTCTGTTTGAGCTCTCTATTGCAATAATAGATTGTTTTTCTTTTTGAATGATGGCTAATTTGAATTCAAAATTGGATTTGGTTGATCTCTCATTTGGGCTAGAGTCAAATACAAGCCTCTGGAGCATAGTGTTTAAAGGATTTGACGAAGAGGTTACCTTGATCTCAAGATTTCAGGGAAGTGAGCAATGGAGTATTGAAACCCTTCAGAGATTTGGAAACATAATTATGGAGAAGTACAGAGATTGCACTGTAGAGCTAACAAAATCAGGAATTGTAATCAAGAAAACCCTTCCAACAAACGACCTTACTATAATTCGCGAGTGGTCGGAGCTTATGCACCATATTAAAGAAGAAATGGTTAATATAATAGAACGATCTAGGGATTGATTTTTTTGAACCCTGACGCATTATTCAGTTTTTTGCTTTATAGTTGAGTCTTATAAATTATCAGTAAATGAAGAACGCTGCAATAAGCTGCAGGGCATCAGCGTTTAAACAGAAGACTCGTTCACTTGGTACAAGCTGGGCAAGGATACTGTTTGTCATTGCGAACGAAGTGAAGCAATCCCGTGTTTAGATTGCTTCATCGTTTCACTCCTCGCAATGACAATTTCCGTGTTGTCATAGCAATGACATGGAAACCCTTTAGCAAGCTACAATGAATTTGCTAGTTAAACAGCATAGGCGAAAACAGTACTTGCAAAGTCAAAGACAAAAAATGTACCCGCTTCCCCAATAGCTTCAATTTAAACCATTTTTCATCAATATGGTGGTATTATTTGACCGGTTCTACCATATATCTCTAACTCAAGCCCATCTGGGTCTAGGAAGTGATATGATTTTCTCTTCCCATCTTTATCCAATTTCTCCTCTATAAATTCGACTCCTCTTTCTTTAAGGAGTTTACTTGCCTTCTCCACATCATCCACCCTAAAAGCTATATGTGCTACGCCCTCAACAATCCGATTTCCTTCTTTACCTCGATTTTCATCCTCTGATAAAGCAACTAAGGTCTCTGATTTATTACCCAGAAAGGATTTTTTGCTACCCCCTTCCTTTCGTCCATCATGATGTATCCTGAGCCCTAAAACCTCATTGTAAAACTTGATGGATCTATCCATGTTCCAAACAACAATCGCGACATGGTCTATTCCTTTAATCATAGTATCCACTATCATGTGCTTTTAACCCCCTATAATAACCTAATTTAAATAATGAAATTATACCAATTTGTATTAGATGAATTAATAAATAATCGAATGAATTTATGCAAACTAGATATTTTAGGAAAAGGTTATGTCATCAATGTTTACCCTAAATTTTTACACCCTACCCAGAGTTCATGTGTTATAATTTAATTAAAATTAACGGTTAGAAACTAAACAACTTCAAAAATAAGGTTAATCAATGGCAAAGATACAGTCTGCAAGAAATTTCCTTGAGGAGCTAAGAGAAGAATTCCAACCTTTAAGAAAAAAGATTCTTACTCATCCTTTTGTGGGTAGTGTAGAAAAAGGGAAGGCTTCCGTTGAAAAACTAAAGTTCTTTGTAGAACAGCAATTCCATATTGTAAGCGGGGATTTCAGAAATCTGGCTCTATTCATTGCCTTTTCCTCTAATCAGTGGATAAGAGATTTTTTCTTTGAGTTGATACAAGGAGAGCGTAGCGCCTTAGATAACCTCTTTAAAATGGCAAAGGCTCTAGGTATCGGAGATCAAGAACTCGAGGCTTCTGAACCTCATGCAGGCGCTCTAGCATTCACAAATTACTTTACACGCCTAGCAGCCTATGGAACCGCAGGAGAGATAGCTTCAGCAATAATCATAGATTTTGAAGTCTGGGGCGAAAACTGTAGCAGAATAAGCAAAGGACTCAAAAAACACTATAACCTTCCCTCTGAAGATACAAAATTTTTGGACGGATTTTATCCGATTACCTCTCAGTTCTACGATAAAATAACGAAGATAATAGGGGAGTACACTAGAACAGAGAAAGATATGAAGAAGATGCGAATCGCAACTAGATTAGGTCTTGATTATGAGTTAATGTTTTGGGATACAATGCTATAGGGGCAGACCCCCGTGTCTGCCCTGATAACGGGCGATCACAGTGGATTGCCCTTACAAAAGAATCACATCCCCTGCGATTATCTTCTCTGTTGTTCCATCATCCTTTTTTACGAGTAAATGCCCGTTTTCGTCTATACGAGATGCGATCCCTTCAATCACCTTTCCATCGAACCTGACTAGTACTCTACGGTTTATAGCTCCCCACCTTTCCATCCATTCCTTTATGATTCGAGACTTTCCCTCTTTGAGAAACTTGTGATACCAAATCTCAAGCTCCTCAATCAAATCAGAGGCAAATTTTTCTCTCTTAATGTCGTATCCTAACGCCTCCCTAAGAGAGGTTGCTATCTCTGAAACCTCTCCCATCTCTCTTTCCATCATTTCTCTAGTCATGTTTATATTTACCCCGATTCCCACAATAACAAAGTCAACTTTGTTTCCAATAGGTTCCATACCCGTCAAAACACCCGCCACCTTTTTCCCTTTTACAAGTATATCATTGGGCCACTTTATGAGTGTGTCAGGTTCTTTGTCCTTGATTGTTTCAGCCAAAGCGATTGAAGCAACCAGAGTAAGAAGAGGAGCATCTTTTGCTGTAATTGCAGGGCGAAAAATCACCGACATATAGAGGTTTACTCCTGGGGGGGAAATCCATCTCCTTTGAAGTCTTCCTTTTCCCTTGGACTGAGAATCGGCAATTATGATAGTCCCTTCAGGAGCACCGTTTCTTGCAAGTTCAGATGCAACTTCGTTAGTGGAGCCAACCTCTTCAAAGGAGTAGATTATTTTCCCAATTGTTTCAGTCTTAAGCATTTTTTTTATTGACTCGCTCGTCAGTGTTTTCATAAAAACCCTCCTTAGCAGAATCTTACCTGTTCTTCTATTTTAAGACTAGATTTTTTCTAAAGTAACCTTCTTTGATCGTCATTGCAAGCTTTGGCGAAGCAATCTCCTCTTTCTTAAAATTTCGGTGATGACGTAATATCGAGATTGCTTCGGCTGATTTCATCAGCCCCGCAACGACAAAAGCAGTAGAAGCACCTGGGGGATCTCCCTACGATTTCGTGACGATATGGAAAGTTTACTTGGAAACTAAAGGTATTGAATTTAAAATGTAAATAATGGCCTCAATCACTGATGTTCCGGGAGTTAGGGTTGGACACTCATCGGATTTTGAAGCAATAACTGGTTGCACGGTCATTTTATTCGATAATGAGGCAACCGGAGCTATAGACCTAAGAGGGGGCGGGACGAGCACACGTCAAATAGACCCGCTTCTTCTATCCCATTCATATGGGAAGATTCATGGAATCTTCCTTACAGGGGGTAGCGCTTACGGATTAGACGCAGCCGGCGGGGTAATGAGGTATCTTGAAGAGCAGGGAATCGGACTCGATGTCGGTTACGGCTATATTGTACCCTCAGTTCCTACTGCTGTCGTGTTTGACCTTGGGATTGGTAATGGAAAAGTGAGGCCAGACCAATCTATGGCGTATAGCGCATGTCTAAATGCATCGTCGTCACCTACCGAAGAAGGTAGCATCGGGGTGGGAACTGGGGCATCTATCGGAAAGCTTCTCGGCTTCAAGCAAGCAACAAAGGGTGGAATTGGGAGCACGAGTTACAACTTGGGAAACGGTATAGTTGTTGGAGTGCTTGTTGTTGTAAATGCCTTTGGTGATGTAGTCGATCCTACAAGTGGGGAAATTATTGCAGGAGTGAGAAATTCCATTGACGGAAAAGAATTCTTAGGCTCAGTAAAACTGTTTAAGAGCGGAGTTACACGAAAAGCAGAACCATTTGAAAATACGACTCTTGCAGTGGTTGCCACGAATGTAAAACTTTCAAGGTCTGAACTAGTGAGGGTTGCAAGAATTGGGCAGACTGGAATTACAAGGGTAGTTTCTCCCGCTCATACTACAGCGGATGGTGATTTAGTATTTGCCATATCTTGCGGAGATTTACCAGCAGATGTTAATCTAGTTGGAATCGTCGCCTCTGAGCTTATCTCTGAGGCTATAATAAGAGCGGTAAGGGCAGCAAAAGGCATGGGTGGGGTTCCAAGCTGGAAGGAAATTCAAAAATAACTAGCCACGAATGAACACGAATTTACGCTAATAGAAATGATGCATGATCCGTGTCCATTTGTATCAATTTGTAACTAGATTGTGAGAAATCCATTCTACTAAAGTGCGATATCTTCCTTTGTAACTGGGAATTTTCTCATTCTTATTCCTAAAACAATTCCTACACCAAGCATGGCTGTGATCAAAGAAGAGCCGCCATAACTAAGAAGCGGAAGTGGAACACCCATAACTGGCAGTAAACCCGTAACCATGCCTATATTAATTAGGGTATGCCAGAAAAATATCGAAGCTATACCTAAAGATAAAACCATTGAAAATCTATCTTTTGCAAGGCTCGCCGTATCGAGAACCCAAAGTATGACTATAAAATAAAGAAGAAGTGTAAAAAACCCACCAATAAACCCCCATTCTTCAGCAAGCACAGAATAGATAAAATCTGTCTGCTGCTCCGGAATAAACCTAAGTTGCGCTTGAGAACCCTCCTTAAATCCTTTACCCAAAAACTTTCCAGAACCCGCAGCTATCTGTGATTGAAGGGCATTGTAACCAGATCCAAGCGGATCGCGTGAGGGATCTAAGAAGGTTTCTATCCTTTCTTTTTGATACCCTTTTAAAAAGTAGTGCCAAGTTGGAAAAGAAAGTCCAATAATTAAGATAAGAAGTAGGGCTAAAGATTTAAATCTCACCCCCATAAAAATAACCAAACTCCCGGAGATTAGAAGGATAATAAGAGTTGTGCCCAAATCAGGCTGAAGCAAAACTAAAGCTAACGGTAGTGAAATAAAAAAAATCGGCTTTATTAGGTCTCGAATTCCATATGGACCACCTTCAAAATCGTTCTGATAGAATTTTGCAATGGCGAGTATTAATGGAATCTTCGCAAGCTCAGATGGCTGAATAGTTATATGCCCTCCTAACGAAATCCAGCTCTTCGAGCCTGATACTTCCTTACCAAAAATCAATGCAGCTATTAGAAGTAAAACAGAAAAAACATATATATGGTGAGAATATCGCTCGAGTGATCTATGATCAAAAAAGGATATACAAGCTGCAACAACAACGCCTAAGGTAAACCAGACTAACTGCTTTTTGAACACGCTAAGGCCCGTTTGATAGGAAGCACTAAAGAGATTGACAAGACCTATAATGCAGATCAGTATAACTATGAAAAAGAAAAGCCAGTCGAAATTCTTAAGAAGCCTCCTGTCGAACATCAAACGCTTCCTTCCTTCTTTAACTTTAGATAAGCCTCTAGAATTTGTTTCACTATAGGTGCTGCAACTGCCCCTCCTTTCCCTCCGTGTTCTACAAGGACGGTCACAGCAATCTCTGGATTTTCAGCAGGTGCATATGAAGTAAACCAGGCATGGTCTTTATAGTCCTCTTGGTTAGTGCTTACAGTATTGGAAACGACCTGCGCTGTCCCCGTTTTTCCTGCGACAACCATTCCATCCAATCTAGCAGCTCGTCCAGTGCCATTCGGTTCATTGACGACACCTTCAAGCGCATCTTTTATTATATTAATTATCGTTCCTTCAATACCGATATTCCCTGTTTCTTGCCGATCATACCGAGCCAGGGTTTTTCCATCCGGAGAAATCACCTCCCTTACGACCCGAGGCTTTATAAGTTTCTCTCCGTTTGCTAAAGCTGATGTCATAATAGCAATCTGAAGCGGGGTCGCACTTAAATACCCCTGTCCAATCGCCGTTACAATTGTTTCTCCCTCGTACCAAGGCTTTTTTAATGTCTTTACCTTCCATTCCCTACTCGGTGATATTCCAACTTTCTCGTTAAGCTCTATCCCAGTAGGGGTTCCAAAACCAAAACGCTTTATATAACGACTTAGGCGATCAATACCAAGCCTCTCCGCAACATTATAGAAGTAAACATCACACGACTCGACAATCGCCTGATGTAGGTTTAAAGAGCCATGCCCTCCGCCCTTCCAGCACTTAAAGGTCTTCTTGCCAAACTTATATCTTCCTGGACAGTAGAAATAGGTGTCTGAATTAATCACACCTTCTGCAAGACCGGCAGCAGCAGTAACGATCTTAAAAACTGAGCCCGGTGGATAAACACCTTGTGTAGCCCGATTTGTAAGTGGAGAGGATTTGTCTTCCAGAAGATATTTCCATTTAGCGGCATCTATGCCCTTTATAAAATCACTTGGGTCAAACGTTGGGTGGCTAACAAGCGCAAGTATTTCTCCACTATTCACATTTACGGCGACCGCGGCACCTCTTCTATCTCCAAGAGCCTCTTCCGCCGCATATTGAAGATCAAGGTCAATTGAAAGAACAACATCTGACCCTGGCACACTATCTTGTCTATGAAGGTCTTCTTTGAATAAACTCCATTTTACCTCTCGTCCGAAGGCATCTGTTAACTTTTGTATATACCCGTCTTTTCCATGAAGATAAACTTCCCATCCTTTTTCTATGCCACTTTTACCGACTACATCGTCAACACGCACATCAGGATATAATTTGAGCTCATCCTCGTTTATCCTTCCCATATATCCGAGAAATGCGGCACCTAGCGTTCCTTGATTGTATTTTCTTATATGATTTACCTCAATCAAAACACCCGGGAGAGAACTCTTACGCGCCTCAATAAAAGCGAGTTGATCACGGTTAATATCCTTGGCAAGAAGAGCTGGTTTAAAACGGCTTTTTTGGAGCGCTATATTTATCTTTGATTTAATTGTATTAGGCTCTATTCCTAGAATTGGAGAGAGCAAGCTCGAAAGTGTATCTGTATTTTGTATATCTTCAGGAATTATGTAAATATCAAAAGAAGGACGGTTTACAACGATCTCCCTTCCTCGACGGTCAAGAATCCTTCCTCTTGGAGCTGGAATCCTGATAGAGCGGACTCGGTTATCTAGAGAAAACTTCTCAAACTCATCGCCTCTTACAATCTGAAGATACCACAGCCTTCCAACCAGAATAAGAAATGCATTAGCAATTATAATAGTCACTAAAAGAAATCTACGCTTGTACTCTCGCATATAGATTTTTGATTAACCAAAAAAGTGGAAGTCCTACTATTGTATTAACAAAACTTTGCGCCATAATTTCATCGAAAGAGATTCGAAAATCAGTCCTCATTTTTAGTGCAATCCATATGAAACCCCATGAGAAAAGGGTGCTACAAAAAAGCCCAATAGCCTGAGTAATTCTGCTTTGAGCATATATATGCGTAGATAAGCCTTTGAGTACGAAAAATATGCTCAGCCTTGAGAGACTATACAAACCTATAACATTTCCTGAAAGCACATCCATCATAAAACCATTTCCTAGTGCAATTATAGCACTTCCCTTTACCTCTGAAAAGAGACCAAGAAAGACTACGAAAATTAAATTCAAATCGGGATAGAAAATCCCAAGGTGCTTTGGAGAAAAAAAGGTGGACTGAAGTATAACAAAAAGAAAAGAAAGAAGGACAAACACTATAATTTGAGATAATCTATTCATTTAGAACTTTTTCTTCAGGTAATTTAAGGATTACAACGACCTCTTCGAGTGAATTTAAATCCATATCTGGTAAGACACGTGCACTTATGAATCCACCTGACGCCTCGGTTTCTACAACAGTTCCTATCACAACCTCCTTTGGAAAAAACCCGTCCTTGCCGGATGAGATCACCTTATCACCGACACTCACATCAGCCTTTTTCTCTAAATAGTCCATTATGCATCCGTCTCCAGTGCCTTTTACAATTCCCCTAGCCCTGGTTCTATGTATATATGCGTCTACCGCACTTATATCATCGGTTATTAAAATCACCTCTGAACTCTTCTCTCCTACGAGCAAAATCCTTCCCACTATTCCTTCGTAGGTTGCAACAGGCATCCCCTGAGAAATTCCGTTTTCGCTTCCCTTATCGATAATCACAACCTGAGACCTCAATATTGATGGACTCCCCGCAATAACATTAGCCGAGACGACTTCGTATGTGGAGTTCCTTTTTAATCCTAAGAGCTTCTTTAACCTATCATTTTGTAACTCGGCTTCCCAGAGATGAAATTTTTCCTGACGGAGCTTCCTGATTTCGTTTCCAAGTCTTTCATTATCCTTTTTTACCCCTACTAGCTCTATGTAGTTCTGCCATACATTTACAATTGCCCCAGTCAGAATAAAGATGAGTTTCTGAGGATAGTAAGTCAAAGTGAGAATAAAACTTGAAAACGAATCCCCTACTTGTCTTCCCTCATATCTCAAGGATATAAATTGGGTTGCAAAGAAAAAAAGAACTATACTTATGATTATCGGATGGCGTCTTAGAAACCTCATCTACCATACACTGATTTCTTTAAGTAGGTCTAATTCATCAAGGGCTTTACCGGAACCCAAGACTACACAACACAGTGGGTCATCTGCCACTGTCACAGGAAGCCCCGTCTCCTCTCTGATTAACACATCTAGACCACCAAGAAGTGCTCCTCCCCCTGTCAACATAATCCCATTATCCACGATATCTGCTGCAAGCTCAGGCGGTGTCCTCTCTAACGTCTGTTTTATAGCTTCAACTATCGTGTTTACAGGTTCGGTCATTGCCTCCCTCACCTCCTCTGAACTTATCTCTATGGTCTTAGGTACCCCAGCCCTTAAATCCCTTCCTTTTACCTTCATGACACCTATCTCCCCGCCACCTACTGCCGTTCCAAGCTTTATCTTAACGTCCTCAGCTGTCCTCTCTCCAATCAGCATGTTATAAGTCCTCTTTACATACTGAAGTATAGACTCGTCCATCTTGTCTCCTCCAACCCTAACAGATTTGCTCACCACAATCCCCGCAAGAGATATTACAGCCACGCCTGTTGTTCCTCCGCCTATATCCACTACCATGTTCCCGGCTGGCTCTGTCACCGGCATTCCTGCTCCAAGTGCAGCCGCCATAGTCTCCTCGATTAAATACACCTCCCTAGCACCAGCAGCCTCTGCCGATTCCTTTACCGCTCTCTTCTCTACCTCAGTGATCCCTATAGGAACCGAAACAATTATCCTAGGCCTTACAAAGCTTTTTCTATTGTTATGTGTCCTTCTAATGAAGTACCCTATCATCTTCTGAGCTACCTCAAAGTCCGCTATCACACCCTCTTTTAATGGCCTAATAGCCCTAATTGACCCAGGGGTGCGCCCAACCATCTCTTTTGCTTCCTTACCAACAGCTAGTATCCTCTTTGCTCCCCTTCCATCTTCTTGTATCGCAACCACAGAAGGCTCATTAGCAACTATACCCTTTCCCTTTACATATACGAGTGTATTTGCAGTCCCTAGATCTACTGCTAAGTCATTAGAAAACCATCCCATGATTGTGTCAAAAATCATATCTAGTCAACCCTCCTTCCCATTTCTCAAGGTTAATGTTATACGATGTTATATCTATATCAAAGAAGCCAGATAAAATCAAGACGGAAAAATGAAGATCGCAGTTGGTGTATCACGTTGCAACCTAATATTTATTAACCCTTTTCAACCTGCTGTTCTTGATTTCTTAATCAAAACTAAACAAGATTCAGGTAGAATCTTTTGAACCTTAGATTTTTCTAATTCCAACTTGTTCTCAAATAGACTTCACCCTTACCAATTTGTCCGAAGCTATGTTAATTCTACTGTGTTGTACTAGATTATCTGAAGATGTAAAGCTTATTTTTATAATAGATAATTGCAATATTTATTGTCTCACAGCTAAAGCGCCAATAATTCTTACTTGTATATCCCCTGGAATAACATTGACATATCCAACCTTTACATCTCGAAATACCTTCTCGCTATTAGCAGGAAGGACATCGTAAATCGTAACCCTATAGGAGCCAAGCGGTCTTCGCTCAGTTATCCCGTAGAAATCCACCATAAGCTCTATGTTTGTATAATTAATGCCACTTTGATTCTCAAGTATAAGTTCACGAAAAGTTCCTAGCGTTCCGGTAACATTGCCCCCCCACTTAAAATCCTTAACAACAATATCATCCTGAGGAATTGGTTCCTCCTCGTACTCTTCTTCTGGAACTCCTATATCTGGAGCCCCTCCCCTTTGATGAGGTGGAGATCCAATCTCTTTTTCAGATAAAGAACCTTTATCAGAAGGTTCTGTAATATCATTAGCTTGTGAAGCCCCTTTCGTAACACCCAACGCTAATCTCGTCTGAGGAGTTTTTGCAGTACCAGTTTTCTCGGATAAATGGGCGACTTGAGTTTGCTCACCAGTTGTATCAACAGCTTTTTTATCTTCTTCTTTTGCGCCTGCCTTCTTCTTATACTTATCTAACACACCACCCTTCTTAGCCACGCTTGGCTTAGGTTTTTTAACAGGCGCACGCACTGCATCTATAACGGTGACCAAGGTTTTGCTCGTTTCAGGGTGTCTGAATCCAACGTTTATCCCATAAAATGTCTTTTCACTTTTTGCGGGAAGAACATCATGGATTACAGCCCTAGTGGGACCTAGCTTTGTGCCACCTCCACCGAAGTAATCCAGTTGTATTTCTATGTTTTTATAATTGGTTCCGCTTTTATTCTCGAGAGTGATTTCTTTTAGTATCCCCTCAGTCGAGTAGAGGCCCCCTGACCACTCCCACTTTTTTACTATTATTAAATCTTTTGGTTGCCCTAATGTATCCACAGGCTTTGCTCCCACAACCCTTAT
Organism: Candidatus Dadabacteria bacterium; assembly: GCA_023250035.1. Classification (GTDB taxonomy): domain Bacteria; phylum Desulfobacterota_D; class UBA1144; order Nemesobacterales; family CSP1-2; genus CSP1-2. The sequence goes on from JAHFBK010000013.1 coordinate 12,359, forward strand.
CACGGATTTCTGGAGCTCAGAGTGCATAAACCCAAGATTAACATTATAAAAGGTCTTCTGACTACCGCCAGAAAGCTCTTCATGAATCGTTGATCTCAAAGAACCAAGCGGTACGTCGCTCGCGGTGTAAAGATCAACCTCTATATCAATATCCTTATAGGCCGTCTTACCTTTGTTTTCTAATGTAATCTCCTTGATAATTCCAACCGTACCTGAACCTCCCGAACCCCATTTATAATCCTTTACCACTATTTCCTTTTCTGGAGACGCAGGGGCTTTAGATTGAGCATCGACCGATGAATTATCAAGGCTAATTAAACATACGAGAGCAAAAAATAGGATAAAAGACCGCGAAAACGTACACGTACTTATAATACTGCTTACTAGATATTGCATATATCTCTCCAAGTTAACTTTAGAATAGATTATACACAACAAAACCTGAAATGGCAGCCTCATATATTTCAGAATCTGCTTTCGTTTTAATAACGGATGGAAGAGAATAGTAATACAAAAAAAACCACTTGAATTATAACCCTAACAAATGATATAACTATAATTAAGGTCATTAAATAAGGAGGGGGTTACATTATGGGAACCTATATTATGTTTAGCAAACTCACACCTGAGGGAAGAAAAACCATAAAAGAGAGACCGGGGAGAATTAAAGAAGTGGACCAAGAGCTTGAAGCCATGGGTTTGAAGGTTATTAAACAATACGCTACCCTTGGTCCATACGATTTTGTAAACATTGTAGAAGCCTCAGACAACGAAACAGTCGGCAAGGTCTCTGTGGATTTGTGCTCGCGAGGAACAATAGAGATTATGACATTAGCTGCAATCCCTGTAGATAAATTTATATCCTCGCTTAAAACAGTGAAAAGGGTTAAACCTAAAAAAACTACTAAAGCTAAAAGAAGATAAATAAAGAGACTTCGATAACTACAATTATCGTCACTCTATATTTGTGGTTTTAGATTTTTGTTCCTCGTTCACTCCGATCTATTTAATCACGAATTGGGCGTAAGCTAAGATTTGTGTAAGCATGAGAAAATTTATTATAGATTGTTCTACACAATATACACTCCATTCCGAAGAAAACCGCTTTCATTCTTGATGAACAACTATCTGAGTCTTTCCCCCAGAGAGTTCTTCTGCGATTTTCGAAGCCTCTTCAAGGGTTTTTCCCATATCCAAGTGCTCTTTTACCTTCATTAGAACCTCCGAGCAAGTTTCACAGACAAGGTAGGATTCCTCATCGAGTTCCAATTCAACACCATGTGAGGAATTAATCATTTCCCCACAACCATCGCATTTGTAATCAAATTCAACTCCGAAAGAAATCAGTTTGCTGAGTCCTCTTCTAGCCATAGTATTCAAGAAAGCCTCTCTCATTGTATCTGAGACCTCTGAATTAAATCCTTTCAAGAATTCCTCAACGTCCTCTTCACTAAGGGAATCTATATCTTTTCCAATCTTTGATAAATAGCTCTCAAAACCCTCGAAGACATCTTCATCAAATTTCCATTTAAAAATCTTAATAACCATATTGTTCCCCTATGCTAATACAAAAAATAAGGTGTGATATAATACAATAGCAATATATAAAGGCAAATATTTTGAGCTCCAGGTAGTGAGCTAGGGTAAAAATAAAAAATCCAGATGTATTTTATGATTGGTTGTCAGAAAAAATAGAAGGGGTGTAAAATTCTGGGTTAAATCAGATGGAAATCATACTAGGTTACTTAACGATATGCTTCAATTAAACTTTTTAGTGCAGGGGCAAATTTCGATTTCCCTAGTCTTTCAAGAGCCCGTTTTTCTATCTGCCTAATCCTCTCTCTAGTTAGACCTAGATGCAATCCGATCTCATCTAGAGTAGATGTGTTATCATAACCGATTCCAAACCTCATTTTGAGAACCTCTCTTTCCCTAGGCCTCAGCTTCATGAGTGCGTCATCAAGGTTTTTTGGAATGGAAGCAGCCGCTATGAGTAAATCGGGTGGTAATGAGTTAAGGTCGGGAACAAGATCCATAAGGGTCATCTTCTCACCCCGCCATATAGGAGAATCAAGATATGCCAACTTTTCATCAGCTCCAAGTACACGCTTTACACCCTCTACAGGCATATTCACCTTTTTTGCAATCTCTTCAGGGAGCGGATTTCTTCCAGTTTTTTTCTCAAGCCCAGAACGTGCGTTCTTTACTTTACCTGATCTTTCGAGTACATAGGTTGGAACCCTTATTGTCCTTGTTTGATCAAAAATCGCCCTCGATATAGCTTGATGGATCCACCAGCATGCATATGTTGAAAACTTATACCCCTTTGTGTAATCAAACCTTTCTACAGCCCTTATTAGTCCAAGATTCCCCTCTTGAATTAAATCTAGAAAGGGAAGCCTGCGACCTATGTACCGTTTCGCTATACTTGCAACTAGCCTCAGGTTCGCAGTTATGAACCTGTTTCTAAACTGAGTCGCCTTTTTTGAATATGCTTCAAAGAGTGTTATTAACCTGCTAAGACGTTTAAAACTGAGCTTAGTTTTTAAGTTCATATGTTTATTTGGACTATTTTCCGAGACATCCCTTAAGTCCTGCACAGTTGATCTTATATCACCTCCGATCTTAATTCCAATAATTCTTTCGATAACCATTTTTATTTCTTTTGCTCTTGTCTCACATTTTCTTATTTTTGCTGCAACCTCAACCTCCTCTTTAGAGGTAAGCAAAGAGAGAGGCCCGATTTCTTTAAAGTAGTCGTTTAAAAGTCTTAGGTCATGATTCTGGATCTCCTCAGTTTTGTCAGGAAGTTTGACCTCTTTGGCGTCTTCTTCATCGAGATTAATTTCACCCTCAAAACCTTCGTCGGACACTATTGTGGGTAATATATCTTCATCTTCAATATAACCACCTTGAGCTGAACTATATTCATCAACAAGATCTTCAAATTCTGTATTGTTTATCATGAATTTGCTCTCCATTAAGATGCAAAATTTCTATAAATGGATGCAGGAAATAGTAAGAAGTATTATTATATTTAACTAGTTAAGAAGAAATAGGTTTCAGATTATTCAAAGTAATAGCTTGACTCATAACTTTCCCGAAAGATTCATAATTTATCCCTTATAACGCTTATAAATAGTATAATTTAGTTAATTGGACATAGATTGCTTTGATAATACAAACTGTTTAGTCATTTTTATTACTTTCTGAATTTGCTTATAAGAATCTTATTCTTCCTCCCTCTCACAAAATGGAAAAATCAAACCCCTAATCCTCGTTTATAAAAGGAGGGGGATTTCAAATTTTCGTAAATATGTTCGAGCACTCCTTCTATACTTCGTGACACATCCAGATTCGTAAATCGTAAAACACGTAACCCAAATTACGTTTTATTCACTGGATTGAAAAAGTACTAATCTCACCGCTAGCCCGTCTTCTTATATCCTCCCACTTTTCCGTTAGAAAATTAAGTAATGACTGGGCTTCGTTAAATCTCCCTTCGCTTGCAAATGAGATTAACTGCCAAACCTCATTTACAGAACGCTCATTCTTTAAGGTATAGGGATGTATGAAAGAACATATCTCCCCATAATTTAGAAGTACATAACTTGATGAGTCAAACCCTGATAGCCAGTTCTTGAGCTCTGAAATGCGAGTCTGAATCCCATTTAGCTTTTGGAATAAAGCTAATTTTGGGTCATTCTTTTTATTTGCAGTTGAGATATTTCTCAGGATTTCCTCTGCTACTTTTATGCGTTCGAGGCTTAAATTTATTTTTGTATCATAATGCATCCCAGCAAACCCCCACGGAGTGTTGAAGAACTTCCTCTCATTGTCTTTAAATAGGATAAACCATTCCGCTGGTATAATATTCTCAGAGCACAAAAGATAGGGGTTAATTTTGGGGGTAAGAGGACAGATATAATATCTTCCATCTTTATCTTTCATAAAGAAGCAGTCTTCGATTTCATGATCATCAATTCCAAGATAATTCGTTAACGCTTCCCTAAAAGTCTCATATTCCTTGCCAAACCAAACCCCATAGGGTGAGGTTGGGCCACCCCAGTACTTTTCGTAAAAGGTAATATACTCGTTCCAGTACCCTTTGTTTTCTACAAAACTATCAAATGGTTCGTAAACTATGAGAAGACTTTGAGCCACAAAAAAGAGATAAACCAATTCAGAATCAAAGTCAACCATCGTCAGACTAAAACCAAAGATGAAAGGAAGCCACGGAGAACACAGAGAAAGGATAAAAAATTGTTTTAAAGAATTTCTCAGTGTGCTCTGTGCACTCTGTGGCTAAATATGGATTCCTTGAAATTAATCTCAAACTGCGTAGAATCTCTAGTGTTTGTTTTCAAAGGAGGAAAGATTTTGAGTGTTCAAGATAGTCTGATAAAAGATAACTGGGCTTTGGTACTTGGGGCATCGAGTGGCTTTGGTGAAGCGATTAGTCTTAAACTTGCAGAAGTAGGAATGCATATACTTGGAATACATCTAGATAGAAAATCGACCATGGCTAATGTAGAAAGGATTATTGGTCAAATTAAGGAAATGGGGAGACAGGTTGCTTTCTTTAACATAAACGCAGCTGATCCCTTGAAACGCAAGGAAACGGTAGATCACATCGAATCAGTTCTTAAAGAAAACGAAAATGCTTCGGTGATAAAAATACTAGTTCACTCCTTAGCTTTTGGAACCCTGAAACCTTACATTTCATCTTCACAGAATGAGATTGTAACAGACACAAATATGAATATGACTATAGACGTTATGGCACATAGCCTCGTTTACTGGGTTCAAGAATTAGTTTTAAGAAAACTTATGGTCTCAGGCGGAAGGATATTCGCTATGACAAGCGCTGGTGGACATAGGGTTTGGCCAACCTATGGTCCAGTTTCTGCCGCTAAGGCAGCACTTGAAGCTCACATAAGACAACTTGCAGTTGAGCTTGCCCCTCTAGGAATAACAGTAAATGCCATAAGGGCAGGTGTAACGGACACGCCTGCATTACGCAAAATTCCTGGCAGTGAAACCATCATAAAAAAAGCGCTCGAGGCTAACCCAAGCAAACGCCTGACGACGACGAATGATGTAGCAGAAGCTATAGCCGCACTTTCTCACACCGGCACCCACTGGATCACAGGAAACATTATTGGAGTAGATGGAGGGGAGGATCTGATTTGAACTATGGAAGAAAAATCTAAATAAAACTTAGTGATGGATTTCACAAATAGTGCTAGTGGTAGCTCACTACCATGTGTGCTTATCAAGAAAACTCATCAAATACTTAAACATATCTAATTCACTGGCTAAATTTAAATCCATGGAAAATAGAATAAAGGTCTACAACACGCTTACACAAAAAAAAGAAGACCTAATTCCCTTTGAAGGTAAGACGGTAAGAATGTATGTCTGCGGTCCCACAGTTTATAGTTCCGCACATCTTGGTCATGCAAGGGCTGCTATCACCTTTGATGTAATTACAAGATTTTTAAGAAAGGTTGGCTACAAAGTAGAGTATGCGAGGAACTACACAGACGTTGATGACAAGATTATAAACAAATCGAAAGAGACCGGAATCCCACCCGAAGAGGTAGCACGAATATACACCGAAGAATATAAAAACGATATGTTTAATCTGGGAGTTGAAACTCCTACCCATGAACCAAAGGTAACCGAACACATACCTGAGATAATTGACCTGATAAAAACAATTATTGACAAAGGATATGCATATCAGTCTGACGGAGACGTCTTCTTCTCAATAAAGATGTTTCGTGGATACGGAAAGCTCTCAAAGAGAACACCTGACGAAATGCTTGCAGGAATAAGGGTTGATATAAATGAGAAGAAGGAGGACCCACTTGACTTTGCGCTCTGGAAAGGCGTAAAGCCCGGTGAACCATGGTGGAAAAGCCCATGGGGAAAGGGGCGACCCGGATGGCATATCGAGTGTTCTGCAATGAGCATGAGGTATCTTGGAAATAGCTTTGAGATCCATGGAGGTGGTAAGGATTTAATCTTTCCCCATCATGAAAATGAGATTGCCCAGTCAGAAGCGGCGACTGGGGTTGAATTTGTAAAGTACTGGGTTCATAACGGCGTTATTCAGATAAATCGAGAAAAGATGTCAAAATCCCTTGGTAACATTATAAATGTTAAAGACGCACTTTCTATATGGAATAGAGAAGCGATTCGTCTTTTCCTGCTTTCTCATCATTATCAAAATCCTGCTGATTTTTCAGAAAAGGCATTGGATGAATCAGAGACAGCTCTAGAAAGGCTATACATTATGTTTAAGCGTGCAAACGATTTGACAAAGAACAACAAAAGAGAGGATAAAGAACTCGCAACTAGCTTAAATCTTTTTAACACAAAATGGATCGAATCCATGTTTGATGACTTCAACACTGCTGACACCGTCGGCCAACTCTTTGATTTGGTAAGAGCAACAAATAGATCAATTGATGCCTTTGGTTGGACCCACACTTTACAAGAAACCATTGAAGAAATCCGAAGCTTTGGAAGCACCTTGGGAATCTTAGAGCTAAACCCAGACGATTACCTTAAGAAGGAAAAACTTAGCAAGAGATCTCTCGAGATTGATGAAGAAGAAATAAATGAGTTAATAGAGAAGAGAAATGCTGCTAGAAAAGAAAAAAAATGGAAGCGCGCCGATGAAATTAGAAATTATTTAGATTCTAAGGGAATAACACTGGAAGACACTCCAAAAGACACCATTTGGAGGGTTAAAGCTAAATAACAATTCAGCCACAAATTGACACAAATGATCACGAATGAAAAGACTTATTGACTCATGTTACGCAATTTTTACCGGATTCAGCGATCTCACTGGGGGCTTGTCATGCCCGAATGCTTTTATCGGGCATCCATGAACTGCTAGGTATTTGGATTCCCGCTAAATACATGCGGGAATGACAACCTCTTGCCATTAAGCGCATACGTGCTTAACATCAGTTAGTAATATTTTATTCGTGTAAATCCGTGTTTATTAGTGGCTAAATAGCTACCAACCTAAACCCAAATTCCAAGACATTCAAGAGCCCTTTTAAAGGTAAAGGGGGCTTGGCTTTCACCACGACAGCTATACCAGCAAGATGTGCATCTTGTTTTATCAAAAATCCCCGGATAGTACTCGCTACCGTGAGCAATGACTGGCATTTCAGAGCAGCGCTTTATGTGCCCGCTTGGGGTTACAGTAATCATGTTTAACCCAGCTAGGCAATCCGGAATGCCACAATTCGCAAAATATCTAGGAATTTCTTTTAAATAATATTCAGTAGATACGATAACGCCTTTCCACTTTCTTCTAAGCTCTATAAGCTCCTCAACGATTTTTTTAACCCTTTCAAGTTGCCCGTTTATAAAGTGACTAGTGTTGTTGGTTTTCATCACAGAATAAGAACTATAGGATACCTTTACACCCCAAACTTTTGCTTGGTGAGCAATATCAACGATCTGGTCAAGGTTGTCTTCCATTATAATTGTGTTAAGAACAATATTACTGGATATCTTGCTCAGTTGAGGAATGAGGTTTGATAACTGATCCCAGAGCCCCGGAATCCCTCTATAGGCATCATGCTTTTTTCCAAGGAAATCAAGCGATATAGATATTTGGTCAAGCCCAGAATTTATTAGTTCCTGAGCCTTCGCAACTGTTAAAAGGTCGCCTTTTGTAACCATAGTCGTGAAAATAAATATAGAGCACTCTTTTATTTGTCTTACTATTTGCGAAAGATCGCGCCTTAGCATTGGCTCTCCGCCTGTTATTGATACTACCAAGGGGTTTATTCTTTTTATTATCGGACGATAGTCAGAAAGGCGGATCTCGTGTTTTGTTTCCCAGTAGTCACAAAAATCACAGCGGGCATTACAAAGCTTTGTTACCTCAAGGTTAACAAGTCTAGGACGCCCTGTAGCTTGGAGGTATAGGAATTTAAGGGTACCATTTAACCCGCTTTTTAATCTCTCAACTGGCCCTAATCTTTCAGAGAGCATTGTTGACATTATATGTATTATCAAAGAAGAGTCAAGCCTGACTTACCAATTTCAGATTAACGAAATATGTTTTCATTTCCGCCTACAAAAGACAGATTGATATAACCAAATCCTACATTTAAGAGGTAATTCCTTAAAACCCTAAATCTGTTAAAAGCTCCATTTAGCCTCTCTTCATTCTGTAGTCTAGATAATCGACAAGTTTGATATAGCGCCTCATTTGTTATAGTATCATCAAGCTGCCGGCCTAAGTTACAAGTCATGAAAAGAAAATGGACTAAATAAATGGAACGATGGTTTGGAATGGCCCTTCTTGTAATCCTCCTATGGGGTTTAGGAAGCCTTTTTGGAAAGCTGGCATTGATAAGAGATACACCCTATAGGGTATACCTTTTTGAAGGGATTGGGACACTAGCTGTATTAATACTCTTTGTCTTTTTTAAAAAACATGACATCTTTACCAATTTCTCTTTCAATATCTATGCTCTTCTAATGGGTTTAACTTGGGGCTTAGGGACCATATTCTTTATTATTGCTTTGCAGCCTGCAAAGCTTTCTGTAATAGTACCTTTAACTGCACTTTACCCTGCAATTACCGTTCTGCTTTCTCTCCTCTTTTTACATGAAAGGTTAGAACTAAAAGAGGTTATGGGAATTGTTTTAGCTATTCTTTCAATAGTCTTGTTATCTAAATAAAAGAATAAAATGACCAAAATTTCTATATATCATTACAGAAGCTAAGTGAGATCAACATTGTAGATTATAAATTTTTCTAGGAGCTCACATTGATTCTTTTCATCTCAAAATGTCCTTTATCTGTTGAGAACATATTTTGCTTATCCGCATAAACAAAGCACCTTCCTTGAAGATAAAATTTAGGTCAGATACAATTTTCGAAATAAAGAGTCTATAGATGCCCAAGCTGACAATAGATGGACAAGGAGCAGACGTTCAGGATGGTTTAAACCTTATTCAGGCTGCTGCACTGATAGGGATTGAAATACCTCATTTCTGTTATCACCCCGCTTTAAGCATCGTTGCTCAATGCAGACAGTGCTTAGTAGAGATTGAGGGTGTTCCAAAAGTAATGCCTGCCTGTAGCACCTTTGTTAGAGATGGTCTAGTTGTTAAAACCAACACTACTAAAGCAATCAAAGCAAGAGAAGCAGTAGTCGAGTTTACCCTCATAAACCATCCACTTGATTGTCCAATTTGTGATAAAGGGGGTGAGTGCCCCCTTCAGCTTATTGCTTTTAAACACGGCCCTGGGTACAGCAGATTTGATGGTCCAGAGGAGAAAAAGGTTAGAAAGAAATACTTCCTTAGCGAAAAAATAATGTATGACCCGAATCGCTGCATTATGTGTACAAGATGTGTGAGGTTTACTGATGAGGTTACACAAACCGGCGAGCTTGGATATGATGGGCGTGGATTTAGAAAAAAGATCGTTGTTTTTCCCGGCAAAAATCTTGATAATGAGCTTTCAGGAAACGTGATTGACCTTTGTCCAGTTGGCGCACTACTTGGTAAGGATACCCTTCATGAAGAGCGTGTCTGGTACTGGAAGTACACAGATACTATATGCCCCCTTTGTAGCAACGGTTGTAATATCACGGTTGGGATTGACCCGAGAAAAGGTAGAGTAGCAAGGGTACGCCCAAGGGTAAACCACGAAGTGAACGATTACTGGATATGCGACAGGGGAAGATATGAATTTAAGATAGTTCAAGATGAAAACCGTCTAAGGGAGCCTTTTATTAGAGAAGGAGAAGGCTTTCGAATCTCTACTTGGGATGAAACCCTTGATTTGCTCGCAGCCGAGATCATAAAAACAAAAAATGATCCCTCAGCTTCTATCGCATTCATAGCATCCCCAATGCTCACAGATGAAGAGTGTTATCTTCTTAAAAAAATTACTGAAATCCTGAGTATTGAAAAGCCTGTTATTCTTACCGAACCAATAGATGGAGAAAAAAAGTTTGGTCTGATAAGCCAAGACCCATTTCCAAATATGAAAGGTTTAAGGGAGATTGGTCTTTCTTACGATTCGGATAGATTAGACGGAGTTATAAATTCTCTCTATGAAGGAAAGATAAAAGCACTCTACGTTGTGGGTGAAGATCTATTCAGTGTAGTTAAAGAAGGTGAAAGAGCAAAGCTAAGAGAGGTCTTATCCAAACTTTCATTTCTTGCAGTTCAAGACTTTAAGCTCACAGAAACGGCAAAACTAGCCCATGTAATTATCCCTGGGGCAAGCCCTTATGAGAAGGATGGCACGTTTACGAATGACATGGGGAGAATACAAAGGATCAAAAAGGCTATTCCCCCCCAGGGAAGTGCAAAACCCGATTGGGAAATCCTATGCCTTCTAGGAAAAAGGTTTAGTCAAGAGGGCTTTAACTACACAAGCCCATCTCAAATTATGCTAGAAATCGCTGATAGGATTCCTGCTTATAAGGGAATGAACTATGAAAAGATCGGAATGCTGGGCATAAAGAAGATGGGATAAGAATTAGATACGAATTGACGATGCAAGATGCAGGATAAAAGATATAAGTAAATCATGTATCATGAATCTTGCATCATGCATCATTTTTATTCGTATCCATTCGTGTAAATTCGTGGCTAAATAAAAGAAAAAAATATGCTCTGGGTCGAAATTGGAATCTCTGTTATAAAAATAGCACTGGTTTTATTTGCAGTTCTCACCCTCGTTGCCTATCTAAGTTACGCAGAAAGGCGAATAAGTGCGTTTATTCAAGATAGATTAGGACCAAACCGTGTGGGTCCCTTTGGACTTCTTCAGCCCGTTGCTGATGGCTTAAAATTCATATTTAAAGAAGACATTATTCCTGAGGGTGCGAATAAACCCATTTATATCCTGGCTCCGGCTTTTTCTCTTGTCACTGCAATAATTGCCCTTGCTGTAATTCCCATAGGTTATGGGTTTAACACTACATTTTTTGGGAATCTTAACGAACCCATACATGTTAGCCTTCAAATAGCCGACATAAATGCAGGGCTTCTTTATGTGCTTGCCATAACCTCATTAGGTGTTTATGGAATAGTCCTCGGCGGCTGGTCATCCAATAGCAAGTACTCACTTCTTGGAGGGATCCGCTCTGCGGCTCAGATGATAAGCTATGAACTTTCTCTTGGGCTTTCGATAATAGGGGTAATAGCTATCGCCGGTTCTCTAAGGTTGTATGACATAATTGATGCACAGGCCAAAGTTTGGTTTTTGATCCCACAATGCTTAGGCTTTCTTGTATTTATGGTCTCTTCCTTTGCTGAGACGAACCGTCTTCCCTTTGATCTTCCTGAAGCCGAGCCTGAGCTTGTTGCTGGATACCATACAGAATATAGCAGCATGAAATTTGCTATGTTCTACATGGCTGAATACACAAACATGATAACCGCATCCGCCCTTGCAGTCTGCCTTTTTCTCGGCGGATGGTACCCGCTGCCCTTTGGAGGCTGGTTTGGCGTAGATATTGAAAAATACTGGTATCTCTCTCCAATTGTTTTTATTGCGAAGGTTTTTTTACTGCTATTTTTCTTTATATGGGTAAGGTTTACCCTTCCAAGGTTCCGCTACGATCAGCTTATGCGACTCGGCTGGAAAGTACTTTTCCCGCTCGCGGTCTTAAACCTGATTGTAACAAGCGCTATAATAGTGTTTGTGTATGGGTAAAGAACAACTAGCCACTAAGACACCAAGACACGAAGAAAGGATATGAGTTTTAAATAATGTCAGAACGAGAAGAATTTATTGCTAAAAAAATCGCAGATGCAGCCTATACTGTGCATAAGAAATTAGGGCCAAGCTTACTGGAAAAAGTTTATGAAGTTTGTTTCTGCCACGAACTATCTAAACGAGGATTAACATATCAAAGGCAGGTCGATGTCCCAATCTTATATGATGGAATAGTTTTTAATGAAGGACTAAGATTAGGCGTTTTGGTGGAAGATTTGATCATTTGTGAATTGAAAGCGGTAGAGGAGATGAATCCCGTATGGGAAGCACAAACACTGAGTCATTTAAAATTGCCTGGCAAGAGTCTGGGTTTTCTCATCAATTTTAACGTGCCACTTATTATAAATGGCATTAAAAGAATTATTCTATAATTCTTGGTGTCTTAGTGCCTTTGTGGCTTAATTTAAAATTACTGAAAAATGCCTCAATTTTCCCTTCTCACCTTCGACTGCTATGGAACCCTGATTGATTGGGAATCAGGAATGAAGAATACCCTACGTACCCTGGCAAAAAAAAGAAATCTTTCATTTGATATTGAATCCCTTCCTCAAAGATACATTGAGATTGAACTAGAGATTGAAAAAGAGGGTTATCGTAAATACAGAGAGGTTTTAGAAATTGGTGTAAGAAGGTTATTTGAAGAGAAGGGTATCATACTGTCTTCCGAGGAAGAAAAGATATTTGCAAACAGCATCACTACATGGCCTCCCTTTGAAGAAACAACTGAGGTCTTAAATAAGCTTAAAGAAAAATGCAAACTAGCAATACTCTCCAACATAGATGAAAATCTAATTAAACACTCGATTAAACTAATCGGAGTAGAGTTTGACGGAGTTATCACGGCAGAACAGATGAAATCCTATAAACCATCACACGCTCACTGGAAACGAATGATGGAGGTTTTCAATGTTCCAAAAGAAAATGTTCTCCATGTGGCAGCAAGCTACGTTCATGACATAGTTCCTGCTAAAGAATTGGGCTTTCGTGTAGCGTGGATTAACAGAAAGGATGAAAGACCGAAAGGAAACATTAAACCTGATTATGAATTTAGAGACCTAAGACCTTTGATAAATTTGCTTAAAAATGAGTTCTTATTTTTAAGAAAAAGAATGCCAAAACATAGTCAGGATTATCAGCGCAAGGGATATGACCCAAAAGGAAAAACGCTATTAAGAAAAAAAATGAGAGCAACAAAACTATGAAAAAGCATAAAAGCAAGATACCTAAATTTAAAAACGAAGAAGAGGAATTTGACTTCTGGTCTAGCTACGACAGTACAGAATTTTTCGATGAGACCGAGGAGATTAGTGAGCCGATAGAAGTAACCAAGCCCAAAGTCAGAAAACAAAGAATAACTATGTTGCTTGATCAAAGGCTTAAGGCACAGCTTCAGAAAATAGCTGAGGAAAAGGGAGTCCGTTACCAGACTTTGATTCAGATGTGGCTAAAAGAAAAGGTAAAGCAAGAGATAAAAAGCAGGATTTCTTAATTCGTACTAATATCATAAGATTTTTAAAAAAATACACGCCAAAGTTAACCCTCATACGCACCCCACTTTTTTGATGGATTAACAGAAAGAATGAAAGATAGAAGGGAAGTATTAAGCCAAATTATGAATTTAGGGACTTAAATCCTATTAGACTTTTTGGTTAAAAAAATGTTTATTAGTGATAGTATATCACCACTTGCAAAGTCCTCTTTCATCATCGGGAACTGCACGTTGTGAAATAAATTTTCTCAGGAGTTTTGATGCCTTTCTTGTTGAAGTATAGAACTGATCCAAGAATAGCAGTGGCAGTTAGGAGGGTGAGAGAGGAACTCAATGGGAGATTAAAGAGTTTGTTTAAAAGTTCCAAACAATATTTATTGGAATTTTCCCAATTGTCGAGATCCTGATTCGAAAGAGACTTGTTATTGAGAACAATTTGACTTATTAAAAAACTTTATTTGAGCAACAGCCCGTTGAGACTCGACCCTGTAACTTTGCTCTCACGATCTAAGATATACCCACAACTGAACCTCTTCCCTTGAATTTGGTTTTCCACCCTTTAAGAACAAACTCATCTGTGGACCGACCACCTCGAATGTATGGATTTGGTTATCGATAGGCTGGCTAAATTCCTGCGACAATGTTGCTCCGCTAATCTTACCTATAAACAGCGAGAAGGATGTAGCGTTCGTCGAGCCGATGCGTATGCTTACTCTTCTAAATCCACTTACATCGATTATTCCGCCTACTTGGGGATCGAGAATTACTTGGGCCTCTGCGAACTGGCTATACTGAATAATCGCTGGTGTGTCGACAAAGTTAAAGAAGAGAGTGTTTGGAATATCTGCCATTTGTGTTTACTCCTTGTTATATAAAAAGGGGCGCATGCATCCCCTTTTATTGAATTAGAGGGTTAATTATTATACAAAAGAATAATGACAGGTTTAATTTTAAATTACAAATTGATACAATTGATATATGATTCTAAAGCTTAAACTTGAGAAGCATTGAAGTAAAAATAGGAGGCACTTAGTTATGACTATATGGAAGCAAGAACCTATTGCTGAGTACAAGGAATTTATAAAATCTTTTCCTGAGCTATCCGAGAAGTTTGGAGAATTAATTCATACCATAATGGAACAGCCTAAACTGGACAAAAAGGTCAAGGAGCTCATCATAACGGCTCTTCTTGCAGCCCAGCAGTTTGAAAGCGGATTTAAATTTCATGTTAAAGAAGCACAGAATAGAGGTGCAAGCAGAGAATAAATGGGGTCGCGTCTCAACTTTTGACATTCATTCTCTTCCTATGTCAAATGTTGAGACCTGACCCCGTTCGTTTGCATCTGACTTTTAGAACGCTTATTCCCCCTCTCCCACAGGTTCCATTTCCTTGGTTAGTATCGAACCCCATTTGCCATCAGTGTTCAGGTATAGCTCCAGGGGCTTCTCGTTGCGCAGCAGATCAAGCACTTCATCAAAGCGCTTTAGTGTATACGAGAGGACGATCCTGTCGTTCCAGACAAAAGGTTTACGGACTCCAGCTTCATTCTTATGGAACTCGAGCAGCCCTACCCACTCAGTACCATTGAAGCATGAAATGCTTGCCAACGGCAAATCCCGCTTCGAGGCCGTGTATTGTACCTTGTACGAATCAAAACTCTTGCGTACGATAGCCATAATGAATCCTCCTATTCTTTAACTACTTATTATTTAATTATAATTTACATAATATATGTCTTATAGCTCTTTCATATTACAATAAACTTAAAAATGTCACAAAAGAAGCAGAAAAGGGTCACTTATGAAAATGGCTGTCAAGCACAAAATATATTTCTACTAAACCCCTAAGCAAAAAAAATAACGGGACTTACACCTTTTCACTCGACGCTGCCTCTCAGTAGAGTAAGAGAAGATAACCTTGAAGTTCAGTAACGTCAACTTCTTCCTCCGGGATTGAGGAATATTCCTTTAAGAATAAGGTGTCGGTACCGAAGCCGTGGTCAAAAATGACCTAATTCTTCCCGTCCCTGCTGTTGTACGATAACTACTCAATTCGTACCGACCAGGTGACCTCACCATACATGCACGCACAGGATTCAAAACCACATAACGGCAAAGTTCAAGAAGATAATTCTCTCCGTCTACCAAAATTGCTTTAAACCTCCCCTGAAACAAATGTCCTAAACGCTCATGTCGTCTGTTGAACCTCTGGGTATATATGCCATTAATCTGGCGCATAACCAAAAAAGGAACCCATGGGGTCGCGTCTCAACATTTGACATTCATTCTCTTCATATGTCAAATATTGAGACCTGACCCCGTTACTTTCTCCTTTTTTAGGCCAACGATATGCCTTCGCTGGAAAGGACTTCATCCAGCATCGTTAACACTCCAGGCAACCCCTTACGACGGCCGTTGCCGACGCATGATGCCCCAGCTTGATGCTTTCAAGACATTCTTTGAGGATTTCCCGCCCTAGCCGAACCGCCTCAATGCTCCTCTCGAGGGTAAAGACCGTCAACTCTTCGGCTGTATTCGTTCCGCTCGGGTGAGGCTTGGTCCCGTGCTTCGTTAGTGACTTGAAGTGAACACCCTCGTGTCTCAACTCAAAGAGATTTTGTAGTTGGCTCGGTAACCGGCCCTCGAATTTTTTATCCAACTGGAAGACTTGAATCAAACGCTGCGCCACATAGAAGCCTTTGTTGGTGCGCGTGGGCTTTACAAACTGCGACTTGTCGAGTTGGTGGCCGGCACCTTCTAGTTCCAGGTCCAGCGCCTCCATTGCAAACGCGACGGCCGCAATCGCAACAAGAGAATCCTGAAACTCCGCGGACAGAGCGGCGCTCTCCGCGGACTCGAATGACAACGGCTCCACGGTACGCGTGCGAGCTCGACTAGCCGCCCCCACATGCCGAGCCGCAATCTGCATCCATGTCCACCAGAGATGCACCTTCGTGGTGATCCTTACTTCCTCTCTCATCGACGTCGCCGGAAGCGTTCGCCCGGCCCTCAGCTCTCCGCGTATCGGTACGTATAACGCTCGAGTTCACCGGCGCAGACCGCGGCCGATGAAGGCGCGGGATGCGTCCGGTGCAACGAGTTGTTAGAGGGCGTCGTTCTTCTCCCGTCTGGTATCCGAATCCGCCGATCGCTTGTTCCGGTCTAATTCGTACGAGGCTGCCCACGTCTTCAAGCGTGCGTTCGTCGTTCGCCGTCGCCACCAGCGCACTATTCGCGAGGAGTTCATTCCAAGATCGCGCCGCGCCAAGAAAGCGATCTCACCGTTGCGACCCGACGCTTCACGCCGACATGATTTAATTAGCTCAGCCAGCTCTTGCATCTCGATTTCCTTAAGCTCTGCCGGTGCGATCACCATTTCCGGATAAAAGACACGCAGCCCGGCATACACG
>JAHFBK010000096.1 GCA_023250035.1 Candidatus Dadabacteria bacterium
TTTCTGTTTGTTGTAGGAAGAAATTTTATAGCATGCCTACTCAACTATATTTTATGGTCTCAGATAACCAGGTGGGACTCCCGCTCGACGGGCTTCATCTTTAAGTTGTGCTTTCTCTTCTTCGATTAACCTCAACTGAAATTGAAGCCCTTTTAGATAATCTTCGAGATTCCGTAGCTCTAGTATGGAAAAATCAGCAAAGTATCCGTATATAAGCAAGAAATCAACCTCACGTTTCTTTGCGCTAATCAACTGCTTTGTAATTTCAATCTCTTGAAGAATTGTCCTTTCCTTTGTCTCTATCTCCAGAGCACGGCTTCTCCAAAATTCTCTAATTGCTTCTTCTTTGCCCTCCTCTTCAAGATCTTGTTGAATGTTGTCCTCCTCTGGTTGAGTTGGAGCATCTTCCAAAACCTCGAGTTCTACCTCCTCATCTGAGCCATCACTAATTTCTCCAATAATGATAGCCTCATCTTTTTTCTCCTCGGGAATGCTAGAAGGGTTATCTGTAAAGTGAACTAATCCGTCTTTATCAACCCACTTATATATCTCCTTTGCATAAGATGGAATAAGGAGGGAACAAATAAAAATGAGCGAAATAACTACAATCTTACTTAAATAAACCTTCATAAACGAATGTTTAGATTCGTGAAAATTCTCTAAACTCTATTATAACGATACATCCGTACAAGTAGAGGTTCAATTTTTATTTTGTCCTAGTGGACAATGGATAAAATAAGAAAACAGTTTAATGCTTGTGAAATTGTATTAATTAATTTAAATTATCCCCCTACAATTTGAGGATATTTCATGGAATTACTAAAAGATTTCGCCGACATCCTAATTCATCTCGATAAATATCTTGATTCAATCATAAGAAATTATGGCAGTTTGACATATGTGATTCTTTTTTTAATTGTGTTTTGTGAGACTGGCTTGGTAGTAACACCCATACTGCCAGGCGATTCACTTCTATTCGCTACTGGTACGGTTGCCGCCCTCGGTTCACTAGATCTTAGTTTGATAATTATTCTTCTTAGCATCGCAGCTATAGCTGGGGATACTGTAAACTACTGGATCGGGTACCTCGTGGGGCCAAAGGTGTTCTCAAAGGAAAAATCTCGTTTGTTCAACAAGGAGTATCTAGACCGCACCCATCGCTTCTACCAAAAATATGGTGGAAAGACAATTATTATAGCGAGATTTATTCCAATTATTCGTACCTTTGCACCCTTTGTGGCTGGTATTGGATGCATGAAATACAAAAGATTCATTATCTATAACGTTCTTGGCGGTATTGGTTGGATTGTGACCTTTGTTTTAGGAGGTTATTTTTTTGGTAATATCCCGTTAGTCAAAAATAATTTTGCGCTCATAATCTTGGCTATAATTATTATCTCAATTCTACCAGCGATAATTGAATATCTGCGTCAAAGGCATCAATCCTCTTAGTTTAGTCTGAATCTTAGCAAGTATGTTTCTTACTTTTGTTGACATTTTTCAGCTATAATCATTATAATCCATGTAAATGAAAAAGGACCTATTAGAGACTCTAATTGATTGGATTAAAGAAGCAAATAAGATAGTTGTCCTTACTGGAACTGAACTATCTGTCGAATCAGGCGTGCCCGATTTTTCTGATGCAAAGTTTAATCCCCATATTAATGATTTTCGTTCAAGTAGAGATGTAAGAGCCCAGTATTGGAAGAAGATTAAAGAAATTTATCTCTCACTTGCAAACGCTCAACCGAATCCAGCCCATGAAGCGCTTGTAGAACTTGAGATGATTGGTAAGCTTGACTGCCTTTTTACCCAAACAACAGACGGACTTCATCATCGTGCAGGACAATCAACGGTAATAGAGCTTCATAGCACAATGCTATGGGTAACCTGCACTAATTGTGGAAAGGACTACACGATAGATAGGATTCTGGGTGTTCTTGAAAAAGGAAAAGATGTTCCTGAGTGTGAGGAATGCGGTGGAGATATTTTAAAACCAGCTATTTCTTTTCCAGGACAGCCGCCTCCACATTGGGAAGTTAGAGAGGCATGGGTGATGCTTCATAATTGTGATCTCTTTCTGATTGTTGGTTCATCTCTAGATACTCAACCTGTGTCTTCGCTTCCTACACTTGCAAAGGAAAGGGGGGCTAAAGTAGTAATAATAAGTGAAAGAGAGAGCCAAGCAGATGATTATGTGGATGGGGTAATCTATGGGAAGCCAAGTCAGGTACTTCCCTATCTGTTAAAGAGAGTAAAAGAAGGAATCGAGGTATCTTAAAGCTTAACCCTTCAGCAGTCCAGCCTGCTTTAGAACTGTAGCCTGGTCCCAGTAAACCCGCTCACCCACGATTTTGTTACCGCGAAACTCTACCACCACGAGGTGGGTAAGCTCTATCTTTTTGAAGGTAGGGGGCACGTTGGGCAGTAACCAATCCATCCGCTTGCTGTGCGTCAAGGTGAAGCTAACTTCGTCCACTAAATATCGCTCACCTATGACACGATTTACGATTGTTGCCTGAAGATCGTCAGGAACCGACGGAATCAACACATCACGGTAAAACGCCCGTACCGCATCTTTACCCCGTGCATTTAAATTCAATGGCACGATATTGATGTATGCATCATCAGTCATTGTCGCTACGGTCGCCTCCACATCCCTTTTCACGAACTCTGCTGTGGTGTGTTCCTGCCAGAGCTTTTCCAATTCCTGCGGCGTCATAGTTGAACCTCCTATTATGGGTTTTATGCATCTACTATTTAATAAATAAAGATAATACAGAGTCAAAAGATTTTCATGTGTAACTCCATATAAGCTCATTCCATTCATCTGGTAATTCAAACAGATTGCTTTCGATATGCCTCTGCTATTTATCCCTCTAATCTATACTTTTTTCGAGGGTAGCATTATTAGGACAACTTTGATATATTCTTAAGACATAAAAGAGTAAAAATATAATGAAAAATAAAAGCAAGCCAGAAGAACTAAACAGAAAGTCCGAATTACTTGCTGATAAATTTAATAAAGGGGTTAATGAAATTATAAGCAAACCTGAGTTTGCAGAGTATTTCTACGAAATTACTCCACAAAAAAAAGAAGGAGTGCGTGAAGAAATCCTTGGATTTACCACTCATGCCCTTCCGATTCTACTAAGAATGAATGGTTATCTTCAGAGCACTGAAGAAGTCGGGGGTTTTGTTGGGCAGTTTGTAGATAGAGTTGGTGGATTGGACAATTCATTGTTTGAAAGAATAGAAGAGTACAGAAACCTTGACAGACAGAGGGGAGATGCACTTAGCTCTGCTACCCAGATTCATTTTGCAAAGCGGTTGTCATCCGTACTTCTCGGAAGTGAGTCCGAAGATGGTGAGGTGCTTCTCGGTCTCTCAGATTTGGGGATACTCTTTCTTATGAATTTTATTACGCCTACTTTAGCAGAGCTGTTTTATAATCAACCCCATTAATGAAAGAAAAAGTGGTGGGAGTTCTGGAGATAAAAAAGATGCAGGATGCAAGATAAACGTATCTTATTATACATCCTGCATCATGAATCGTGCATCCTGTATTAGTAGAGGATAAATGTCTGAAGAAAAGGATTTAGTCCCTGATGAAATAAAAAAATACGTCTCAAACACTGACAAGGACATATACACTGTAAGTAATCTCCCAGAAGAAGTAATAGCTGTCATATTTGCTTATGTAAGTAGAAGTCCTAAGGGCTTCAGAGAAAATATTGGTGTTGTAATAAAAGAAGAAGAGCTTGGCCGGGAGAGAGCGACTAAATTTCATGAAAAGTGGGTTCTCCACTACGGTCATGCATCAGTTGCAGAGCACGCAACGGTTCACATAGGGATTGAAAATGTATCCCGTCTATTTTCATCCCTTTTAGAGCTTTCAAATGAATATCTGTCCTTTACTGAATACTCCCAGAGATACCAGAAGCCCAGAAGGGGTGATTTCTATGTCCCAGAGGAACTAACTGAAAAACCTCCTCTTCTTGACGAATACATAGAACTAAATAATTACCTATACGATACTTACGTCCAAATAAACGATAGGCTTTACGAGTTTCTAAAGAATGAAATTCCTATTCCAGAAGGAACAGATGAAAAAACACACCTTAGAGCACTGGAAAAAATCGCTTTTGAGGATGCAAGATATGCTCTTAGTCTTGCAACCTATACGAATTTGGGAATGAGTGGCAACGCAAGGGCTATAGAGGATTCTCTCACAAAACTCCTTTCGAGCAAATACCGAGAGGCAAGAAAGAGGGCAGAGCAGATAAAAATGGAAGTAAGGTTCTCTATGCCTACTCTGGTAAAATACGCAAGTGAAAACAAGTACATTAAAGAGACAAGACATGAGCTTGAATACATATCTCATTCTATTTCTCCCCCAAAGAGCATGGGTTTGATTAATCAAACCCCTACAGTCAGGTTATTAGACTGGACTGGAAAGGATAAATCTAATCCCGAAGAAGTAGCGATAGATAAGATGATAAAGGCGATCCTTTTTGAACATTCAGGCTTAGGATACGAGGATATTGAGAAAGAAACTCAAAAAACAGACTTGGAGAGTAAATTTATAATACTTAGAAAGGTAATAGAGAAACTCGATAAACATGATAATCCACTAAATGTTTTCAAGCTCATTGAATATGAGGCAGAGTTCGTCGTAAGTGAAGCCTGCTGGCATCAGCTATTGAGACACAGGAAGGTGAACTGGATAACTCAGGAGCCAAGTGTCTCAAATGGAATTACAGTGCCTCCAAATGTTAGACAATCTGGATCAGAGGAATTGCTCGAAAACGCAGCGACTAGGAGTGAGAATTTATATGAAAAATTAATGAATGAAAACCTTCCCGAAGTTGCAGACTACATTGTCACAAATGCACATAACAGGCGCATAATCGGAAATTTTGACCTATGGGAACTGTATCATCTTACTAACCTTAGAATGTCTGAGGGCGCACAGTGGGATATTAAAGATATTATAAGAATGCTTGCCGAGGAGATTCATAAATATCACCCAAATCTAGTATCTCCTGCACTAAAAAGAGTTAGTGGTTCCTCGTAATATCATATTAAGCTTAAATTTATTCACATTCATGAAGCTGCCAGGATCGGGTCAAGAAGGTAACACTCCATATCATCAGGATGATTCGTCCCAAAGTCCTGGGTCCCCCGCTTTCTCAATTCATGGGAAATTAGGCGAATTCGTTTGTTAGACTATTTGGTTCAATGTATTTAAGCTTACTGTCAATCTCCTAATTAGCTTGAGAAAAATGAATTATTATCTAATTCACTAGAATCATTGTAGAATCTTGAGAAAAGCCAGAGCGCCTTTGATTGAATGATTTTATTTGGATAAATCCTTCACCCTGGATTTAGAAGATGTAGGTCAACGTTCTCTGTCTAATAAGACGTTTCCTCTTGAAAAGTTCACCCTCCTGTAAAAGACCCTTTTCGCTATTTCCGCTGCGATAATGTAGATAATGACAATCACACCCAACACCAAAAGAAACGATAATGGCACAGGTCTAAGGCCGAAGAGTTTTGCAAGTGGTGTAAAAGGAAAAATCAGGGTCAGAACGACAATCAATAGAGTTGCCATCAACAGATATTTGCCTGGCTTACTCTTGAAGAAGGGTTTGCGGCTTCGAATAATCAGTACAATCACCGAGGCTGAAACAACAGACTCCATAAACCAACCAGTTCTGAATTGATCAGTTGTAGCATGGAGGATAAGAAGAAGCACACCAAAGGTTAAATAGTCAAACACAGAACTCACAGTACCGAATGTTAGCATAAAGTTGCGTATGAACTTGATGTCCCAGCGCCTAGGCTGCTCAACCAATTCGGGATCTACGCTATCGGTAGCTATGGCCATCTCTGGAAAATCGGTCAGTAGATTTGTAAGCAGAATTTGCTTGGGTAGCAATGGAAGAAATGGCAAAAAGAGGGATGCCCCTGCCATGCTGAACATGTTTCCGAAATTAGCGCTTGTCGCCATGAATACATATTTCAGCGTATTGGCAAAGGTCGTTCGCCCCTCTCGCACACCCTGCTCAAGGACACCTAGGTCCTTTTCAAGCAGCACGATGTCGGCTGCCTCTTTGGCAACATCCACAGCGCTATCAATAGAAATGCCGACATCGGCGGCATGGAGTGCCGAGGCATCATTGATGCCATCTCCCATATAACCCACGACATTACCGGTTTTTTTTAGAGAGAGGATTATGCGTTCTTTCTGATTGGGCTCGACCTCAGCGAAGACGTTTACGTCGTTCACTCGTTTAAGTAGAGACTCATTGCTCATGTGGCGAAGCTCATTGCCTGTGAGGATCTGTGAATTTGCTAACCCTGCCTGTTGGCCGACATAGGAAGCAATGATTTGATTGTCTCCGGATATGATTTTTAGTGAAATACCAAGTTGTTTGAGGTGGCTAATAGTCTCGAAAATCCTAGGTTTTAGTGGATCATAAAAAATGAGAAATCCCAAAAATGTCATATTAGTTTCACTGTCCTTAGTGATGTGTGAGTCAGGACTTATATCCCGATATGCAATTCCTAGCATGCGAAAACCCTTAGTTCCAAAATCTTCAAAAAGCTTCTGGATGCATTCCTGCACATCAGTTAGATCAACGATTGTTCCAGAAGATTTCTCCGCGGATGAACAGACAGAGAGCACATTCTGGAGCGCGCCCTTCATCACAATCAGTTTTCTATCGTCTTTCAAGACTAAGATGCTAAGTCTCTTTCGAATAAAATCATACGGTACCTCATCCAGCTTTTGGTAGGTCGACACATCGAACTGACATTGGTTACGGATGGCTTCATCTATCGGGTTTGTAAAGCCAGTCTCGTAAGAAGCGTTTAGATAGGCATAAAGAAGGACTCTTTCGCTTTCATTACCGTCGGTATCAATGGCTGAGTGTAAGCGCACAACCCCTTCTGTTAGGGTGCCGGTCTTGTCCGAGCAGAGTACGTTCATACTACCGAAGTTTTCGATAGAGGAGAGGCGTTTGACAATCACCTTGCTCAGCGCCATACGTTTGGCACCGTGGGCGAGATTGATGCTGATAATCGCCGGCAGCAGTTGCGGGGTTAAGCCGACAGCCAGTGCTAAAGCAAAGAGAAAGGAGTCCAAAACTGGGCGTGCTAGGTAGACATTAATAGCGAATATGGCAATTACCAGTACCAGTGTGACCTCCATGAGAAAATATCCAAATCGCCTTACGCCGCGTTCAAATTCTGTTTCAGGTGGCCTGAGTTTCAACCGTTCAGAAACCTTGCCAAATTCGGTTTTTTTTCCGGTGTACACAACCACTGCTATTGCATTACCACTAATAACGTGAGTTCCCATAAAGAGAGTGTTCGTACGTTTACTGAGAGGCGTTTCTGGTGGCAACGTTTCAGCGGTTTTTTCTACAGGATAGGTTTCACCTGTCAAAGCCGCTTCATCAACAAAAAGATCCTTGGATTCTAAAATTAAGCAATCTCCAGGTATGACGTCTCCGGCATTAAGGATGACAAGATCTCCGGGCACAATCTCTTCAACAGGGATTTCTATGGAGTTTCCATCGCGAATCACAATCGCTTTTATCTCTACGATAGAAAGCAACTTTGTCACTGCGTTTGCCGCCCCCCGTTCCTGCCAGAATCCGAGAAGGCCACTTACAAAGACTATTGCTAAGATTATGACTGCGTCAGTATGATCACCAAGGAAAAAAGATAATGCTGCTGCAAAGATAAGTATGAGGATAATTGGACTCTTGAATTGAGCTAGAAAAAGCGAAAGTGCGTCAAACCGTTTTCTGGGTTTTAGGAGATTGTACCCATAGCGTGTGAGTCGTTCCTGGGCTTCGCCTCTCGTTAAACCCTGAGGAGTTGTTTTAAGTCGTTCAAGCAACTCAGCAGCAGGAATACTCCAAAATGCCTGAGGGTGTTGGTTCATAATGGATTGCTCTATTTAGAAATACTATCCAACAAATCGGGCGTTTACACAACATCTCCAAGTGCAAAGCTAAGGTGAGCAAAGGGTTCCGTTAATATAATGATTTAGAATTGTTGATAAGTAGCAATGATCCTGATGAATGAGATTTAGTTAGGCAAACCAGTTTTTATGAAATAATCTTTGCAATTATAAAAGCTACGAATGCAGCGAGTCCACCGATAAGTGCAGTCTGAAGCGCACTCCGTAAGGGGCGTGGACCAGTAAACCGACCTTTGATATAGCCAAAAATCAGCAGGGCAGCAAGAGTGACCAAGATGGATAACCCCAGCGCTACCGTTGCACTCGCAAGCAGCATATATGGAGCTAAAGGAATTGCTCCGCCCAGAATATATGCGCCAGCAATAGTCAACGCACTTGTCAGAGCGCGTTTGGGATCTGGTTTTTCCAAGCCCAACTCAAAGCGCATCATGAAGTCAACCCATGCTTCTGGGCGATTACGTAAGCGTTCAACAATTGGAGCGATTTCCTCAGTTGTGAGACCATAGGATCGAAACACATCTACTACCTCAGTTGTCTCTGCCGTAGGTTTTTCTTTGATTTCCATTTGCTCGCGAATCCGCTCACTCTCGTAATGCTCCAAATCGCTCTTGGCTGCGAGGTAGCCTCCCAAGCCCATGGCAATCGAGCCAGCCGCTATCTCAGCCAGGCCGGCGGTAACAATGATACCGGTGGAGGCCACAGCGCCTGATAGCCCCGCTGCTAGTGCAAAAGGAACTGTCAATCCGTCTGACATTCCAATAACTATGTCTCTAACCACATCACTAGCAGTGAAGTGGCGCTCGATGTGTAATGTCTGTGGCATGGTCGTCCTCCTAAAATT
>JAHFBK010000097.1 GCA_023250035.1 Candidatus Dadabacteria bacterium
GCAAGATTAAAAGCCTTGTAATAAAATAATCAAAAACCAAAATCAATATAAACGATAGAACTACTGCCTTTGTCACCGAAGTTCCTATTTCTCTCGGACCTCCCTTAGTCTTAAGCCCTACGTAGCAGCAGACTGTTGAAATTATTATACCAAAAACCGTAGCCTTAACTAAGCCATTTAGGACATCAGAAAAATCTACTAGCTCAGAGAGATTTCTATAATACACGCTAAAAGGGACATGAATATCAGAATTTACCGATGAAACTACGGCACCGCCAAACCACCCTATCACATCCATGTATATTACGAGAAGTGGAAGAGCGATAAAGCATGCAATGAACCTTGGCATTACGAGAAATCGGATGGGATTAATATCCATAGTTTTAAGCGCATCTATCTCCTGATAGACACTCATAGAACCAAGCTCAGCAGCCATAGCGGAACCTACCCTACCTGCAACAAGCACGGAAGCCATAACAGGTCCCAGTTCTTTTACGAATGATAACCCAACGATCCCCCCGATATTTTCTTCGATTCCAAACTGAGCAAGGGTGGGACCAGATTGGAGCGCAAGCACGCCGCCGATAAATAGCGAGATAAGAGCAGCTACTGGGAGTGTCTGATTTCCGATTTCTAGCATCTGTCTAAATATCTTCTCTCGATTACTAAGAGCAGCCTTGCACCAAAAGATGCTCTCCATAAGAAGCTGAAGAATCTCTCCAGTGGTATGAAAAAACGCAGTTATGCTATTCATCTTTTCGAACCTCCTCCTCAGTTGTGTTTTCTTGAGAAGAAATGTTAATTGGTATGTAAAATAATTTTATTGTTTTTTTATAAGGGTCAGATTTATAGCCAAAGAGTCCTCCAAGAAAATAAACCTTCGATTCACCCTCCCAGTTCTTGTAAGAAAAGACAGGAATTATGGGTTGAAAATTTATTTTTATACCTTCCTTTCCACTTTCGCTTTTAAACATATTCCATAAAAAAGTCGAGGTCTTTCTTCCATCCTTATATCTTTTCCACTGGTATAGCCTCCAAAAAGAGGAATAGTTTCTTTCTATACCTTCGTTGTTTGATAGAAAGGGTTCGAAGATGGAAAGAAAGTGAAAATTAGCGTTTCCTTCTCTATCTCTTTTATAGGTAAATAGTGGCCAGAAGTCTATCCTTCTTCCGCTTCTTCCCCCTTCAATAATCGGCTCCTCTTTTATATCTGAATAGAGAATAAAAAGAACGCTGTTTCTTGTTCTTTTATGATCCTCAAATGTTCCTCTATCATATCTATAAAGCGGCCATAGAAAGAAACCCTCTTCGTCCTTCCCGCTTTTCTCATTCGCATAGAAGGGAAACACCCTTGTTTCTTCCTCCTCCTTTCCTCTTGTAATGTTAAAAAGTGGCCATGGCACATCCCACCTTTCAATTCCTCTTTTCTTATCCACAAGGTGATTAAAAAAAGGCCAGAGATAAGTGGTTTGGCTTCTCTGATCTGTTTCTACAACAGAATAGAAAGGCAAAACTGAAAGTGACCTTATCTCTTCACCATAAAAAACCCTTCTCTTGGAGGCGAAAATAGGCCAGAGGGCAAATTTTTCCTCGAACGACCCTTCCTTTTTTCTATACCCAAAAAGGGGCCAGAACCTAAACCCCTTTTGACCCCCACCCGTATAATAGCCAAAAAACGGCCAGAGTAAACTATAGTTAATAGCCTCATCCTTTTTAGTCCTAAGAAAAAGCGGGAAGAGAAAAAAATCAATTTCATCCCTTGAAAATTTATTTTTTAAGTTCCCATAAACCGGAAATAAAGCTAAGTAGCTATTATTTTTATCCTCGGCATTCTTAGCGAAAATAAATGGAAAAAGATGGAATTCGTTCTCCACAAATCCACTCCTTGTGTGAACTGTCTCATAAAAAAGGAGGTAGAAAATAAATTGAAACCTTCTGTCATTTTCCCTCCTGTCATAAGTAGCAAGTGGGTAAAGAAAATCGAATTCTGTAGAATCATTTTCCGTATCCTCTACAAGATAAAACAGCGGATGAAAGCCATACTCAAATCTTGTATCGCTTTTCTTTGAAGTTATAAATGGACCCAGGGCATCCACCTGTTGAGTCTTCTGAGTTTTATCTTGATCACTATCGAAAAGTGGAACCAAACTGAAATCCTCTTCTCCTGAAGAAGAATTTTCTCCAATAAAGAATAAAATAAGTAAACAGATACAGAAACTATATGATAACCATTTAAGTATATGAAACATGAGTATTTAACTCTAACTTCAAAAGAATAGAAAATCTAGGAAAATTTCCTGTAGGGGCGAGCGGCCGCTCGCCCCTACCAATCGTTAAATATAAACCCGAGGAACCCTTTTCCCTGTTATTGAAAAGATTTCGTAAGGAATGGTATCTGCCCATCTAGCAACATCGTCTGCTGAAACCATCTCGTCACCAAAAAGCACTACTTCATCCCCAACTATCGCTCCCGGTACTTCTGTTACATCAACCATCGTCATATCCATGCAAACAGTACCTACAACAGGTGCGGTAAAACCTCTAATTGAAACCTTAGCACGATTTGAAAGCCTTCTCATGTATCCGTCTGCATAGCCAATAGGAAGAGTTGCAATTATTGATGGTCTTGATGCTATGAATGTTCCTCCGTAGCTTACAGGCGTCCCTGCAGTAATGCGCTTTAACTGGGTAATCTTTGTCTTCAGCTTCATTACGGGTTTTAGTTCAAAGTTAGTTCGACTAGGAATGTCCTGAGCCGTGAGTCCTGAGCTTGTCGAAAGGGTCGAACGGCCTAAGGGCTCACCACAGACTCCCATTCTTCCAGCACCGTATAGCATTATTCCAGGCCTAACGAGATTCATATGAGATTCAGGAAACCTCTGAATTGCTGCGCTATTTGCTGAATGGATGTATTTAGGGTTTAACCCAGCCCGGTTAATGAGTGAAAGTATCATGTTAAATACTGAAATCTGTTTTAAAGTTGGTTCTCTCGAGTCCACATCTGCATTCGCAAAATGGGTGAAAACCCCCTCTAATTCAAGATTTCTAAAATTTAGGAGATCTTCAAGAAAATCACAGATCTCGCTCAAACCCACACCTAGTCTGTTCATCCCTGTATCAACCTTTAAATGATACCTAACCTTCTTGCCTATCTTTTCTGCATATGTATTAATGGCATGAGCTGAAGCTAGTGAAAACAAGGAAGGTATTAGATTGTTCTTAATCACAATCTCGACCTCATCTGGCTGAATTCCACCGAGTAATAATATTGGACTATCTATTCCGGAATACCTAAGTTCAAGGGCCTCTTCAACTGTTGCAACCCCAAGCAAGTTGGTTCCTGATTCGATTAATGCTTTTGATACATTAATTGAACCGTGACCATAAGCATCTGCCTTTACTACTGAGATGACACCAACATCTTTACCAACGATTCTTTTCACTTGGAGAAAATTTGATTTTAGCGAATTGATATCAATCTCAGCCCAGGTAGGTCGCATAATTAAGTAGGGGCGAACCTAGTGTTCGCCCATAAATAGATATAACCCTCTGTTTACTTTAAGGTCAAGATGGTTTTAATCCAGACTGAGAAAAATACCTCTTGCGTCCTTAGATGTGAGTTTTGATATGGTGGTTACTTTATCGCTAAATTTTTTAAGGGATTCCACTGTTTCTTTACCCGTTAAATCAATAAGCACGGAAAACACCTTGAATTTGATCTTATCTTTTTTATCAAGAAAAATTTTAAGCCACTCATCCCTAACATCACACTCACCGTCAGTAATAAAGACAATGTCGCCTCTTTTAAACTTTGACTCTTTAAGAAACTCCAACGCCTTATCAAGCGGATCCTCAAAGTCTGTTCCTCCACCCGGGAAATAACCAGCAAGTTCTATTATCTCTTCTTCTTTCATTCGCCAGTTCTCTTTCACTCCAGAGCCAAAAACCTTAAGCTGTGTCCCCTTTGAAGAAAACACAATCACAGAGAATTTTCTTCTCTGCCTTCTTGCAATTTCAAGAAGACTCAAGCACACCGCTTTTGCCCACATTTCCTTGTCCCCTTCCATTGAAGAGCTGCCATCAACACATACAATAAGTGGACCTCTACCCTTTTCTTCTTTTAGATAGTATTGAAGAAGCCTTCCCTCGATTAACCTTTTTAGAAAATCCTTTCGTAATGCTTTGTGTCTTAGAAATGATAACTCTGCTGGAATAATCCTCCCTATGTCATTTCCAAGCGAAATGTCATAGACTTCGCTTCCCCTTTTTGACCAGATTTTTCTTCTTGAAGAAAACATCTCTTCTTTAAGACCTCCAACCAAGAGTGCAAGCCTTCTAAGTTTCTCGTTTTTAAATAGTTTCTCCGCAAGATCGAGCTTTTCCCCAATAGGTTTTTCTTCCGGCATTCCCATCGATGCACCCCACTCCATAAGTTCTTTTTCTACCTCATCAACCCTCTCTGATACCTGCCTTAAGGAAGACCGGACGAGATTTTGAAGCTTTAAATCCATCCGTTCGAGTTTTTCTTTTTGTTCTTTTTGAAGGTCTTTCAACTCTCCCTCCTGAGACCTTAGCTCAAACTGGGTTTTTTTCTTTCCTTCTTTAAGAGATTTATTGGACGATTTTTTCTTTTCAATTTCTTCCCAGGTCTCGACCTCATCTTTGAGCTCGTCTAAGTTATCTTCAGCTTTTTCAAGCTCCCACTCTTTAATAAGTGACTTTTCAGATGGCCCGTCTTCCGACTTCACCCACTTGATTACTTCTCCTCCCAAAGTAAGTGTTGCAATAGCGGAATTAAAATCATTGAGAATTGTCTCCTCTCTTAACTCTTTATAATCTTCACTTGAGAGAGCCTTTTCAACGAGCTTTCTGCCCATAAGCACACTTCTTTTAACTTCGTCTTCAGGCAGAGTTATGACGTTATATTTATAGAAGCTCGCAAATAAATCCAGAATCAAAGATCGGAAATTAGGTAGCAGGTGCGAACCACGTTCGATAAGGTTCTTGAGTTCCTCGGATGTAGCCTCAAGTTCTCCGAAAAGCTCCCTGTCAAAGGAATCGGTCTCTATATTTTGATTAGATTTTCTATCGCTCACGCTATTAAAGTAACACACCTTGCATGCTGCATCAATTTTAGTCCATTGCGGTATGTCACAAATGAGAATATTCTGTTTGCTGAGCAGTAGAGAAAGATGGCACACATAAACAAATTTGAAAATGCGTTGGATGAATTATTTCAGAAGCGTACTTACTGGCTACGTTCGGCGATTGGTTCGAAAAAACCTGGTCATCCTCCTAAAATCACAAGAAAGTTTGTGAATAACGGAATTTCAAATTTACAAGAAATTGCATCGCATGCTTTAGCAAATAAGTTAGCCAAATTAGAATTTGATAAGTACATCCGTGGGAAGAGAGCTTGGCATATTAAAGGTCATGGCGTTGATGAAAAAAAGAGTTTGTTCGAAGAATGGTTTAGAAAAGAATTTCCAAACTTAATAAATTGTATTTATGTTTTTTGGGGAAATGAAAAATGTATATATGTCGGGAGAACAGGTATTGGAGGAAGCCGTCCCTCATCTCATTTTATTAAATTTTGGTTTAAAGATGCAAAACGAATTGATATTTTCCCATCTAAATCCGCAAGCCAAACACCGAAACTTGAATGCCTTGCAATTCATCACTTTGAGCCAGTACGAAACAAGAAAAAGGCAGCAACAAAGAAATGGACAAAAGAATGTCCTTTGCGTGTCATCCATAAAAATATAGAAGAAGAGTCGCGACAAATTTTTAAACTGAAATAGGCTGCAATAAAGGCAGATTATAGACGAACGAAAAGGTAAAGATTTTCAAAGGAATTATAATTGATACTAACGACCTTGCTTACATATCCGAAGTTCAGCACAATTCGTAGAATATAAGCTATCAGAAAGGAGGTGTCCAAACATGAGTGCAAAGAAAATCTTGATGCTTGTTGGTGATTATGTGGAAGATTATGAAGTGATGGTGCCTTTTCAGGCGCTACTGATGGTGGGGCACACTGTCCATGCAGTCTGTCCGGGCAAGAAAGCGGGTGAGAAAGTTCGAACAGCCGTCCACGACTTTGAGGGTGACCAGACTTACAGTGAGAAGCCTGGCCACAACTTCGCCTTAAACGCTACTTTCGATGAAGTGAAAGCAGAAGACTATGATGCCCTCGTAATTCCAGGCGGGCGCGCGCCTGAATACATTCGTCTAAACGAGAATGTGCTAGACATCGTGCGTCATTTTACCAAGACGAATAAACCAGTTGCGGCGATTTGCCATGCTGCACAGGTTCTAGTGGCAGCCGGTGTGGTTGAAGGGAGGAGTTGCTCCGCCTACTATGCCGTAGGACCGGATATAAAGCGCGTGGGCGGCGAGTTTGTGAACATACCGGTTGACAAAGCTTATGTGGACGGCAATCTGGTTTCTGCTCCAGCCTGGCCAGCGCACCCTGAGTAGTTAGCAAAGTTTTTAAAAATACTAGGGACTACAATTAAGCCATAGCAAGAAAGGAGGGCGGGTCTCAAATTTTGACATTATAGAAGTAAAAAAGGATGTAGGAGAAAAATTGAAGCAAATAGAAGTTGAATGTTGAGACCCGCCCTCTTCTCGGTTCTTCAAGGAAAGCCCAATTAAAAATTCACTCAGTCTCTTATTAATAATGAGATATTGTGATTAGATAATACATATGGAGGTGTAACAATGGTACAATTCAGCATAAATCCCGATCGTTTCGATCCATACAAGCAATTCAAATTTCGTATCAAGTGGGATGGTAGATACGTCGCTGGGGTTTCCAAGATGAGTTACTTAAGGCGAGTGACAGAGGTTGTCATTCACCGCGAGGGCGGAGACCCTAGTACCGCACGCAAATCGCCTGGACAGACCTCCTATGAGCCAATTGTGCTAATGAGAGGTCGCACCCACGATATGGAGTTTGAAAGATGGGCCAATAAGGTCTGGAACTATGGCTCAACCCTCGGTGCCGAAGTTTCGTTAAAGGACTTTCGCAAGGATATCATTATAGAGCTATATAATGAAGCTGGACAACTGGTTATGGCCTTCAAGGTCTATCGTTGCTGGCCTTCTGATTATGTTGCACTCAGCGATCTTGATGCTAACGATACTTCCGTCGCCTTCGAGTCCATTACCCTACAACACGAAGGCTGGGAGCGCGATTACGCGGTCACTGAACCTTCGGAACCTTCGTTCACAGAGCCTTGATCATACCCTAAAAGATTGCAAAAGAGTAAGCTGACAAGATAAGCCTCAGCTTTTAAATTAGAACTCCCTTGACCTAACAAAAGATATGATTATAGTGAGGGTAAATAGCTTTGGAGGTTATTGAAAACGATGAAGGAGCAAATAAAGAAAGTCGTAAGAGAACGATATGCCAAGATAGTGAAACAGGAAAGTTCTTGTTGTGGCACTATAGAATCCTCATGTGGAAGTAGCAACTCTGCCCACAAAATAAGTAAGAGAATAGGATACTCGGACGAAGAACTTAAAGCTGTTCCTGAAGATTCGAATTTAGGGCTTGGCTGTGGGAACCCGGTTGCCTTTGCCTCTTTAGGAGAAGGTGAGGTGGTGCTTGATCTTGGTTCAGGAGCAGGATTCGACTGCTTCCTTGCGGCAAATAAAGTCGGAAAGAATGGAAGAGTCATAGGCGTTGATATGACACCTGAGATGATTGAGAAAGCAAGAGAAAACGCAAAGAAAGGCAATTATGAGAATGTTGAGTTTAGACTCGGAGAGATTGAAAATCTACCCGTTGCTGATAACTCTGTTGATGTAGTAATTTCAAACTGTGTTATCGTCCTCTCACCTGACAAAAGAAAGGTTTTCTCAGAAGCGTTCAGGGTTCTAAAACCAGGTGGCAGACTGCTGATCTCTGACATAGTGTTACTCAGCCAGCTTCCGAATTTCATAAAGAACTCCATCGAGGCTTATATTGGTTGTGTTTCCGGAGCGATATCCAAAAACGAATACTTAAGGGAAATAAGAGCGGCGGGATTTCACGATGTTAAAATAATTAACGAGACATCATTCGCTATTGAGCATATAACTAGCAGTCAAACCGTAAGTTCAATCATTGACAAATTTAAAATACCACCTGAAAAAGTAAAAGAAATTGCGAGTTCTGTCTTGAGTTTAAGAGTTCTTGGTCTGAAGCCAGGCGAGGCCACGTCAATCAAAAGAAAAAGGTTATTATGATAATAGAAAGGAGAAAAAATTATGTCATCCTAGTAATTTTTTTATTTGCAATTATAGGAATTGGTTTAGTTTTATCATCCAAAACAATAACAACGGCGGAAGAACAACCTTCTGAGAAAAAATCAGGCACTCTAGGGTCCCCTAATCCTGCCTCAGTTTATTGTGAGAAATTAGGTTATAAACTTGAAGACAGATACTGCATTTTTCCAGATGGAACCAACTGCAATGCTTGGGATTTCCTCAGAGGAAAGTGCGGACAGAAGTTTACCTACTGCGAGCGCCAAGGATTTAAGATAGAAAACAGGAATGATAATATGGGTAGTTGGACAGCTGAATATGCCGTTTGCGTTTTTCTTGACGGTTCCGAGTGTTTGGAACAAGATTATTTTGAAGGTAAGTGTAGTCGCTCCGAATGTAAAAATTGGAAGATGTCAGAAGGTGGCTGTATAGGAGTTCAATAACTTTAGCAAGCACAAACCTTAGCTGATGTTTTGTGTAAAAGTAGCGGATTTTAGTCCTACACATAATCTTTACTACCCCTCC
>JAHFBK010000209.1 GCA_023250035.1 Candidatus Dadabacteria bacterium
TTGTTTATTCGTCCACCTATTGCGCTATTAAATATCTTTGTAAAAGGCGGCTATTACGTTCTAGACTCAGAACCTATAAGAAATGCATTTGATATAGATTACCCTACACGATTAAACATTGATGAGGATTACTAATTTCCCGTGATTTAAAAGCCGTTTGTCTTAAGATAGTTTAAACATTAAGTAGTAGAACTATGTACTTCATGCAATAAACATCTCAAGTATAGCTTTTCCAGTATGAAGTCTATTTTCCGCTTGGTCAAATATAACTGAATTCGGTCCATCAACAATGGTATCTGTAATCTCTTCGCCCCTATGAGCAGGAAGACAATGCATGACCAATACATTGGGCTTTGCAAAGGTAAGGAGCTCACTATTTATCTGATATGGCTCAAATACCTTTAGCCTTTCTTTTATCTCATTTTCCTGACCCATGCTTACCCAGACATCGGTGTAAAGCACATCCGCTCTTTTTGCAGCTTCCTTCGGGTCATTTATAATCTCAATTTTTTCGTTTTTGATACTAGTAGCGCGTCTTATTAAATCACTATTAGGCTCGTACCCCTTGGGACTCGCAATAGCTAGATGAAATCCTAAAATAGCAGAAGCACCAATAAGAGAGTTAGCTATGTTGTTTCCGTCGCCAACAAAGGCGAGTTTCATTTTCGGAATGTCAATACCCTTCTCCTTTATTGTAAATAAATCGGATACGATTTGACATGGATGCTCAAGGTCAGTAAGGGCATTAATAACGGGAACCGACGAATTTCTAGCAAATTCCTCAATTCTTTCCTGACCAAATGTTCTGATTATTACTCCATCAAGATAAGATGAGAGTACGCGAGCTGTGTCGGCAATTGTCTCCCCACGACCAAGCTGGGTATCGCGTGAGCTTATGTATATAGCGGTTCCTCCGAGGTCTATCATTCCAACTTCGAATGAAGTTCTTGTTCTGGTTGAAGATTTCTCGAAAATCATGCCCGCAACTTTCCCTTTTAGTGTATGAGCATGACCTCCGCTTTTCTTTAATTGCTTTAGTTCAAAAGACCTCTTAAGAAGGGATTCGATCTCCCCTCTCTTTAAGTCAAAAATGCTAAGAAAGTGTCTGGACATTAAGAAACCTCCCTTCGATAAACTCAGGACACAGCTTGAAAAGATTCATCGAGCTTTTCAACTGCGAAATCAATCTCTTCGCGTGTAACTATGAGTGGTGGAAGAACTCTTATAATCTTCTCCTCTGTTAGATTAAGAAGAACCCCTTTTTCTAAACACTTTTTGATAATTCCTTTACCTATATCTTTACTCCTGAGTTCTACTCCAAGAATAAGCCCCTTACCCCTAATCTCTCTTATCAATTTATACTTATCTGCAAGGGTTCTAAGTTTTTCAAGAAAATATTTTCCCATTAAATCAGCATTATCAAGAAGTCCATCTCCTAGGATCGTTCTTAAAACAGCACATCCCGAATGCATAGCAAGTAAATTTCCACCTAATGTTGAGCCATGTGAGCCTGGGGTTAGATATAGTGCGACTTCGTCACGGGCTAGAACAGCCCCTGCAGGAATGCCACCTCCTAAAGCCTTTGCAAGTGTCATTATGTCCGGCTCTATCCCGTAGTGTTCGTATGCAAATAATCTACCTGTCCTTCCAAGTCCAACCTGGATTTCATCAAGAATCAAAAGTACGTTTTTCTGCGTACATATCCCTCTCACTTTTGGCAGATAGTCATCTGGTGGAATTATGACACCGTTTTCACCCTGTATAGGCTCAAGTATTACGGCACACACTTTTTCATCACCCAGGGCGGATCTTAGCGGCTCGATTTTTCCATATGGAACAAACTTAAAACCTCCTGCTAGGGGTTTAAATCCCTTTTGATATTTCTTTTGCCCGGTTGCGCTAAGGGCACCAAGTGTTCTTCCGTGAAAAGAGCCTAGAGCAGAAACTATTTTATATCGTCCGCCGTTTGCCGTTCCCCATTTTCTTGCTAATTTTATTGCTCCCTCATTTGCCTCAGCCCCACTGTTACAAAAAAACACCTTGTCGGCAAATGAATTCTTTACAAGAATTTCGGCTAGTTCAACCTGTGGCTGGATGTGAAATAGATTCGATACATGGATCAAACTCCGAGCCTGATCCTCTATGGCTTTAACTACAGCAGGATGGCTATGACCTAGGTTTGTTACTGCGATTCCTGTGATAAAGTCTAGATATTTTTTACCGTCAATATCTCTTACCCAGCAACCCTCTCCACCCACGAGTACTATTGGGTGACGGCTGTAGGTATTCATCACGTATCTCTCAAATCTGGCTATTATCTCTTCTGTTTTCAAAGCAGTATCTCAGTTCCAACTCCAGCATCTGTAAATATTTCTAGGATTAATGCGTGTTCTACCCTTCCATCAATTATGTGGGCTTTGTTTACACCTTCGTGGAGAGCCTCAATAGCACATCTAACTTTTGGTATCATCCCGCTTGTGATAATTCCATTTTTCATAAGTTCCCTTGCAGTCGATTCCGTAAGCGAAGAAATTAGGTTTTTTTCTTCATCCAGTATCCCTGGTACATCTGTAAGGAGTATCAATTTCTCTGCTTGAAGCGCCCCTGCAATCTTTCCTGCAACATGATCGGCGTTTATATTGTAAGACCTCCCCTCCTCATCGAACCCGATCGGAGCTATTACTGTAATGAACCCTGCGCTTTCAAGGACTTTTATCAGTTGTGGATTTATTCTTTCCACCTCTCCTACCATGCCTAAGTCTGCATCCTCTGCTATGTCTCCTCCATCATCAATCATATTTGATATATCAACCTTCTTTGCAACTATAATCCTTCCATCTTTACCCGAAGCACCTGCTGCATTCCCACCAAGGGAGTTTATCGCAGTTATTATTTCCTGATTTACCTTTCCGACAAGAACCATCTCTACAATTTCCATAGTTTCGGCATCTGTGACCCTGAGTCCTGCAATAAACTTTGATTTTATTCCTAGTCTT
>JAHFBK010000210.1 GCA_023250035.1 Candidatus Dadabacteria bacterium
TCAAAAGCGCTAGAGGATATAGAACGTAAGCATATTCTTAGTGTTTTAGAAGAGACTGATTGGATAATTGATGGTAAACGAGGTGCTGCATCTATTCTTGGAATGAATCCCAGCACCCTTCGTTCTCGTATGCAAAAGCTTGGTATCAGAAAAAAGGGTTAACCTTTAATCTCCTAATATCTATTTCAGAAGAAATATTATAAGTTATGGGATTTAAAGAAAAGAGGGTTTTAGCGAATCCTAAAACCCTCTTGATATTGTTAGTCAAACTATAGCTTAGTTATTCTACATAAAGAATCCAGGCACCCTGATTCCCTGTAACCTTTCCACTTAGCGTTACATTTGTCCTCTGAGAGCTCTTTTCTATGTTACTAATCGCTGCCTCAGAACCACTTAATATATAGACCTGGCCGCTCGCAGTAGTTACAACATGTGCATGCGGCACAGCCTCATTACAGGGTCCAGTTGATACGACTGGCGTAAGGTTACCTTTTTCATAACTCGGTAGTAAGCAAACGATGGTACCCGTTACGGTTTGTTCTGTACCCTTCTGGACATCTGTTGGTGTTGCATAGATGACCCAAGCCCTCTGACTACCACCAACTTGCCCGCTAACCTTTTTCTTAGGGCTTTTTGCCATCATCTTCATTTGTTCTTCTGTTCCAGAAACAGCGTATAACTTGCCATCTTTCCCTACCATCATAAATGCGCCTTTACATTCTGTGAATTGCTCCTTGGCATTTACGTTACCTTTTTCATCTACCTCGATGCAAATAACATTGCCCTCCATCTCATGCATTTGTGCAATGCTGCGACTGGCTAGTAAGGTTACAAAAGAAAAGACTACCATCAGAGATAAAGCAACCGTCATTACCTTCTTCATTTTATTTACCTCCTCCTTGGTTTTAAATCAAATTTAGTTTTTAATTATACCAAAGAAAATAAATCTATACAATATTAATTAACTCACAAATAATACAATACCTATTCATAAGCTCTCTTCTTTTAGACGATGGTCAGATGTGAAGTATCTATTAAATCTAATGTTTGTAAGGACATATGACGAAATAGCTACAGAGAGAGCTATCATGTACATTATAATAATTTGGTACTTAACAGCGATTAATGGCGAAGTTCCAGATAGTATTTGACCCGTCATCATACCAGGAAGAGCTACAATACCTACCACCATCATGGAATTGATGGTTGGAATCATGGCTGCCTTCATAGCAGCTCTTATAGAAGCTCCTGCAGCTTGTCTTGCTGTCGCTCCGAGTGCCAAATAGGCCTCAATCTCCATTTTTCTAGATTTTATCTCTGAATCAATCCTATCAATTGCCAGTGTTGACCCATTCATGCTGTTACCTATTACCATTCCTGCAAGTGGTATTAGATAATGTGGATCATACCAGGGTTTAATTTGAAGAAGTATTTGAGTAACAACAAAAACAGTGATTCCAGAACCTGCAGTCATTGCGAACCCGACAATAAATGGAAGTTCTATTGTTCTTTTTTTCTGCCTTTGTGTCACAGTTAGAGATGCAACTATTATCATAATTAGAATGATAAATATAACTAGGTACCAACGATCGAAAGCAAATATGTATTTAAGTATATATCCTACTGCAAGTAGCTGTATTAAGGTTCTGACAGCTCCTACTATTAAATCACCTTCTAAATACATACCCTGCCATCTTGAAATTCCAGCAACTACTATAATCAAACCAAGGCTTATTATTAAATCTAAGTAGCTAATATCAATTATGTTAAAATTGAGTCCTTCCATGTGTTTTCTCCTACGTTTAAATAATTTCCGAATTTAAGAAAAAATCTTCGCTTTCCTGTTCTCTAACTATAGTTCCATTTACTAGATGGATAACTCGGCCGCCCAAAAGACTTGCATATTCAAGCTGATGCGTAACCATTATAATTGTAAGTCCTAAGACTTCATTTAACTCCTTTATCGAATCAAGAAGCTTTATCCCAGCAGCGTGGTCTAAAGCGGAGGTTGGTTCATCTAGAAGAAGTACATCCGGTTTATTTATGAGGGCTCTTGCAACAGTAAGACGTTGTTTCTCTCCTACTGAAAGCTCAGAAGCCTTTCGTTCAAGAAAATCGCTTTGAAGTCCAGATAATTCTAGATTCTTTGTTAATTCATCTTGTTTTACTGGGTGTGATATAACTCGCAGACGATAGGGAACAGTTAGGTTGTCTTTGACAGTTCCATCAAATATTATAGGAATCTGGAAAACCATTCCGACTCTACGTCTTAGTTCCAAGACTGGAATGTCCTTAATATTTTCCCCATCATATAAAATCACACCAAAAGTTGGTTCTTCCATGCGATTTAAAAGTCTCAGAAGGGTTGTTTTTCCTGCGCCAGAGGGTCCTATGAGAATGTGTTTCTTTCCTGAGAAGAATTTAAGGTTTATATCTTTTAAAATTGCAATTCCATTTTTGTTTTTTTCTATTTTGTGAAGCTCGATCTTCGGTTTGTTCATAAGATTATCTTTGCCACAGAGAGCACAGAGGTCGTAGAGAAAAGATTTTAATAAATAATTTTTTTGTCTCCGTGTCCTCTGTGGCTAAAAATCCAAAAGAATCTATATCTCAAATCTACCAAATATCTCTGGACGTTCATGAGCATCAGTCGAACGATGAACAATCTGAGAAAGTAATTTTAATCCATCTATAATTCTAGGACCAGGTCGTCCGAAAAGTGATTCAGGAACGCAGTAGACCCTTTTTTCTTTTATGGCTTTTATATTTTCCCATCCAGGTCTTGTAAGTATTTTGTCTATACTCATTCTATTTTGCATCTTTTCACCGCACCAGCATATAAGCAGGATGTTGGGATCTAAGCTAAGAATATCGGAATCTTCTACTATTGAACTTGTTTTTTCAATATTTGAAAAGATATTAATTCCTCCAACAATTTCGCTCATATCATTTACCCAACTATGCCGGCATGCTGTGATAATAGGCTT
>JAHFBK010000098.1 GCA_023250035.1 Candidatus Dadabacteria bacterium
GTGTATCAGAGGCAAAAAGTACATTGTCAGCACCTATGCCTGTACGTTCTATCTCATGAAGCAACCACCGTGAACCAAATCCAATAGCCCATGTGGTATCAGTATAAACCTGATATCCATCCTGCACTAGCTCTATGAATTTTGGAACTAGCCTGATGTGACCGCTAACGCCGCCGCCCATATGAACTATATGCACCTTAATCTTTTTTCCATATTCCCTCACAAACTCTAAGGCATTTCCAACATCAGAGCCGCCTCCAGGACTTGTGTGAATATGAAGAGCAAGATTATTTTTCTCCGCTGCATCAACAATGCTGCTCCAAATTCCTCTAGCCGTTTCATCCCATTCACCAGGCTTGTATGTCCCTCCAAGAAGACAGGTGGCCTTTAGCGCTACAATGCCTTTTTCTTTTACGTGCTTTAAAGCC
This sequence comes from Candidatus Dadabacteria bacterium, assembly GCA_023250035.1. GTDB lineage: Bacteria > Desulfobacterota_D > UBA1144 > Nemesobacterales > CSP1-2 > CSP1-2. The sequence goes on from JAHFBK010000098.1 coordinate 429, forward strand.
TCTTCCGTCCGCTCCTTATCCTTTGCCATACCTGAGACCCAGATAGCACCAACGAGACGATCGGCTTTGTGGACGCTATCAATCACAAGAGGATTTAGGGTAAATGGCTGTCCTGAATCTGGCACACCATAATTAGAGATAACCATTGCTCGAGCTAAACCATACTCATCCATATGCTTCAGGTATTCCTTCGAAGATGGGTATTCTATCACAGTAGGTTTGACTGGCTCCTTAAGGTCGTAAAACTTGAATGCAGCCAACTCGCCAATATGAGTATGTGCATCAAAAACTTTTCTAGTTACCTTCACCTATCTCACCTCCTTCTCTTTAGTATGTTTCATAATAATTTCATCCATAACCCTTATCTTAGTATAAAAAAGAGAAAAGTGCAATTAGAAATTATCATATTTTGTTTCCTTCACATCCATCTCCTTACTCAATTGATCAAATACAGAGCACCAACCGATTGGCGGATATAATTTCATGGAATTATTTCTGTTCCTCCCTCTCCTTTTATTGCAGCATCTATGCCTTCTAGTGATGTTATGATTGTTCGCTTCCCACCCGAATCAAGAAATTTTATAGCCGCTTCAATCTTAGGACCCATACTTCCTGGTGGAAAGTGCCCTTCTGCAAAATAACGCTTGGCTTCTTTGAGCGTCATACTTTTAAGGCTCTTCTGATTCTGGGTTCCATAGAAAATAGCCACCTGCCTTACTGATGTAATCAGAAGAAGCATCTCCGCATTAATCAGGCTTGCTAGTCTTTCCGCTGCAAAATCTTTATCAATTACAGCAGCTACTCCCTTAAGCCTTCCCTTTTTATCACGAAGCACAGGGATTCCTCCGCCTCCACATGCTATAACGACATAATTTCTATTTACCATCTCTCTAATTTCGTCTTTTTCAACAATATCAATCGGCCTTGGAGACGGCACCACGCGTCTCCAGCCCCTTCCCGAATCCTCTTTCATCTGCCAACTTCTTTCCTTTTCAAGTTCTATACTTTCATCCTTCTTAAAAAATGGCCCGATAAATTTGGTAGGATTCCGAAAAGCAGGGTCATCTTCAGAAACAACTACCTGAGTTACAAGGGTAATAACAGATTTCTTTATACCTTTTTTAGTAAAATTATTTCTTAGAGTCTGCTCTATCATATATCCCATCTGTCCCTGAGTCATAGCATCACAAACATCTAGAGACATTGGCGGAATAGTATCAGCCAAAGACTCCTGCTGCATGAGAAGATTTCCAACCTGGGGTCCGTTCCCGTGAGTAATTACAACCTCGTAGCCTAAATCAAAGAGTTTCAGAATTTGTCCACACATCTTTTCAGCCTTCATCGCCTGCTCGAAGTAACTACTTTTGCCACCGCTCTCCATAAGGGCATTTCCACCGAATGCCACTACAGCTATATTCATCTGCTTTCTACCTCATTTCATACACGATACATGATGCAGGATGCAGGATGCATGAATTAAATATCGTGTATCTTGGATCATGGATCATGTATCTTGCATCTTTTTACCCCTCGTTGCTATCCACCCTGCAATCCTAGAAGCAAGAGCGTTTGTAGGTAAAACCAAGACCCCCGCTTTTTTTAGTTTTTCTTCTTGCGATTTTAAATTCTGAGGATCATCTTCCGTACCACAGACGTGGGCTACAAAAGCAAAAGAGCGTCCTTTACCCTTTGCTATCTTCTTTGCTTCTTTAATCGCTGGAATCAAGTCACCAGCAGGGTCAGGACTAGCTACATATCCCAAAACTACATCAAAAAGTATTACAGCCGTACTTGGATCGGACGCCTCTTTTATCAATCTCTCACTTCTTAGCGTTGCATCTATCATCGGATGAGGACGCCCCACTGTGAATTCCTCTTCACCTAAATCAACGCAGGTATGACGTTTACTCCGATTTGAATCATCGAGCTTCATTTCTTTATCAAATGGAGCATTGGAGTAAATCTTTCCCAGAATTGGAGTGAGAATCTGCTGAGCTTCGTAACAGAGAGTTCCACCTGAAAAAAGACCGCGAAGATAACGCTGCCTAGAATCAAGAGGCCTCACAAATTTCTCAGCCTGCTTAACCCAGCTTTTAATGGAAAGAATTTGAGGTTGCTTTCCATTCCCATTTATAAATTTCAAAGCCCCCAAAGCCGCTTCTTCTAAATCAGAAGAATAGCGAATGCTTGAATTTGATTCTTTACTTAGTTCCTTACCAAGAAAGCAGACAACAGCAGGTTTCTCACCTTCACGAACCACATCAAGCACCTTTTTTGCTATTTTTTCGGAAGGCGGCTTGGAAACAAGAAGAATGACCTCCGTACCTTCATCACCTAGTAGCATCTTCAAGGCCTCCATTGCCATGATGCCACCGACATTTTCTGATAAATCCCTTCCACCTAATCCAATAGCATGAGAAATCCCTGAGCCCCAATTGTGGATGAGACTTGTAACCTCCTGCATCCCACTTCCTGCTGCGGCAACTACTCCAATCGGACCGCGTCTTACTAGATTTGCAAACCCAAGCCCTATTCCATTTATAATTGCTGTGCCACACCCAGGCCCCATCATCAAAAGTCCACGCTCTTTTGCTCTTTCCTTAAGTTCTATTTCTTCCTCAATCGTTAGGTTATCGCTAAAGAGAAACGTATGGAGTCCTCTTTCAATTGCCTTTGCCACTTCTATTTTTGCATATTGACCGGGTAGAGAGATGACTACAAGATTAGCCTGAGGGAGAGCACTATTCGCAGAATCAAAGTTTTTGTATTCCTCTTTTGCAGTAACATCAACATTTGGAGGAACAAGAAAAGTATCCAATCTTTCTACTGCATCTTTTGCAACGTTTTCGGATTCTGCCTCAATTGCTACAATCAAATCATTCGCATTAACTGAATCTGGAATCACCTTAATTAACCCAGTGTCTTTTAGCATCCTTAGATTAGCCTCTGTTGCCATAATCGCAGAGGCTTTTTTAATGCCTGGAAGCACACTCAGCTTTTGGCTAATCTGCATCAGCTTCAATGAATCCTGATAATGGTTTTTTTTTACTGTGCTAACTACCGCCAATTTTCTCCTTTCTCTATATTGCCACCAAGACGCAAAGACACTAAGGAAAGATTTTTCTTTGTGCCTTGGTGCCTTCGTGGCTAAGTTGTTTCTAAGCCGCTAAATCATATTTCTCTCCAAAAGCCATAATAGCCCTTGAGAAACAATCATAAGGAGCCTTTACAATACCGGCTCCGATTTGTCCTGCTCCAGAGCTTTTATGAATCACCCCACTATTTATACTCGGAAGAATCCCCGTTTCTACAACCTTACGAATATCGATGCCTGTTGGTGTTCCTTCAAAGTTCAAGACCGGGACTGCAAACTTAGGATTGTTAGCAATCGTAATTAAACCCATCTGCTTTGTTATACTTATAGCTTCTTGAAAACCTCCGCCAGCAAAGGAAGCCATGGCAGGTGCAGCAGCAATGGCGAACCCTCCAAGTCCCATAGTCTCGATGATCGAGCTATCTCCGATATCAGGTGCGCCGTCATCGGGCCCGTATCCAGGATTATAAAGGGCATCGAGAAGATAAGGAGAAGAAGCCATAAACCATTTATCACCAAGCCCGCTCACACGGATCCCGAAATCCGTTCCATTTCGAGACATAGCAGTCACTACTGTGGAATCTTGTATATTATGTGCAGCATCCATTGCGAGTTTACACCCCGTCATGGTGATATTAAGAAAGAAGTGGCTATTCCCAGCAATAAATCTATAGACCTGAATAGCAATATCACGCGATAAACCTGTTGAAAGAAGAGGTTCGATAATATTCTTAAGGAAAAGATTCGTAGAAGCCGCATGACGATTATGGCACTCATCCCCCATTTGGATCCCCTGAGCCAGGATATTCCAGATCGAAATACCTCCGGCTTTTGTAATAACCTTCTTTATTACGGGACCAAACACATCCCGTATCCACTCAAGGCGATGAAGGGTTTCCTCTCCGAAGGCACCAAACCAGAGGACCTTACCACCACCTTCGTTAAAGGTAGAGTAAACCTTTTTACCAAAGGTTAGATCCTTTGTGACAATCACGGGCATAGATGGAGAAATGATTCCAGTCATTGGACCCACTGCATCATGGTGATGGTTTGGAGAAAGCTTTATTTTATTTTTCCGGAGCAGTTTCTCTGCCTCTTCGTCACTACCCGCTAAGCCTTCAAATATCAAAGCCCCTCTCACAGCCCTCTTCATCGGATCGCACATCCTTTCCCATTCAATCGGAGGCCCGGCATGAAGTATGGTATTTGGAGTCATGCGAGGAATGACATTCAATGCAGTGTCAACATCAACAAGGGTAGGTTCAACAGAAAATATTCTTTCTATAGCAAGTTGATTGGCTTCTCCGATCTTCTCCCCCAAATACTTCATTGGCTTGCTTTCGGCTTTTTCTTGCCTTTTAATTTTAATCCCCACGTAATTTGGCCTCCTTTTATTTCCATTTGATGCACACTGCGCATCAAATACCACATCTTACGACGGTGGCACAGCAAGCACCCATATTAACCTTGCTTGAACATCACCTGTGTTTTTCCAACTATGCTCCAGATGAGTTCTAAAATGAAGACTGTCACCTGGATTTAGGATATAGGTTTTACCTTTCACCTGAAACTCCATTTGACCCTGAAGACAATAGATTAATTCCTCTCCACTGTGATTCATCGGTTTTTTTCCGCTTGATGCTCCAACATCAACCACTGCAAAAGCCGCGGTCATAATGAAATCCCCGTATTTCTTTGCAGAAATACCTTGAAGACTTAACCCCTTCTTAAAGGTGAAAATAGTTTCACGTCTTCGTGAAGAGATAAAAACAGCATCTCCCTTTTCCCCTTCTTCCTCGATGAAATAACTAACCTTTTTCCCCAAGGCATCAGCGATTTTCATCATAGTAGTTATAGTCGGGATTATTCCATTTGATTCAATCTTGTGAATTCCAGCCGCAGAGATGCCCGACTTTTCAGCCAATTCTTGAAGAGACCAGCCCTTTTCCGTACGAATTGTTTTTATTTTCTCTCCCAGTTTTGAAACGATTTTATCTACCTGATTTTTTTCTTCAGCCATTTATCCACCTGATCTTGAATTGTAATTATTCAACCACAAAGACACTAAGACACAAAGTTAGAATTTAGGATTCAGAATATAACTGTCGTTCTGTATTATGTCTTCATTCTGTTTTCCGGATTCTGATTTCTTACTCCTGATTCCGAATCAATCATATTCCTCATTATTTGTGCCTTGGTGACTTAGTGGCCAAACGGTTACTTTGCTTTACTTCTTTATAGCCGATTAAAGGTTCTACGCTAAGATCCCAGAAAAGGTTTCTGTCACCCGTATCACTATCGAAAAAGACCTGATTACCTGAAGTCACCTTCCCAATCTGCTCACATATCAGGCCCAATTTCTTGAATCTCTCTTGAACCTTTGGAGGGCTGTGAGGTCTAAGAGATAAAATAAATCCATAACTCGGAAATGTAAGAAACCACTCTTTCAGAGGCACTTCAAAAGGAGCAGGGATTTTGTCAACATAAATTTCCGCTCCCTTTCCTGAACCTTCAACAAGCATCAGTATAGAACCAATAAGTCCAGCCATACTTACATCCTTAGCAGCATCTGCTAACCCATCTTCAGCCGATTGAGGCAAAAGCTCTAGCTGTTTTATAGCTTCTTCGCCGCTCAGATTACTTGAGGAGTCCCAGAAATTGAATCCCGAATAAAATTTCCCCTTAAAGTTGGAAACAAAAACTAAATCATCATCTACCTCAGCATTAAAACCCGATAGTAGCTTCTCTGCCCTACCCAGTATAAATACAGAAAGTGAAGAAAAATCCTTTTCCTCAGTTAAGTGCCCACCTACTACCGGGACCCTATAGCGGGATGCGTTTTCGCTTATTCCACGAAGCACTTCATTAACTTCCTCAAAATCCGAGCCAAAAAGCACATCTACAATCGCTAGAGGTCTTCCACCCATAGCGTAAATGTCATTAACGTTAGTAAGAACAGAGGTACGACCAGCAAGATAGGGATTTGATTTTAAAAGTGGCGGATAAACACCTTCACCAGCAAGAAGTAAGTAACCATCTCGGGTTTTAATAGCTGCGGCATCGTCACCGAGAATTACATCGTTGCCGTCAACCTGAGAGACCTGGGGTATTAAGCGCCAGAGACTTTTTAGTTTTCCCTTCTGTGTCAATTGAGGAGAAGAACGTAAAGCCGAAATTAGCTCTTGCATTTATTATACCTCTGATTTTAACCACTAAGACACCAAGTCACAAAGAAAAAATCTTAAGCAAAAAACTTTGTGTCTTAGTGTCTTGGTGGCATTGCTTTAAGCTGAATCCAAATCCGCTTCCATTAACTGATGTGCAAGATCTTGATAAATAACAGGCTCTCCTATGGTCTTCCAGTCTAACCTTTCAAAGAATTTCACATTTTGAGGCTGGATATACGCAAGGAATTTCTTGCAACCTCTAGACTTTACCGTTTTTACCGCAAGCCTCACTAGATTCGCTCCTACTCGTCCGTTGCGAAAGATTGGAGCAGCGCTAAGTCGCCCACCAAACCAAGTATCTCCCTCCTTCTTGTAGCACCTGACCCCGCCTACTACCTTTCCACTTGATCCTTCAATTGCAACTATATGCACTGCATCTTTATCATATTCATCAATATCACTTTCAGGAAATATATTCTGTTCCTTAACAAAAACGTCGTGGCGGAGGCGAAAATACTCTTCTAATTCTCTCTCTGTCTCAGCGATTTTGAAGGAAAATTCTGTCACTTCTGCCTCCCTAACCACAACCACCCAATTTCGGATTTCGAAATTAGCATAGCGGATGTGCCAATTGCTAATCGAGATTTCGGATTTAGATATTTTTCAATCCGCAATCAGCAATCCGAAATCTAAAATAGGCAAGTCCAACGTCTATTATATTCAACATATTATTAACTTTGGTAAATGATGTCAAGTAGTTTTTTCACAAAACCAGATGGACTGATTTTGTTGGTCGGTATAGATATATAAGAGGATTCCCTATACCCTCTTACTTAGTAACGTTTGTGGAAGCTTATATTATTAGCTTATCTTTGCAGTTAGACCCTTAAGTACCGGAATATAGCCTCTAATTAACTCTGCGTCTTCAGCTTTTGTGGCATGTCTAAGATACGCCTCAAGGTCTGATAGAGCCTGGGTAAAACACTCAAGATTATAGTAGAGAAGCCCCCTATCCCTTAGTTCATCCATTGCTTCTGGGTCTATAAGAAGGATCATATCAACAATCGAAAGAGCCTTAAGATAGTTCGTTGAATTAAGGTAAATACCTTTTAGATTATGAAGCATTCTGCTTAGAATTTCTTTCTTTGTAACAGGTTGCAGGAACTCGCTATGAAACTGCATCCTGCCACCGTAGATTCTATCTAAAATCTCCTTACAATCTTTATTAGAGAGAATCCTTCCCTTGTTGAAAGGGTCAACAAGGATTTCTCCTTCTATTCCAGAATACTTAACAATAAAGTGACCGGGAAAACCCACCCCTAATAATGTTAGACCCAACCTATTCGCAATCTCCATATATAGCAATGAAAGTGTAATAGGAATACCGGTTTTTCTATCTAACACATCATTTAAAAAACTATTTCTGGGATCATAATAGTCATCTTCATTTCCTCTGAATCCTTCTTCGTTGAAAAGATACCTATTAATTTCACTTATTAAGAAATAAGGATCGGAATTATGTCTGATACGCCTTTTAATTTCTTCGGACATTAGTTCAAGCTTTGTAAGATATTTCTCAACGTCTAAGTCAGAATACTCCTCTTTTGCAAATATAAGCGAAGCTCTGGCAAGCTCAATTTCTTCATCTTTTCGACTTACCATTTCCGCAAGAAGCCTTCGCGCAACAGATTGATTCATCATTTACTTTTGTTCCAAATATGGCTTTAACTAAAGCCCTTGCTATAACTCTATACTATTCTAACAATCTTTCATTCGTGATTGCTTTCTATAAATAGATTTAAAAAATCTGTACTGCCTTATTGGCAACGTAGCGATTTCTTTTAAGAATGGCATAATATCATCCTTTGATAACACGGCAAAGGTTTTATCCCTTGCCAAGTATGGTTTAATATAATCTCG
>JAHFBK010000099.1:0-6379 GCA_023250035.1 Candidatus Dadabacteria bacterium
TCCACTTGGATACAATCTCCGCTATATCTTCAGCGTCAACCTCCTCTTTTAGCATCTTTTTTCCTTTTTGTATCTCAGATAACTCTTTACTCTTATTCTCTAGTTTTTTGTTGAGCTCAGGGAGTCTTCCGTACAGTAGCTCAGATGCTTTTGAGAGTTCGCTTTTCCTTTGGGCTTTTTCTGCCTCCATTTTTACTTTATCAATTTCTTCCTTTATCTGTCTGATCTCGGAGATATGCTCTTTTTCTCTCTGCCAGTGCGCTTTTAGGCCATCAAGTTGTTCCTTATAATTAGCAATGTCTTTTTCGATTAGATTTAACTTCTCTTTTGAGCCTTCATCTTTCTCTTTTTTTAGTGCCTCTCTTTCAATCTCAAGCTGCATAATGCGCCTCTGTATTTCGTCAATCTCAGTAGGCATAGAATCTATTTCCATCCGTAGTCTTGCGGCAGCCTCGTCTATCAAATCAACGGCTTTGTCAGGTAGGAATCTTCCAGTAATATAGCGATGTGATAGAATAGCAGCCGAGATTAAGGCTTCATCCTTTATCTTTACTCCATGATGAACCTCGTATTTTTCTTTAAGACCTCTAAGGATTGAAATCGTATCCTCTACTGATGGTTCATCAACAAAGACCTGCTGAAATCTCCTTTCAAGGGCTGCGTCTTTCTCTATGTGTTTTCTATACTCATCAAGTGTGGTTGCCCCAATGCAGTGGAGTTCTCCACGTGCGAGTGCAGGCTTTAGCATATTTGATGCATCTATTGCACCTTCTGCGGCTCCTGCTCCAACGACAGTATGGATCTCATCTATAAAAAGAATAATCTCTCCTTGAGATTCAGTGATCTCTTTTAATACTGATTTTAGGCGCTCTTCAAATTGTCCACGAAACTTTGTTCCGGCTACTAGTGCACCCATATCAAGTGCTATAAGGCGTCTATTTTTCAGCCCTTCAGGAACATCTCCATTTATAATGCGTTGGGCTAATCCCTCTGCGATTGCCGTTTTTCCAACGCCTGGTTCACCTATTAGCACGGGATTATTTTTTGTCCTTCTTGATAGAACTTGTATAACCCTTCTTATCTCCTCATCACGACCGATAACCGGGTCAAGTTTTCCTTGGCGTGCTAGTTCAGTGAAATCTTTCCCATATTGCTTTAAAGCCTGAAACGTTTCTTCAGGCGTTTGACTAGTTATAGTTTGTCCACCTCTTACTTCTTTTAAGACTCTTAGAATATTTTCTTTTGTTATTCCAAGCCGCTTAAACTCGGTTTTAATTGTACCTATTGCGTGTTGTGTAATTCCGAGAAGTAAATGTTCTGTGCTTATATATTCATCCCCAAGCGATTTAGCTTCTTGTCCCGCAGTACTTAATACCTGACTCATCTCACGACTTAAATAAAGCTGTTCTTTAGCGCCCTCAACCTTAGGAAGATATCCGAGTTCTTTTTTTGCTAGGTCTCTGACTATTTGTGGGTTTATACCAATTTTCCCTAAGATTTCAGTGGGGATGCCATCTTCGGCAAGGAGTGCTAGAAGCACATGAGGTATATCTATTAGTTGATGCTTTTCTCTTTCGGCAATAGATTGCGCCTCTGTTATTGCCTCCTGTGCCTTGATTGTAAGTTTTTCCCATTTCATTTATTTGAGTCCTCCATAATTAACCTACATCCTTAAAAATATTACTTGATTCGTGAAAATCAAGGAAGGTTTAATCATAATGTGCCGTGAATCGTGGTTAGTGAATTGTGGTTCGTGGCAGGTGGTCTGATACACGATACACGATTGACGCACAAGATTCTACTTTCTCTACATATCGAGTAAAATCATTGTAACTCAAAGTAAAATGGATCACACATTATTCAAAATCAGAAAACTATCCTTGAGGGTATCGGAAGAGGCAAAATCTCTTGTTTCGGATTACCTTCTAGGTCTTGATGCGATGGGTGTAGCTGAGGATATTATCGAGGGCGAGGGATTTGATGTTTCTGCCTATTTCTCAATAGAAATGGATTTGAATCCTATCATGGTTAGTTTAAAAGATTATCTATTATTTTTAGAAAATAATCTACTTGGATTCAGCGCGGGAAACATTACAGTAGAAGAAATAGACCGTACTAACTGGGAGGTATGGAAAAACGAGCTAAAAACCGTAAAGGCAAGTAGAAGGATAGTTATTAGACCCCCTTGGGAAGGATATGCACCTAAGGAGGGTGAGCATGTGATTGAGATTAACCCATCAATGGCATTTGGAACGGGGCATCACGAGACGACTAGGCTTTGCATTCAGGCAATGGAGGAGATAATTGAGAATAGTAAGGTTAAGAATGTTCTAGATGTAGGCTGCGGAAGCGGGATTCTTGCCATTTCTGCGGTAAAGTTGGGAGCATATGAGGCGATTGGATTAGATATAGACCCTGTAGCTGTGGAAGAGGCAAGAAAAAATATAGCTAAAAACTCGGTTTCTAGCAAAGTTAAGCTTTTATGTGGTTATTTAGAAGGTGTAAAAGGGAAATATGATTTAATAGTTGCAAATATATTTGCCGAGGCGATACTCCTTATGAAAAAGGAACTATATACAAGGCTTAAGGATAAGGGAGTACTCTTGGTGTCAGGGATACCAGTTTCAAGAAGAGACGAACTTATTTCAGGGCTTGAGAGAGCTGGATTTATTTTCACTAGAGAACTTAAAGAAGGAGAGTGGATCGCCCTTGTTTTTGGCATTGATAAAAATATCAACTAAAGTAAACTTAGTAGTATTTCGAGCTGCTCTATTCCATGCGCAGTGTGCATGGAATGATAATAAAAAGTATGCGAGAAATGGAAATAAACAGTATGTGTTAATTTGAATAAATGTGTAGGAGGGAAATGTATGTCGTCTTTTAAAACGATTGAATGGAAAGATGACAGGGTAGTGATGATAGATCAAAGAATTTTACCTATCAAGGAAGCGTATGTAGAGTGCTTAACCTTTGAGGATGTTGCTAAGGCTATAAAAAATATGGTCATCCGTGGCGCTCCTGCAATAGGTGTTGCCGCAGCAATGGGTATTGCTCTAGGAGCGCTTAAAAGCAGAAGGAAGGATAAAATTGAGTTCCTTGCTGAACTCAAGGAGATTTCAACTGTAATTTCAAACACTAGGCCTACTGCGGTTAACCTTTTCTGGGCGGTTAACAGAATGATGAATTTGGTGAATGAAAATAAGGATAAGGATATTGATTGGATTAGAGATAGGTTGGTTGAAGAGGCGAAGGAGATCTATGAAGAAGATATTCAAATCTGTAAAAGAATCGGAAGGGTAGGTTCTGAGTTGATAAAGGATGGAGCTACAATCCTTACTCATTGTAATGCAGGTGCACTTGCCACAGCAGGTTACGGCACTGCGCTGGGAGTCATTAGAGCGGCCTTTGAGGAAGGGAGAGGGGTTAAGGTCATCGCATCAGAAACAAGACCCTTTTTGCAAGGTGCCAGGCTTACTGCTTGGGAGTTGGATAAAGATGGCATACCTGTCACAATAATTACCGACAATATGGCTGGTTACGTAATGACTAACGGCATGGTGGATGTTGTGATTGTAGGAGCAGATAGAATTGCCTCAAACGGGGATGTAGCGAATAAAATTGGAACCTATTCTCTATCTATACTGGCTAGATTTCATAAAATTCCATTCTACGTTGCAGCCCCCATTTCTACAATTGATTTCAATTGCTCTTCAGGGGATTTAATACCGATTGAAAAGCGTGATATTAAAGAGATAACACATATACTTGGGAATAAAATTACACCGGATGTGGAGGTTTTAAACCCTGCATTTGATATAACGCCAAGCGATCATATTAGTTCTATAATAACTGAAAGAGGAATCGCCGAAGCGCCTTATTCTAAGAGTTTGAGGTCGCTTCTTAGTTAGATATTTCTGCTTTCTTGTCTTTCTAGGTCAATCTTGCAAGAGAGGCAAAACTTTGCAAAAGGCATAGCCCTTAGTCTGTCTTCGCCTATTTCATCACCACAGTTTTCACAAATTCCATAATTTCCATCTTTAATCCTTTTTAAAGCCTCATCTATGAGCACTAGCTTATCTCTTTCTCTATCAGTGAGGGTAAGCATAAGCTCCCTGTCTCTATCGCTTGAAGCGTGATCATAGAAGTCACCGATGTCAAACCTTAGATAATCTCGTTCCATCTTAGCGGATTGTGAAACATCCTTTAAGAGTTCTTTTCTCATCTCGATGAGCATATCTTTTATTTCATTCATCCATTTAGGTTTTTCCTCTTTACGGGGTGATTCTAAAGTTCTGCCCTTTGTCCCCGTTTTTTTTGTTTCTGGCTTCAAAAGAATACCTCCTTGTTTTTTCTTACCCCTTACTTTTTTTGTTTTTTGTGGAGAGGTCTTCCTTTTTAACATTTTAGTCTTTTTCTTGGAGATCTCTTTGCCTCTTAAGACCTTTTTCTTGTTCTTCTTTTCTTTCTTTTTTTTACCTTTCATTGCTTCCCCAATTTTATCCTCTTTTCACAAGGAATTATTAGAATAAGCATATAAAGCAATTTGTCAAGAGTGATCTAGCGCGCATTTCTGTCATAACCCCTTTTTCAATTTTACATTTCAATCCTTGACTCCATAGTGGTTTTAGATAGATTTTACGCTATGAAACTCAGAATGGCGTTCGTTATGGATCCGATTGAGACAACTAATATTGAGAGGGATACAACATTCGTACTAATGTTAGAATCGCAGAATAGGGGACATGAGGTATGGTATCTTGAGCTCAAGGATTTATTTAGTGAAAACGGGAAGGCTTGGGGTACTGTTTCAGAGATTAATTTAAAAATTGCAGCGGATTTTTTTAAATTTTTAGGAAGAGCTACGGTACCGCTTGAACATTTTGATGTTGTCTGGATGAGGAAGGATCCTCCTTTTAATATTGATTATATCTATGCCCTCTATATTCTTAGTTTGATAAACCAACAAAAAACACTGGTTGTGAATAATCCTAAGGGGCTAAAAGAATCGAATGAAAAGTTCTACGCTCTAGGCTTTCCTGAGCTAGTTCCGCCGACAGTTGTTGCAAAAGACATGAACAAACTAAGAGGTTTTCTTACAGGAATAGGGGGTGAGATGGTTGTAAAACCACTTGATGGATGCGGGGGAGAAGGTGTGTTTTATATTAAAGAAGGTGATAGAAATGCGAATGTAATATTAGAAAGCATCACGGATGGTGGGAAACGTTTCGTACTTGCACAAAAATTTATCAAAGAGGTATCTCAAGGGGATAAAAGAATTATTATTCTTAACGGAACCCCGCTTGGTGCAGTACTACGTATAGCGAGACCCGGAGGAGAATTTAGATGCAATTTTCACTCAGGCGGAAGCCCTGCTAAAACGGAGCTAACTGAGAGAGACATTGAAATCTGTCAGAGGATGGCACCAAAACTTAGAGAGGATGGACTTTATTTCGTAGGAATAGATGTTATAGGTGGTTATCTTACGGAAGTAAATATGACAAGCCCTACAGGGGTTCAGGAGATAAATAGACTTTGTGGGACTAAGTTGGAGTCTGTGGTTATAGATTTTGTTGAAGAGATTTGTAGCGATTCAAGAAGAAAAATTTCCTTTAATTGTTAGGCGGGTCACGCTAAGAAAATCTGAGGAATGAGCTTATGAAAATTTCAAAAGATGCGGTAAGACACGTAGCGGAGCTTGCCAGGCTTGAGTTTAAAGAAGATGAACTTGAGAGATTCTCTGAGCAGTTAGGGAACATCCTTGAGTACATGGAAAAACTAAATGAGATTGATACCGCCGGTGTTGAGCCTACATTCCATGTCCTCGGGCTTTCGACTCCCCTAAGAGAAGATGTTGTAAAACCATGGCTAAGCCTGGATGAAGCCTTAGAAAACGCTCCAGAAAAGGAAGAGGGTTTTTTTACAGTCCCAAAATTTATAGAGGATTAGTAACCTTCGGCCACTAAGGCACCAAGGAGAAATATAAGTTTTAAAGCTGTGTCTAAAAGAGAAGAATTGGTCGCTCAAAAAATTGTAGATGCCGCCTATATCGTGCATAAGGCATTAGGACCAGGCTTACTTGAAAAAGTTTATGAAGTATGTTTTTGCCATGAACTATCCAAACGAGAGATAACATATAAAAGACAGGTAGATATTCCGATTGTTTATGATGGGATTGTGTTTCAGGACGGGTTAAGAATAGACGTCCTTGTAGAGGGCTTAATAATTTGCGAGTTAAAAGCAGTGGTTGAAATAAATCCTGTGTGGGAAGCACAAGTGCTGAGTCATTTAAAATTGACTGGTAAGCGTCTTGGTTTCCTTATCAATTTTAACGTGCCAATTATTAAAGATGGAATTAAAAGAATTATTCTTTAACTTAGTG
>JAHFBK010000099.1:6479-8555 GCA_023250035.1 Candidatus Dadabacteria bacterium
GTGTGGGAAGCACAAGTGCTGAGTCATTTAAAATTGACTGGTAAGCGTCTTGGTTTCCTTATCAATTTTAACGTGCCAATTATTAAAGATGGAATTAAAAGAATTATTCTTTAACTTAGTGTCTTAGTGCCTTAGTGGCTAAGATAAACATAGGAGAGAAGATGGAACTACCATTTCTTTCAATACGTGAGGTTTCGGAGTTAATAAAGAGAAAAGAGGTTTCTCCATTTGAGCTTACTCATTCAATTCTGGATAGGGTCGAAGACGTTGATAGCAAGATACACGCTTATATAACCATCTTAAGAGGGGAGGCACTCAAGGCTTCAAATGAAGCGGAAAAGCAGATTTCTTCAGGAACCTATCTTGGTGCTCTTCATGGTGTTCCGATTAGTGTAAAGGACATCTTTGTTATGAAGGGAACACGAACTACTTGCGGGTCCAAGATATTAGAGAATTTTGTTTCTCCCTATGATGCTATGGTAGTTGAGAAGCTAAAGCAATCTGGCGCTATTATTGTCGGGAAAAACAACATGGATGAGTTTGCAATGGGTTCATCTACTGAAAATTCCTATTTTGGACCTACCAGAAACCCGTGGGATTTAGAAAGGGTTCCGGGTGGCTCAAGCGGTGGTTCAGCGGCCGCTACTTCGGCATCAATTTGTTTTGCATCAGTTGGAACAGATACAGGGGGTTCTATAAGGCAGCCTGCTGCACTATGCGGAATTGTTGGGCTAAAACCCACCTATGGAAGGGTAAGCAGGTTTGGAATGATAGCCTTTGCGTCATCATTGGATCAGGGCGGGCCTCTCACAAAAACTGTGGAAGATGCGGCTCTGATGCTAAACGTTATAGCAGGTGGAGACGCCAGAGATTCAACTTCTGTTCATCTTCCTGTTCCGGATTATCTAGGGCGGCTTGACGGTGAAATTAAGGGGATTAGAATCGGGGTTCCGAAAGAGTATTTCATAAAGGGAATAGATGTTGAGGTTGAGGGGGGAGTAAAGAATGCTATAAGGCTTATTGAAGACTTGGGTTGTCCTGTAGAAGAAATCTCTCTTCCTCACACAGAGTATGCTGTTTCCACATACTATCTCATTGCCCCATCTGAGGCTAGTTCAAACCTTGCAAGGTATGACGGAGTAAGGTATGGATTTAGGGTTCCTGATTCAAATTCACTTAGGGAGATGTATCATAGAACAAGAGCAGAGGGTTTTGGTGCTGAGGTCAAACGACGAATTATGATTGGAACGTATGCGCTTTCTGCTGGTTATTATGATGCGTACTATCTTAAAGCTCAGCGTGTGAGAACCCTTATAAAAAGGGATTTTGAAGAGGCATTCAAAAAGGTTGATATAATTATAACTCCTACTTCACCTGAGGTTGCATTTAAAATTGGAGAAAAAACAGACGATCCGCTAAAGATGTATCTATCGGATATATTTACAATCCCCTGCAACCTTGCCGGGCTTCCCGGTATCTCAATTCCATGCGGGTTTACATCTAGCGGTCTTCCGACAGGGCTTCAGATTCTAGGAAAACCATTTGATGAGGAAACGCTTCTCCGAGTAGCTCACGCTTATGAACTACATACGAATTGGAGGAAACGAAAACCGCCGATTTAAAAGATGGAATTTAGCCATGGAGAACACCGACGCCGTAGAAAATATTTTTCAAAAACTCTCTGTGTGCTCTGTGGCTAAAAAATAACGAAGGAGGAAATATGTCAGAAAAAAAGAGAGTCTGTATGATTTGTGGAAAGCCTTCTGAGGTTTCAATCTGTGATGCCTGTAAAGCTCAGATTCAGGGGGAGGCAATAGATAAGAAACAGAAGATAGAAAGGGAAGTAAGAATAGGCCCGGAGGTAGAAAAAGAAAAAAAGAAAAAGAGAGAAAAATAGTAGTGGCAATCTCTGTAATTGCCCTTTGAATTTTTCATTTTAGTCGAATGCGAGGTTTGCCCCTACTTCTCAAGGTTTTCCCAGACCTTGAGTGCTACCTTATAAGCTTTACTTTTAGAAAACATTAATTTTCTAGAAACCTCTTTAACTGCATCTCTCAAGCTTAATCCTTTTTCCTT
>JAHFBK010000211.1 GCA_023250035.1 Candidatus Dadabacteria bacterium
ATATCTCCACGACTTGGAGACCTGATAGTAAGGTTGATGCCGAATAGAGTGTTCGCTTCTTTGATTGGGATTTATAGTGGAAAAGTATATGAACACAATAAATCTTACTGATTCGGTAAACATTAGCCACGAATTGACGCAAATAAGCACGAATGAAAATAAGCAGGATAAACGATGCACGATGCGAGCCTCCATCGTGAGCTCAGTCGAACGATGCAGGATACAGGATGGAAGTAAAAACCTTCATGAATCATGGAAGAAAAAGTAGGAAAGTTCATGAAAAAACAAGTGAAAAATTCAGACCAACTCTTTGAGAAGCTTATAGGAAGATTTTCTGAATTGCCGGATATAGAGAAAAATCGCATGTTTGGATATGAGAGCTTTTTTACACATGGTAGATGTTTCGGTGGGATTAGACCCTTGGGTATTGAAACCTCAGTCATGCTTAGACTATCCCACAATGATTACACAAAAGCAGTTAAAAACCCATCTCTGTTTTCCCCTTTTCGAAATACAAAGGATTGGGTCGAGTGCAAAGCGACTTCACCAAAGGATGTTATTAAGCTTATGCCTTGGATTGAGCTTTCTTACGGCCATCCTTTTAGAGGTGAAGAAAGACATGAGGTAGGAGCGGTTTATAGCCGCGACTAGGCTCTCGCGTCAATATGGCGCCCCTACTGATAAAAATGGTATTGGATAATTAAACGACAAACGATGAATGATAAGGAGGGCATAACATGGAACGAATTAAACCCATTAGGGTGATTATTGCTGGCATCCTAGGTGGTATGGCAGCTAGTTTAGCGGTTTTAATACTATTTAGGCTTATTGGATTTGAGTACTGGGGAATTCTTACAAACCCCGAATACCAGAGCCCAAAACTACTTAAGGTATGGACAGAGATTGAGCCTATCCCCCTTGCCGTTAATCATCCTGGCATAATTACGCTCGGATTCGTTATTCTTTCCATTCTCCATGCTTTTGTCTTTGCTGTAATCCGACAGGGAATTCCGGGTGAGGGTTTGAAGAAGGGGATAATCTTTGGGCTAATAATATGGCTTTTTAGCTATGTGTTCTTTGAGTTCTTTACACCTTGGAATATGTTTGGAGAGCCGTTGTATCTTGTGGGACTTGAGCTCCTCTTTTGGATAGGAGTGGCTTTCTCTGAGGGAATTGTGATAGCGAAGGTTTATGGAGGTTATGATTTAAAAAGAAATTTTGCTTCTTAAGGACAGCGCGATATTTACTCTCTTTCCCTATACCAAGACGCTTGTGAGTTTTGTCTGTCGAATGAATCGTGAGCCAATTCGAAGCCCAGCACGCTCGGTAGCGAACCTAGAGTTTCATAATACTGGCGATGAGGTGAACGACGTGGCTCGAAAAATAGTTGCCACACTCGAAGAGCGAGGAGTTCGAGCCATGAACCCTGCTATGGGGTTTCCCATGGAGATGGATCGCTTTCCCGGAAAGATCTGGGTTATCTCTCATAAACCGGTTAATGATTATTTATAAATATCTTTTCGTTGATCAATTGTCAGGATAAAGACAATCCTATCTTTATCATCAATAGAATAGAAAATTCTAAATTTGCCTATCCTATATCTCCATGTCTCTGGTGTATAACCCCTTAATTTTTTTATATTCTTGCCAAATGTAGGCTCTTCCCTCAATCGAGGATATACAGGATCTCGAAGCTTCTTGCGGATAAATTGGGAATCTGGAGGAGTAATCCTTTCTAGCTTTCTTGAGAACTCATTTGTTTCAAAAATTCTGTAATTACCCAACGAAACGCCCTCTTCGGGCTTTGGCATCACGATAGGCACGCTTTAAACTCTTATTTAGCTCTTTATTGCTCTCAATTTCTGCCATTTCAATTTCGTCGACGAGACTATTCTCTTCAATATAACGAAGAGCCGACGTCTCTATAAAATTAGATAGGGTACGGTTGTCGCCCTCAGCTAGGATACGAAATTTCCTATAAATCTTTTCATCAAGTCTTAAGGTAACTGTTTTTGACATTAAAGACCTCTTTATCAATAGAATTAAATGTATTCTAATGACACTAATATATTACATTAGAAGTCAATCTATTGCAAGTTACAAGCTATTTGCTTAAGTCCGATAGAAAAGGGGACGCAACCTTGTGTATTTTGTTATTAACTGATAGCCTGAAAACCGAGGCTTGGTTCGATTCCTATGTATTCTCAGTATGAAACACTTATCGACGTTTGGTGAACGCGCGCTCCGATTCTATACCTCTCTTGAACTACGCAACAAAC
Source organism: Candidatus Dadabacteria bacterium (assembly GCA_023250035.1). Classification (GTDB taxonomy): domain Bacteria; phylum Desulfobacterota_D; class UBA1144; order Nemesobacterales; family CSP1-2; genus CSP1-2. The sequence goes on from JAHFBK010000211.1 coordinate 2,280, forward strand.
TGCCGCGGGGCGTGGTCGCCATGAATCCATATCGTACTCCGCGCAATAGAGATTATATAAGATTGTTTCTACGTAAGTTCTTTTCCGACAGCCATAAACGAGTGCTTGTCTTTGGGATTAATCCAGGAAGATTTGGTGCCGGCATTACTGGTGTCACTTTCACCGATCCAGTAGCGCTCGAAACATCTTGTGGTGTTCCGAACGACTTACCAAAAAAGCGGGAACTTTCGTCCGTGTTTATTTATGAGTTCATCAAATTATGGGGCGGTCCAAAGAAGTTTTATCGAGATTTTTTCCTCACGGCTGTTTCTCCGTTAGGGTTTGTCAAGTACGGCAGGAATTTTAACTTCTATGATCACCCCGCTTTTCTCCGCGACATCAAACCATTCCTTGTCCGGTCGATCGAATCTCAATTGGCATTCGGAGCACGACGCGAAGCAGCCATTGTGCTAGGCACGGGAAAGATTAAGCAAGTCTTCGAGGATCTCAACCGCGAATGTACCTTTTTCAAATCCGTCCACGCCCTAGAGCATCCTCGGTTTATCATGCAGTACCGCCGTAGAAAGCTTAGAGATTATCTCAGAAAGTATTGTGATGTTTTCAGGCAAGTGCTCAAAGAATAA
>JAHFBK010000212.1 GCA_023250035.1 Candidatus Dadabacteria bacterium
TTACAAATCGAATAAAACGGGGAATCATAAAATAAGGCATGTTTGGCTCAAGGAATTTTAAAAGCTCTTCGGGTGAAACATCCATACCATGATTTTTTACAATGAAAACCATAACTTCATCCTCTGCATATCCCCCGGTTTGAGCCTTTACTCCAACCGCTGCCGACTCTGCAACTGCAGGATGAGAGTTTACAATCTTTTCGAGCTCAAATGAGCTTATATTCTCACCTCTTCGACGAATATAATCCTTTACCCTATCAACGAAATATATATATCCCTTTTTATCCATTCTTCCGGCGTCACCAGTGTGAAACCAGAAGTTTCTAAAGTCTTGCACTGTTTTTTCAGGCATCTTGTGGTAATAGTGAAGCATTATGTTTGGGATTCGGGGGCGAACAACTATTTCTCCAACACTTCCTCTTGGGAGCTCTTCATCCGTTTCAGGGTCAACTATTTTAATTTCATAACCTGGCGATTCCTTTCCGCATGAACCCACTCGGAATGGCTCCCCTGGTCGCATGAATGTAACCTGACCTATCTCTGTGAGTCCGTAGCCTTCCATGAACTTAATATTAAACCTTTCCATAAATGGCTCGATAATGTCATGGGGAGCGGGAGAGCCTAGAACTAATTTTACTCTATGCTCCTTTTCCTCCGGCACGGGCGGAGTATTCCACATAAAATACGACATTGTCCCGACCATGTTAAACTTTGTAACCCCATAATCTTTCATCCATTTCCAGAACTGAGTAGCGCTATATTTTTCCTGTACGATTGCCCTTGCACCCATTATTAGAGCAGGATATACACTCATCACCATTGCGTTTGAATGGAAAAGAGGAAGACACGTAAAGCAAACATCATCCTCCCATACATCCATAACCTCGGCGTAGTTTCTTGCGCTTTGGAAATCAGCCTGACAGGGTCTAACAACACCCTTTGACCTTCCCGTTGTGCCAGATGTATACATAAGCCTAGCGTGATCGAGATGTGTAATTTTCACGTCAGGCTCATCTTCTCTGTGATCATTTATAAACTCACTAAATGGAATCATGGGTTTAGAATCAAAACCCTGAGAGTCAAATTCAACAGCGCCTGTTCGTGTCCATACAATAACCTTTTCAAGCTGAGGAATTCTATCGGCAATTGGAGGCATTCTATCCATATACTCCTCTGCAATGAAAAGCACTTTAGAATCCGAACTATCTATGATGTACTGAAGGAAATCCATCTTGTACGCTGTATTTATGGGAACCATAATCCCGCCCATTTTTAGAATCCCGAACCATGTAAGAACGTAGTCAGAAGAATTCGGCATATAGACAGCTACCTTATCCCCCTTTTTAACGCCAAGGTGCATAAGCCCATTAGCAATTCTGTTGGCTAGACGATTGGTTTTGGAAAAGCTAAACGGGGGATTGTCTCTAAATTGCAGAAAGGGTTTATCACCAAGCTCTTCTGCTCTTTGTCTTAGTATAAGAGGCAGTACCCACTTGGTTCTGTCTTCCTTCTCGTACCACCTGACATCGAAAGGACGACGCCTTTCTATGTTTATAGCGTATTTCAGGTCCTTGGGTCTTTTGGTTTTCATAGTCATTGTGTTTTACCTTTTATTATATAATGGTTTTATTTTCTAATCTAAGAACTGAATTTTCAAACGTTTGGCCACAGAGCACATCGAGATTACAGATTTTTATGAATTCTTTTAAAATTCGCCTCTCCGTGTCCTCCGTGGCTAATAATTCTCCTCATTTAAACGCTTTTCTAGTAGGAACAGCTAACACTTGCTCCAGTGTAAGCACTTTTAGGAATCTATTTCCGCCCTCTTCATATATCTGGTCAATTCCCCCGAACTTCGCAGCTTCGAGCGCCTTCATCCCGCCGTCAGTTACGTATTTCTCTCCTGTAAGTTTTATCGTTATAATACCGATGTCGCCTCTTCCATTAAGTTGGGGCAATTCATGAATTGCCCCTACAATTTCGATTCTTGCCCTTATCTTCTCATGTGGACCTTCTTTTCCAATTGCAAACAGTACCTGAACAATATCTCCTGGATAAGTCGGAGCATCGTGTGATCCGCTATTCATTCCAAGATGATATGCAAGCGGGAAATGCCCACTTACCTCTCCTTCTGCTCTTCCTTTCACCCCTCCACCATAGCCGATGAAGTTCGATGATGGATTATGGTGGACGGCTGCATCATTTAGGGTTGCAATCTGAAGCCAGCTAAATGTTACAAGGTCAATTGCATCCTCAAATAATCCATGATAAACATCCCCTACCTTAAAATCTTCAAATGTTTTTCCATTTTTTCCAAGGAGCTCTTTTGATAAATCGCGATAAACTTTAGGCAAAACAGTTTTTTTAATATCAATCTTATCCGGCTGCGATTTTATAGTGCTTGCTTTAGGATAGGTTTTTCCACCCTCGGCTCTTACAAGCACCTGCCTCACATATTCAAGCACGGATTCTCCTATCTGGTTATAAATTGTAGTCTTTACCTGAACCGAGCCGTTTGTTGCTCCATCTTTTCTGAATTCCTTTCCCAAAACCACAGATTTTCCATAGATAACATCTCCTTCATATACCGGGGCACCAAATCTTAAGTCACTGTAAGACAGATTAGCAATAGCATTAAATGAAATGTCGTGAACACTAAGGCCAAATCCTGCGTTAAAAATAAAACCCTGACTTACTAAGGCGGGTTTTTCTATTCCATATTTTTCTTTTTTGAATTTGTAATCCGGGTCTTCGTAGCCTAGTTGTAAGCTCAGCCCAGGATTTGCACCAAGGATCAAACCGTCCCTATATTTGTTTATATATTCTCTATTTCTCATTGGCGTAATTTGAATCGCGCCGTGGTGATAAATTTCACCTTCATGAAAATC
>JAHFBK010000100.1:0-6320 GCA_023250035.1 Candidatus Dadabacteria bacterium
CTCACCTACTTCCAGAGGTCACCATGACATGCACAAGGGTTGTAATTATAAACGAAGGAAAGATTGTCTTAGAAGAATCCCTTGAGACGCTTTCACAAAGGGTAAATGGTGCTCAGATTTTATTTCTCAAGCTTAATTATAATGATAAAGGTAATAACGTTAACGAAAAAATCCTCTCTCTCCCCACAGTATCAGAGGTGAAGGAAAGCACTTATGGAGAATTTATCATTCAGACAAAGGGGGGAGCCGATGTTAGGGAAGAACTGGTTAAGATGGTTGTTGAAAATGGCTGGGGTCTACTAGAACTCCGTCCTCTTACGCATGCACTTGAAGAGGTATTTCTCAGAGTTATATCAACGGAAGGAGAGTAGATGAAACCCGTTTTTACCATCTTAAGAAGGGAATTCAAATCGTATTTTGCATCTCCTATAGCATATATTGTTTTATTTGTATTTCTTATTCTTTCTGGAATCTTCTTCTTTTTATATCTCCAGGGCTTTGTCGAATCTCAGTTCGATCCAAGGTTTCAGTTCTTTAAGGAGAGACTTAACTTGAATGATTTTGTGATTCGACCATACTTTGGCACAGTAAGCATAATACTACTTCTTATGATACCTCTTATCACGATGAGGCTTATTGCAGAGGAGAAAAAAAACTTTACAGCGGAGCTTCTTTTTACTTCACCTCTTAGAATGATACATATAGTTTTAGGTAAGTTTCTCGCTTCTCTCTCTTTCTTCGGAGTAATGGTAGTACTCTCTGCTTTATGTGTTGTTGTTCTTAAGGCGTATGGAAACCCCGACTCGGGTCCTGTGCTTACAGGGTATCTAGGTATTTTTCTTTTAGGTGGGTGTTTTATTGCAGTTGGGCTTTTTGCTTCTTCTTTGACTGAGAATCAAATAATTTCTGCGGTGATTTCTTTCGGAATACTGCTTCTTTTTTGGATAATAGGAGCCTCATCTGGCGATGAGGGTTCTATCTTGGGGTACATCTCGATAATTAACCACCTTGATAATTTTACAAAAGGTGTGATTGAGCTACAAGATGTCGTATATTATCTTTCTCTAATCTTCTTTGGACTCCTTCTAACCCATGTCACCCTTGAATCTGAGAGGTGGAGATGAAGAGAAAGCGCTTTCTTCTCTATGGAACTAACGCCTTTGTATTTTCGATAGTAGTACTTGGGATTCTAATAATAATAAATTATTTAGCCTATAAACGTGATGTCAGATTCGATGTTACTGAGGGAAAATTATATTCCCTTTCAGATCAGACCGTTAAAGTGTTGAATCATCTAGATAAAGAGATAGAGGTTTTAGCCTTTTTTAAGGAGGTTGGTGTTGATAGAAAAGAATTCCAGGATTTAATAAACGAATATAAAAGAAAATCGGGCAAGATAAAAGTGCAATTTGTTGACCCTGATAAAGAACCAGGGCTTTCAAAGAAGTATGAGGTTAATGAGTATGGGACTGTAGTGCTTGCAAGCGGTGGTCAAAGTATAAAAATAAAGTTAGAAGACTTGATATCAGGAGGTATTGTAGATAATAGTGAGGAAGAGATTACGAACGCATTAATAAAATTATCACAGGCGATAAAGAAAACTGTTTTTTTTCTTGCTGGACATGGTGAAAGGGATATTCAGAACGAAACAGAACCTGAAGGATATGGAAGTTTAAAGCATGCCTTAGAAGGAGAGTCTTATGATGTTAAAGATTTTGTACTTCTAACTGATAAAAGTATTCCTAAAGAGAATTCAATACTGGTTATAGCAGGTCCTAAAAGACCTTTGATTGAGAAAGAGATTGAAGCTATAAAGAAGTATATTAATAATGGTGGGGAAGCCGTCTTTATGATAGAACCAAGGTCGGCTGACAATTTGGTTTCTCTCTTAAGAAGTTATGGCTTCGATTTAAAGAACGATATTATAATTGACCCCTCCTCTAAGCTTGTAGGCGGTGGGGACATTGCCCCGATTGTGGCTGAGTATCCTTCTCATGACATTACAAACGATTTCAGGTTTGCTACACTTTTTCCATATAGCAGGAGTGTTAACGTAACTAAAAAGGATGAAGGGAAAACAGCGGTTATCGTAAATACGAGCAAGTACAGTTGGTCTGAAGGTGATTTTTCTCTATTTGATAAGGGAACAGCTCAGCAGGACTCTGATGAAAAATCAGGCCCACTTGGAATTGTCGCTGTGGGTGAAATTGGAGATAATACTAAGATAGCTGTGTTTGGAAGTGTAGATTTTGTGTCAAATAGGTTCTTTGATTTTTCTGGAAACAGTGACTTTTTTCTAAATACTATAAACTGGGTTGCAGGGGATGAACATCTAATTTCGATTCGACCTAAGATAGCGAAAGAAGGAAAGTTGACACTTTCAGGAAACCAAATGAGGATTATTTTCTCCATCACTGTTATTATCCTCCCTGCAATCATTCTTTTTTCTGGAGTAGCAGTCTGGTGGAGGAGAAGAAATATGTGAAGGATTATATCGTAAAGGGGTTTTGCTCGTACCTGCAAGTGGAAAGTAAGTAAATTTATAATTCTCTTTAATAACTAATAAACGTTTTCAATACTGTAACTAAGCACCGCCCTCAAATTAGTTTTTGTCACCATGACTCAATCAAAAGATATGAAAAGCTATCTAGTAAAGTTTGCGGGAACTCTTATCGGAGCATTAGTTCTTATTGTTCTTATGGGATATCTCTATTTCTTCGTAATAAGAAAAGAAAGTGAAGAGACTAAGAAAATGAACGTTTTCCTCGCAATTAAGGAAGAGCAAATTAACGAGATTATTCTTAAATACCCTTTTAAAACAGTAAGTTGCCAAAAAGATGGAGGGGGCTGGTTTGTTTTGAAGGATTCAAAAAGATTTAAGGCAGACGACAAGGTTATAAGAAGCATGATAGAAAACATCGCTACAATGAAAATTGAGAAGGTTGCATCGGATACCATTACCGATTTATCAGGGTTTGGTATTGGATCACAAGAAGCCGAGGTTATTGCAAAAACTCCGGATAGTGAATATCGCATATTAATAGGTGGTGAGAGTCCAGTGGGATCAGGGAGGTATGTCAGGATAGATAATGAAAGCAAAATTCTTCTTGTGAGTAGAGGCTCTGTTTGGGAATTCTTGGGAAAGTCGGCAAATGATTTAAGGGATAAGCAGGTACTAAGTTTAAACGAAGATGAAATAAAGAGAATAAAGTTCAAATGGAGGGGTTCATCATTTTTGGTAGAGAGAAAAAATGATAACTGGATTGGGAAAGATATTCCTGATTATATAGATTTTGACCAATCAAGGGTATGGGCAATTCTAAGGACTTTTGTAAATTTAAAGATTGATAATTTTGAAGACGATGAGCCGAATAATCCCACTGCATATGGGTTAGATAAACCGATTGCTGAGATTGATCTCTTTCAGGATGGTAAACCCGTTCGTGTGTCATTCGGGAATAAAAAAGAATCGGGAGACTATTACGTAAAGCTCGGTTCGGATAATTCTGTTTATTCCGTATCTGAGTTTGTATTAAGACAGATTCCTGAAAGTGTGAATGACATTAGGATGAGAAGGATTATGAAATTGGATACTGAAAAGGCAAGCGGAGTTGAGATTAATAGAGGTGATAATAAGATTTCGATTCTTAAAGAAGGAAACAAATGGAAGCTAGGTGGTGACAATAGCAAAAAAGTTGATGAATCAAAAGTCGGTGAGCTGATAGCGGATATTGGGAGTATTGAGGTAGAAGAATTCATTGGTGACAATCCCAATGATTTGTCTCCTTATGGTCTAGATAAACCTGAGATTGAGCTTGCGATTTTGGAATCGGATAAAAAGAGAACAGTTTTTTTTGGAAAGATAGAGAAAGATAAGGTTTATGTTAAATTTGCCGATGGAAAATCGGTTTATCTAGTAGGGGACAATATAATTTCTAAGATTCCTTCCTCTAGCGAGGAATTAATTAAGAAGTGAGATGATGATTATAAACATAGTTTCAATTAATATGATCCGGAATTTAGTGTTATTGCGAGGAGTCCTTCTACGGAGTTTACCCTGAGCGAAGCCTAAGGGCTCATGATAAACTCTGCGATTAAGCAATCCCTTGTAGTAGGAGCGCCATCCCTGGCGCGATATCATCAAATGTATGTAGGAGCGTCATCTTGACGTGACAACTATATCGCGGCTGGAAGCCGCTCCTACAGATATAACCTATTCATAGCGTAGGAGCATCATTCCTTCGATCCTTCGACTTCGCGCAGGACTCAGGACAAGCTTGGCGCGATTCGATCGCGGCTAGAAGCTGCACCTACTTTTCTTTCATATCCACTCTTATTTGAAGTTCGAGAAGCTGTTTAATATCTACCGGTGACGGAGCCTCGGTAAGCGGACAGACTCCCTTTTGGGTTTTTGGAAAGGCTATAACATCTCTGATTGAATTCTCGCCTGCGATGAGCATTACAAGTCTATCGAGTCCTAGTGCAATTCCGCCGTGCGGGGGCGCACCATATTCAAGGGCTTCGAGCAGGAATCCGAATTTTTTCTTTGCCTCTTCCGGCTCAAGTCCGATTTTATCAAATAGCTTCCTTTGAATGTCGCTCCTGTGTATTCTTATGCTGCCTCCGCCAATTTCAACGCCGTTTAGTACAACATCATAAGCCCTAGCCCTTACCTTTTCCGGGCTGGCATCGAAAAGCCCCAGCTCTTCTTCCTTAGGCGATGTGAATGGGTGGTGGATTGCGACGTAGCGTTTTTCAGTTTCATCGAAATCAAGAAGAGGGAAATCTACTACCCAGAGGAATGAGAGTTTGCTTTGGTCTATCATATTGAACCCTTCTCCAAGATGAAGCCTCAAATTAGAAAGCACAAGGTTAACTGTATATGCGGAATCCGCTGCAAAGAAGATAAAATCTCCATCCTCGATTTTCAGAGTGTTTTGCAATCCCTTCTTTTCGGTCTCTGTAAGAAACTTTGTTATAGGTGATTGCCATTCATCCCCAGTAATTCTTATCCATGCAAGCCCTTTTGCTCCAAGAGATTTCGCAAATTCAACTAAATCATCGAGTTCTTTTCTCGAGAAATCTGAGGCCTTTCTCTTGAGATTGAGTGCTTTTACAATTCCGCCTCTTTTTATTGCGTCGCTGAACACTTTAAATCCCGAGTTCATAAATATCTCTGTAATATCGTATAGCTCAAGACCGAACCTGGTATCAGGCTTGTCGTTCCCATATTTAAGCATTGCTTCATCATATCTAATTCTTGGAAATGGCGTTGGAATATCTATTTCCTTTGATTGCTTAAAAATAGCCTTGAGCATTCCTTCGACGATTTCCATGACATCATTTTCGCTCACAAATGACATTTCCAAATCAATCTGTGTAAACTCAGGCTGACGGTCGGCTCTTAAGTCCTCATCGCGGAAACATCTAACGATTTGATAGTAGCGATCAAAGCCAGAGATCATAAGTGTTTGTTTTAGAAGCTGCGGCGACTGAGGAAGTGCATAAAATTCACCTGGATTAAGTCTACTTGGTACAAGAAAATCCCTAGCCCCTTCAGGTGTAGACCTTGTGAGATATGGGGTTTCCAACTCTATGAATCCTTTGGAGTTTAGATAATTTCTCGTAGCACTTGCTATTTCATGTCTGAGAATAAGGTTCTCTTTCATCATCGGTCTTCTTAGATCGAGAAACCTGTACTTTAGCCTTAGGAGCTCGTCAACTTTAATTTCGTTCTCTATAGGAAAAGGAAGAACTTTTGAGGTGTTAAGAATCCTTATTTCCTTTACAGTAATTTCAATCTCACCCGTTTTAATATTTGGGTTTATAGTTTCTTGTGGGCGTCTTGTTACAGTGCCCTTTACAGCTACTATCCATTCATCCTTGAGTAGCCCTGCTTTCTGATGCGCTTCTATATTGAGTTGAGGATTAAAAACTACCTGGATTATCCCTTCTCGGTCTCTTAAATCTACAAATATAAGCCCACCATGATCCCTTTTTGACTGAACCCATCCCATGAGAATTACTTCACGCTCAAGGTCTTCTACACCAAGGCTCCCGCAGTAGTCAGTTCTTTTCCAATCTCCTAAAAGCTCAAGCATATAAACGGCTTCCTCTTATTTCTGATTAATGTTCAAAAATGTTAACCTTTATAGTGGATATTGGCAAGCAGGTGTTGCTACTGCTTCTTTCAATATAGCGGGCTCTCAATTTGGGAGAGGTTCCATTCTTTGAGTTGAGAGTTTCAGGATGTTTATTAGACAGTGTGTGAGTTAGTGAAGAATTAGACCTGAGAAGTCAAGTCGGTATGAAATACAATC
>JAHFBK010000100.1:6420-8372 GCA_023250035.1 Candidatus Dadabacteria bacterium
AATCATTTCAACTTAGAATTGGATGAATTTATCGTAATGCCGAATCACGTACACGGTATAATTATCCTATATGTAGGGGTTCAAAATTTTGAACCCCTACAATTACAACAACATAAATTCCAACTATTCCTAATTCTATAGTGTCGATTATTCGCGCTTACAAAGGGGCGGTGACCCATTGGTGTAAAAATAATGGGCATAATTATTTTGGATGGCAACGCAATTATTACGAACACATTGTCCGCAACGAAGATGAATTAAATCAGATTCGTAAATATATTGCCGAAAATCCCTTAAAATGGGAAAGAGATGAAGAAAATCCCATAAATATCAAATCGACCACGAAAAGACAATGAAAGGCTAAAATGGAACAGGAAGCACAAACTCAAGAGAATTTTCGCTCTGGTTTCATTACAATAATCGGAAGACCAAATGTTGGGAAATCAACCCTTCTCAACGTTATTGTGGGTGAGAAGATTGCCGCGGTTTCAGAGAAGCCAAGTACGACTAGGAACCGGATACTCGGTATAAAAACCCTTCCTGGTGCTCAGCTTATTTTTCTCGATACACCCGGTATTCACAAAGCCAAGGACGAACTTGGAAAGGTAATGGTTCAGACTGCGATAAGTGCGATCTGGGAGGCAGATATCATTTTAATGATGATCGAAGTGGATGAGCCATTTGGCAAGGGTGACTGCTTTATAATAGATAGCCTTCCTAAACCGGCCATCCTGGTAATTAATAAAATTGATACTGTAAAGAAAAGTGAAATCTTAGATATTATTGCAGAATCACAGAAATTCGAAGGGAAATTCTTAGAAGTGATACCCATTTCAGCTCTTAAATCTGATGGGATTGATGATCTTATAAATACTATTATAAAGTATCTTCCTGTAGGCCCCAAATATTTTCCAGACGATATGATTACAAACCAGCCAGAAAGATTTCTTACCGCAGAGCTTATAAGAGAGAAGATTTTTAATCTCACACGCGAGGAGGTTCCCTACAAGACTGCAGTTGTTGTTGAGGAGTTTCAAGATATGCCTGATAAAAACCTAGTGAGGATTTCGGCTGTAATTTACGTTGAAAGGGATAGTCATAAAGGAATTATAATTGGAGAGGCTGGTAAGATGCTAAAGCAAGTTGGTAGCCTTGCAAGGGTTGAGATTGAAAGGATTTTAGGTACAAAGGTCTATCTTGAGCTCTGGGTGAAGGTAAAAAAAGGATGGACAGAGAGGACGAGTCTTATAAGGGAGTTTGGTTACGGTAGCTAATTAAGGATGCAAGCGACAGATGATGCAGGATTCACGATGCATGATGCACATAGTTCTACAGTTATCCTTTATCTTGTATCTTGCATCCTATATCGTGTATCTTGCGTATTCGTGTTGATTGAGCAACTAAATTGTTGGTGGTGAAAAAATCAAAATTAGAGAGGAGATCTGATGGACGCGTTTGAATGTATAAGAAAAAGAAGGGATATAAGGAGTTATCTTAAAAAAGATGTACCGGATGATGTGATAAGAAAGATAATTGAAGCGGGAAGACTAGCACCGAGTGCGATGAACCTACAGCCTTGGCATTTCATCGTGATAAAAAATAAGGAGACACTAAAAGAACTCGGTAAATTCTGTCTCAGTGGTAGGTTTATTGTTGATGCCTCTTTTGCTATCGTAGTAATTACTGAGCCCTCCAATAAATGGCATGAGATAGATGGAGCAAGAGCTGTACAGAATATGTCCCTCGCTGCATGGAATGAAGGTGTTGGGACTTGCTGGATCGGTGCGATTGATAGAGATAAAGTTAAAGAGAGGCTTAATATCCCCAAAAATCTTCACGTCCTTACAGTTCTTCCCTTTGGATACCCTGAAGAATTTATAGTAAAAAGAAAAAAGGTTAGAAAATCACCCAAAGAAGTGTTTCACTGGGAGAAGTTCGGAGGTAGGCTTTGA
>JAHFBK010000213.1 GCA_023250035.1 Candidatus Dadabacteria bacterium
GTCGAGGTGGTGGAATTGCGCCACAGATGATGGTAGCTTTACTAGTGTGCCTGATCACGTTTACACTTCTGTACGCAGTGCTTCTTAAACAAAGGATGGATATTGAAGAGATGAAAGATGAAGTAACGAGGATGAAACTTGAGGAGGCAATATAAGTGGATAATTTGTCCTACCTATTTTGGGCTCATGTGATTTTCTGGATTTTCCTTTTTCTCTATATTTTTAATCTAGTTGGAAAAAACAAAAAACTAGCTAGAGAGTTGGATTCTCTTAAAAATTCTATTAATAAAACTAAAGAGGAAAAGCTCACCTGGCAAAAGCAGGGAGTAAATTAGAGTAAATTAATAGTTATGAGTCGAGGGAAGATTAAGTTTATCATTGCTATTGCAGCTATCGCACTTACGCTTGCCTACCTTGTTTATGGTGGAGTGAAAGATACGATGGTTTATTATCTTACAGTTGAGGAGCTTAAGGAAAGAATTCCGTCTGTTTATAAGGAGAAAGTGAGGGTTTCTGGCACTGTTGTTCCCGGATCAATAAAGAAGGATATTGATGGAAATCTAGAATTTAAAATCATAGACGGAGATCAAAGCATAGATGTGAGATATAAAGGCATTATTCCTGACATATTTAGGGACGGTGTTCAAGCTGTTGTAGAGGGTACGTATACTCCAGAAAATGTGTTTCAGGCAAAAATACTACTTGCAAAGTGTCCGACAAAATATGAACCTGCAAGTCCGTTAAATAAAAAGGAAAGTACCTGAGATGGTTGAAATTGGAAGTATTTCTATATTTCTAGCTTTTCTAATTTCTGCATACGCCGTTTTTGCTTCATTGATTGGGGCAAGAATTAGAAAAAGAGAGTTTCTAAATAGTGCCGAAAACGCTGCACTTGCTGTTTTCTTCCTTCTTACAATTGCATCTGCTTCGTTAATCCATGCACTTATCACCCGTGATTTTAGTCTTAAATACGTAGCTTCAAACACAAGCCGTGATCTATCAACCATTTATACTGTTACTGCTTTTTGGGCTGGTCAGGCTGGTTCTCTTTTACTTTGGGCATGGATACTATCAATTTATACAGTTTTGGTAGTACTGCTTAATCGAAAAAAGAGCAGGGAGCTTATGCCATACGTGCTTACAGCACTTGCGGCTATCTCTTCATTTTTTATTTACCTAGTAGCTTTTGTAGAAAGCCCATTTGAAAAACTTACCTTAGTCGCAGATGATGGAAGGGGACTTAATCCACTTCTTCAAAATCCCTACATGGCTATTCATCCTCTTACTCTTTATTTTGGGTATGTTGGTGTTACGGTTCCATTTGCATTTGCTATGGGAGCGCTCCTTAGCGGAAGGTTAGGGGATGAATGGATAAGGAACTCAAGAAAATGGACGATACTCTGCTGGTCTTTTCTTGGAATTGGACTTCTCTTAGGGGCGCGTTGGGCTTATCTTGAACTAGGATGGGGAGGGTATTGGGCCTGGGACCCTGTTGAGAATGCAGCATTTATGCCCTGGCTCACAGCGACTGCCTTTCTTCATTCCGTAATGATTCAAGAGAAAAAAGGAATGCTAAAGAAATGGAATATGGCTCTTATCATAATTACATTCTTCCTTGCGTTATTTGGAACATTTATTACAAGAAGTGGAATAATCTCCTCAGTCCATTCGTTTGCTCAATCTGATATAGGTCCATATTTTCTCAGTTTCATCGGTTTTATACTTATTTTTTCATTCGGTATGTTTACCCTGAGACTAGACCGGCTAAGGACTGAGAACCGGTTTGATTCTATCCTGTCAAGAGAAAGCGCTTTTTTATTTAATAACCTTATTTTCCTTGCCGCGGCATTCTCGGTATTTCTTGGAACAATCTTCCCTATAGTTTCTGAGGCGATTAAGGGTGAGAAAATCCTTGTCGGCCCTCCATATTTTAATCGAGTGAATGTTCCAATGGGACTTATTCTGATTCTGCTTATGGGTATAGGACCCTTAGTATCATGGAGAAAGGCATCACAAGAAAATTTAATAAAGAACTTTCTTTACCCATCTATTCTTGGGATTTTAACAGCGGTAGTTTTATTTCTTGTCGGAATTAGGGAAGCCGTTGCGCTAATTTCGTTTGGGCTCTGTGCGTTTGTAGCTGTAACGATATTTATAGAATTCTATAGAGGAACAAAGGTGCGCGTAAGAAGAGGAGAAGATTACTTGCTTGCGCTTTACCACCTTATTTCGCGAAACCGCAGAAGATACGGCGGCTACATAGTCCATGTAGGTGTAATTCTTATTGTGATTGGGATAACGGCATCATCAGCCTTTGTAACACAGAAGGAGGCTACTCTAAAGAAAGGAGAATCTATTAGTGTTAATCACTATACTCTAAGATTTGATGGGCTTAATCAGTACACAACTGCGATGAAAAATGTAACTGCCGCGAAGTTATCTGTATTCAATTCGGAAAGGAATCTTGGTGTTTTAGTTCCTGAGAAGAACGTTTACAAGTATGAGGGAAATCGAGATATAGATAACGAAACCGAGGTGGCGCTCCGCTCGACTTTCAAAGACGACCTTTATATTATTCTTACAAACTTCGATGGTAACGGAACAGCAAGCTTTAGGGTTCTTATAAACCCAATGGTTAGTTGGATTTGGGCTGGAGGGATTGTGCTTGCCCTCGGGGCTATCGTGATTATGTGGCCAAGTGCGAGAGAAAGAAGAGAGGAAGCTGTTGTCCGATACAGTGTAGAAATATCGGAGGAAGGCACTGCAAAGGTTTAGAATTTTGCAAAGGTAAGGAACTCCCTCTGAGGTTTGATCATTAGTATGTCGCAAAACTATCCATACTTTATTTTGTCATATTTTATCATTGTAA
>JAHFBK010000214.1 GCA_023250035.1 Candidatus Dadabacteria bacterium
TAGCTGCAACCTGTTTTGGAGCAGGTTTTTTGTGGACTGTCTTAATCTCCTCTTCGCTCGCTAGGATACGCTTAAGGCTCTGCTTTCTAGCTTGATGAAGAAGCTTATCAATAGATTTACCTTGAAGTAGGAATTTCCTGATATGAGTTAAACAAAAATGTAAAATAAATAGTGAAGACCTGATATCTGATACCTTGCTATTAATGAAATCATTTTTTATCATTAATTGGAAGATAATAATATGAATCAAGAGCAATTAGGAAATATAAAGAATATTTTTAAACTTTATCCAGAGATAAAGTTAGTTTATTTTTTCGGCTCAAAAGTAATTGGCACAGATGGACCTCTAAGCGATTATGACTTTGCCCTTTATCTAGATGAGAAAGACAAAAAGAGAATGCTCGATATTAAATTTGAATTATTTGATCGTCTTAGTCGTTTTTTCAAAACCGATAAGGTTGATATAGTTGTTTTAAATCTGACTGAGAGCCCTGAATTAAAATATAACATCATAAAAGAGGGTGAACTAATTTTCGAAGAAGAACCATTCAGGATTCTTCTTGAGCCAAAAATCCTCAACGAATATTTCGACTTCCATTTGATGCTTTTGAAGTACAATTTAACTAAAGCCTAGATATATGACCAATCTTTCAGCAATAGAAAATAAAGTTAGCTCAATCAGAAAATATCTTAACATCTTAGAACACTATAAAAAATATTCAAAAGAGGAAATAGAAAAGGATCTTACGCTTAGAGGGGCATTGGAACGGTATCTCTATTTAGCAGCCCAATCGGTTATAGACTTAGCAGAGGCAATACTCTCATTTAAGAGGCTTCGCAAGCCAACGACTATGAGCGAAAGCTTCTATATCTTAGCTGAAGAAAAATTAATTCATGATGTAGTAGTTGAAAAGATGGTAAAACTCGTTGGTTTTAGAAATGTGATGGCTCATGACTACGAAAAGGTAAATTATGATATCGTATATGATATACTTCACAATAGATTACGGGATATCGAAGTGTTTTTGGAATCGATTCAACCGCACCTTTCTTAAGATTTTTTCAGATACTATTGTTTCTTTTATTCAAAGCAAGATCTTCCATAACCATTTAGAGTGGCATCCAGTCTAGACTCTATGGTGATCGTAGAGCCAGAGAAGAAAAGAAAAGAAAACAGTGGTCGGTTCACCGCACCAATCACTGGCGTTATACTGAAAATATTCTCTTGATCCTTTTCTATGATATGACATATAATCATTTTAATAGGAATAACAAAAAGGAGGTTTGACTCATGGCACAAGACCCGGTGAAAGTAGCGCCCAAAGCTTTTAAAGTCCTCCTGGAAAATGACCGAGTGAGGGTACTCGATTATCGGGCCAAACCCGGTGAGAAAGAGCCGATGCATTCGCATCCGGATTCTTTTATTTACTCATTGAGCCCTTACAACATAAAGATCAATTTCCCTGATGGAACAACTGAAATACGTAAGGGAAAGGCGGGCGAGGCGATATGGCAGGAGGCAGAAACACACTCGTCGGAGAACATGGGAACAGCCGATACTCGTGCTCTGATTATCGAACTGAAAGAGCCAAATATGCAAAGGGCACAGAAGAAGAAAAAGAAATAGTGGTCAGTTTACCAAATCATTAAAGTATTATCCCGTAATGTAAGACATGAAGTGAGTGGTTCGTTTGCTGCTTGGAGGCAACTAACACAAGCACTAATGACAGACTATTAAAACCTAGGTAGTGAACTACTAGGTATTGTAATGTTATTAGTTAATAGGCATCGCCTCGCGGTAATTTACCACAACGACTGTTTTGATTCTTCGAGTAACTCAAAGCGGTTCCCTAAAAACCCTCCCTCTCAATCCCCGATCCAGTCGGGGATACCCCAGATCCCAATGATTCTATAATCTCCTACTAAGAGGTTCAATACGTTAGTGAGCCTAGGAAAATTATATGGTAAAATCTTTACCATGAAAACTACCATCGATGCTGCCGGACGACTAGTCATCCCCAAAGAGATCAGGCAAGAAGCTGGGCTTAAGCCCGGGATGTCGATCGAGGTACGCTGGCGGGAAGGCAGGATTGAGATCGAGCCTGCGCCGTTGCCTGTTAAACTAGCGCGCAAAGGTCGGCTGCTCGTTGCCGTACCACAAGAGGATGTGAGTCCACTGACGACAGAGACGGTTGAGCGGACACGCATGAGGCTACGGCGGGAACGCTTTTCGCATACTTAAGCGATTATGCTTGGATTTTTGCCGGATACGAGTTGTATAGTCGCAGCAGTCTGCACATGGCATGAGCACCATGATCGGGCCGCGGAAGAGATTGAGCGGCGTTTAAGCCGGGGCGAAAAAATGATTGTTGCAGCCCCAGCCTTGGTCGAAGCCTACGCGGTGCTAACCCGTCTACCCCCGCCACATCGACTGTCCCCAGCGGATACCCTCGCCCTCCTAGAGGCCAACTTCATGAGGGCTACTAGGATAATTGCCCTAGAGGGCAAATCATACCGCACCCTCCTACGTGGGGCTCCGGATGAGGGCATCACTGGTGGACGGATCTACGACGTCCGTCATTGCCGCTTGTGTTTTTAAAGCGAAAGCTGCAGTACTACTGACCTTTAACGAGAGCCATTTTCTACCCTTTGTGGAGAGAGGAATGGAGGTTGTTGTCCCTGGAAAGGGTAGGTTATGAGGCCTTTAAGATATAATGGGAGTTAGGCTTTGTATTAGCGAAAACGACCATTTTTCTGGATAACGATGGCTTATCAAGGTCTAGTTTATATGTTATATATATTTAGCTGTCGATAGAGAAAGTTGAAAGAAAGCATAAGTGATTAAATTATGCGTGTA
>JAHFBK010000101.1:0-3766 GCA_023250035.1 Candidatus Dadabacteria bacterium
GAATTGGTCGAGTCTTCTCTTATACCCTGAAATTAAGTTATTCTAATGTGATTATTATCTTTTTTTTTCGTTCTACAACACATATTTTGCAATCCTAGTGGACAACTGAGATTACTGATGTTTTTGCTTTATGAAGGTAAATTTTTTTATATATTATCCAGTTAATATAATCCAAATTGGGGCAGATATGATGTGGTATAAGTTCCTAATATTATTGGTAGCGGGGGGTGGATTTGAACCACCGACCTTCGGGTTATGAGCCCGACGAGCTACCAGTCTGCTCCACCCCGCGGCAAATATAAATATATAGTATTTGAATTTAGGTATCATGTCAAACAACTATTCATCTAACAACCATTCATCCTGTCATAATTCCCAAGCTTAAAAATATTGCTTCCAAAACTATGGATGGAGATTAATCAATGATAATGGTATTATTATAAAATTGTGAATCCGATTAAGAATAACTCTCAAAAAGAGATAAAAAGAGATAGAAAAAGAAGCAAATTCATACCCTTTCTATTAGCGTCTATCCTTTTCCACGTTCTTTTATTTTTCCTAATATCTTTATATTTCATTCCCTCTTTGAAACAACAAGCAAAACAAAAAGAAAAACCAAAACTTATAGAGATAACCGACCTCCCAGTTCCAAAAGAAAAAGAAACTGAGCCCCCAAAAGAAGCAAAACGTTTAGCCGAGAGGTCTCACCAAACCCCTGTGGAAAAAACAAAAAATGACTTCACAAAAAAGGGAAGCATACGTTCACTCCCACAGCCAAGACAGCAGTCTAAGAAGGTTGCAAAAAGGGTTGAAGAAAAACGGAAGGAAGAAGCAAGTAAAAAATCCCCTCAAGTTGCTTCCCTTCCAAAGAAGATCGAAAAGGAAATTCCACCCCCTAACGAAAAACCAGATGAAGACAAACTTGCTAATATCACCAAAGAGCAGCTTTTTAATGCACCCTCTAGCCAGGTTTTTGAGGAAGGCCCCAAGGAATTTCAAGGGTCGAGAGATGTAAAACAAAAGGAGGACACGGTAGATTTAAATACTATTGAGTTTAAGTATTTCTCATACTTTGCAAAACTTAAACAGAAGATAGAGCAGGTTTGGAATTACCCTGAAGCATCTCGATTAAGAGGTGAGCAGGGTGAGCTTTTCCTCGTGTTCTCAATAAGAAGGGATGGGTATCTTGAGGATGTGAAGTTGATAACACCTTCTGGATATAATCGTCTTGATGAGGAGGCACTACGTGCAATCAGAGTTGCCTCTCCCTTCCCC
This sequence comes from Candidatus Dadabacteria bacterium, assembly GCA_023250035.1. Taxonomy (GTDB): domain Bacteria; phylum Desulfobacterota_D; class UBA1144; order Nemesobacterales; family CSP1-2; genus CSP1-2. Next base: position 1,276 of record JAHFBK010000101.1, read on the forward strand.
CCTTTTCCTAAACAGTGGGAGGGTTTAGAAAAGCTAAATGTGCACGCTACCTTCAGGTATCAAATTAGCTATGGCTGGACCATCAGATGACCACTTAATATTCTAATTTTTACCACTTAGTCATTAGTCGTTTACCGCTCGATTGTCTAACAAAACGACAAAGAGCCGGTGACAATGCCAATCCTTCACTTAATTAAAATCCCCCTATCTCCCTTTTTTCTCTTTCTTACTTCTCCAATTACCTTACCCTTCTCTCCAAGCCTGCTGAGTTTCTTCAAAACCCTTTCCGTATCCCGCTCTGAAACTATGAGAACCATACCAATACCACAGTTAAATGTCCTAAACATCTCTTCTCTTTCTATTCGACCTGCAATCTTGATTAACTTCATAAGTGGAGGAAACTCCCAGAGAGATGAATCCAAATAAACAGCAGTATTTTTTGGAATTACCCTAGGGATGTTTTCTAAAAGTCCCCCGCCTGTTATATGCGCTGCAGCCTTAATTTGAAACTCTTTTTGAAGAGAAAGAATCGTCTTTACATAAATGCGAGTAGGCTCTAAAAGCTCTTCCCCAAGCGGACGATTAAGAGGGCTAGGAATATCGGATAAATCTAGTTTGAGTTTTCCAAGAAGAACCTCCCTCGCAAGAGAATACCCGTTTGAATGAAGCCCACTTGACGAAATCCCTATTACGACGTCACCTGGTTTTACCTTAGATCCATCTATCAACTGATCCCTATCTACTATTCCAACAACAAACCCAGCTAAATCAAACTCTCCCTTGTTATAGAACCCCGGCATCTCTGCCGTTTCGCCTCCGAGAAGAACACATCCAGCCTTTTTGCAGCCTTCGATAATCCCCTTGATTACCTCTACACTCTCTTTAGGCCTCAACCTTGATGTTGCTAGATAATCAAGAAAAAACATTGGCTCTGCACCACAAGTAACTATGTCGTTAACATTCATCGCCACAAGGTCAATTCCGATTGTGTCTAGTTTTCCTGTCATAAATGCAATCTTTAATTTTGTCCCCACTCCATCAGTCGAAGCAACGAGAAGCGGCCTCTTATATCTTTCAAGTGGTATTGAATAAAGACCAGCGAAACCACCTATTCCTGCAACTACTCTCCTATTATAAGTTGATTTGACAAGTGGTTTTATAAGCTCAACAAGAAGATTACCAGCATGAACATCAACACCAGCGTCCTTATAAGAAGAATCCTTTCCCATGAAATGGAAGAATACCCAAGAGCGTTTTTTTGTCTAGCAAGTGTATGTTGGGGTTTCCTCAGAAATATTTTTTTTAAAAAATTTTTCATTAAATAAGAAAATCTCTTGACAAGAATATTTTTTGTTCTATCATCACACTTAGAGTCAGATGATGAGTAACACAAAATCCAAATCTAGGAGGAAAAAACAAAACGATGAGCGAATTCTCCGATTCGGAGGAGCCTCCATCCAGACACTTATGGAGTGACGTAAGCGAAGAGGAATGGAGAGATTGGAAATGGCAGTTAAAAAATAGAATAAGAACCTTCCAGCAACTAGAAAAGCTACTTCCCTTTACAGAAGACGAGAAAGAAAGAATAAAGCGAGCTATTGCTACTTATCACGTATCAATTCCCCCTTATTATTTTTCCCTCATAAACCCTGATGATCCTGATGACCCGATAAGAAAACAGGCTGTTCCTATGCCTGAGGAGATAGAAATTAAGCTTGGTGAAGATGACCCGCTGGGTGAAGAAGTCGATTCACCTGTTGATGGACTCACACACCGTTACCCTGATAGGGTTCTAATGTATATTGCAAGCTTTTGTCCTGTTTATTGCCGACACTGCACAAGGAAAAGAGAGTGGCTTGAAGGCGAATACCAAAGAACACCGGAAGAACTTGATCGAATGATCGCTTATATTAGGGAGAATGAAGAGATAAGAGATGTAATTATTTCTGGTGGAGATCCACTTGCATCTCCACTTCATAAGCTAGAATATATCCTTCAAAACCTCCGTGCTATTCCTCACCTTGATGTAATAAGAATAGGGTCAAGGGTTCCTGTGTTTCTGCCGATGAGGATAAATGACGAGTTAACTGCCGTATTAGAGAAATATGGTCCAATCTGGATAAACACACATTTTAATCATCCCAATGAAATCACCCCTTATGCCGAAGAAGCAGTTCTTAAACTCCTTAAGGCCGGTTGCCCTGTTAATAATCAGGCAGTCCTGCTTAAAGGTGTAAACGACGACCTTGAAACGATGAAGAGGCTCTTGAGGGGTCTTCTTAGAATCCGTGTAAGACCTTATTACCTATTCCACTGTGACCCAGTAAACGGCGCAGCACATTTCAGAACCTCGGTCTGGAAAGGAATAGAGATAATTGAGGGACTAAGAGGTCATATCTCAGGCCTTGCCATTCCAACCTATGTTGTTGACGCCCCTGGCGGCGGAGGAAAAATCCCACTTATGCCAAACTACCTTCTCTCCGCCTCAGAT
>JAHFBK010000101.1:3866-8276 GCA_023250035.1 Candidatus Dadabacteria bacterium
CTTTCGATTCTTAAAACACATGTTGACATTGTATTTAACATCGCTGAAGGCTGGGGCACAAGGTCTAGAGAAGCTCATATTCCATCTGTACTTGAGCTCCTGGGAATTCCATATACAGGGTCAGACCCTCTTACACTTTCGCTTACACTAGATAAAGGAATGGCTAAAAGGGTTGTCATGAGCGAAGGAGTGTTGACACCTAAATTTACTATTATTAGAAATTCAAAGTCTCTAAATTATGTTCAAGATCTTAATTTCCCTTTAATTGTAAAGCCTTTATGGGAAGGATCGAGTATAGGAATTAGAAGAGATTCTAAGGTGCAAAATTTTAAAGAACTGAAAAGGAAACTCGAATGGCTTATTAATTCATATGGCGAATCTACCCTGGTAGAGGAGTTTATCGAGGGGGAAGAAGTAACAGTTGGTGTTATTGGAAACGAGAACCCGCATGTAATTGGAATGATGATGATCAAACCTAGAATTGGAAATCAAAGGGATTTTATTTACTCGTTAGAGGTAAAGAGAAACTGGAGAGAAGAGGTAGAGTACTTTTCACCCCCTCCACTCTCCGAGCAAGCACTCTGTGAACTTTCCCATTCTGCACTTACAGCCTATGAAGCCCTTAGCTGCAGAGATGTTGCGAGGCTAGATTTTAGGATAGGGACAGATGGAAAACCATACTTTCTCGAAGCAAATCCCCTTCCTGGACTCAATCCTGAGACTGGTGATCTGCCAATAATGATTGAAAAGGAGGGGATACCCTATGCCGAACTTATCCTTTCGATCCTCGATAGCGCCCTTAGGCGAAATCGCCTCACGGCTAAAAGTCGGGCTCGTGTTTAATGACCCATACTTTTCGGGGATGGGGGTATACAAGGGAGCCGAAGAGGATGTGTTGAGGGAAGTTGAGACTGTCTTTAAAGCCCTAGAGGAATCGGGTCATGTAGTAGAGCCTCTTCCAGTGACTGACGACTTTTCAAACTTCTTCAATCTTATCACCTCAAAAAATTTGGATGTTGTTTTTAACCTGTGTGAAAGGATGTGGGATGATTCATGGGGAGAGATACTTATGGCTCACATGCTTGAGATAAATGAAATCTCTTTTACTGGTTCTGATCCAAAAGCTCTCTGGCTAGCGCTTAACAAGGATAAAACAAAAACAATCCTTAATTTATTTGGAATCCGAACACCCTCTTTTAAGTTGTTTGCAACGGAAAAAGACGCTTTAGACGTTCGTGAGCCGTCTCGCCTGAGCTCGACGCAGGCTCAGTCAAACGATGATCTAAATTTCCCGCTTATTATAAAACCTAACCTCGAAGACGGAAGCCTAGGGATTGATTCATCAAGTGTTGTTTGGGATATTAAATCCCTAAGGAAGAAAGTTAGAGCAATGATTAAGGAGTTTAAAAGGCCTGTAATAGTAGAAGAGTACATCGATGGTAGGGAGTTAAATGTTTCAATTTTAGGTGACACTGCCCTTGCAGTGGGTGAAGTAGAATTCAAACTACCTCAAGGGGAACCCAAGGTTGTAACTTACAAGGCAAAGTGGGATAGAGACAGTAATGAATACAAGAACACAATTACAGTTTGCCCTGCTAATTTGAATAAAAAAAAGGAAAGAAGAATAAAAGACATAGCTCTAAAAACGACTAGGGCAATAGGATGCAGAGACTACGCAAGGGTGGATATGAGAATGGATAGCCTTGGAAAGATTTATGTCATTGAGGTAAACCCAAATCCAGATATATCACCTGAATCAGGTTTTTCAAAGGCTTTAAAAGTAGCGGGTATTAGCTACAAGGCATTTGTTAATCAAGTTGTAGGGTTTGCGATTCAAAGGAAAAAAGCGAGATATTATGACACTAACAGTAAAGAGCTTGGAAATACAGAATAGGGGAAGGATTGAATGCATTCTCGCCGAAGCTAAGGTATTTTCTTCTGAAGAGATTAACGTAGCGCTTGAGTTAATAGATTCCCGCCTTTCTGGTAGCCACGATTACATAATAAAGGTTGCGACAGATGAGAAGGGCACGGTTCTCGGCTATATATGCTATGGTAAAATCCCACTAACAGACGCCGTCTGGGATATATATTGGGTTGTTGTTCCTGAGGAATTTCAAAGAAGGGGAATTGCAAAAAAGCTCCTGACGTTTATGGAGGATGATTTAAAAACCAAGAGTGCAAGGACTGTAATGGTAGAGACATCCTCAAGACCAGAGTACGAACCTGCAAGGAGTTTTTACTTGAAAAATGGGTTTATCGAGGTTTCTAGAATTAGTGATTTTTATGCAGAATATAATGATAAGGTGATTTATAGAAAAGATTTAAACTCTAAAAACCAAAAAAACACTTTTATTCCCCTACTGGTTCAATTACACGAATAGATTCTACTACTACAGGTTCTAAAGGAACGTCCCTGTGCATCCCTTGATTGCCTGTTTTGACTCCTGCTATTTTATTTAATACATCCATTCCTTCAACCACTTTGCCAAAAACAGCATAGCCAAATTCCCTATTTCCATGGTTTAAGAAGTCATTATCCGTAAGATTGATAAAAAACTGAGAAGTAGCACTGTCTACCACACTTGTGCGCGCCATAGCGATGGTGCCTGTATCATTCTTAAGACCATTACTCGCCTCGTTCTTTATGGGTGGTTTAGTCGCCTTCTGTTGCATATCCGGTGTAAATCCACCTCCCTGGATCATAAATCCAGGAATGACCCGATGAAAGATGGTACCATCGTAATACTTCTCATTTACATATGCTAGAAAATTTTCAACTGTTATAGGCGCCTTGTCTCGATACAGTTCAATCTTAATATCTCCCATTGACGTAGACATTATTACCATAGGATTTCCTCCTTGAGTATCGCTCTTCTTATTTTCACTACCTTGCTGATCAACTATCTTTTGTTCATTCTGCTTTTGCTCGCTCTGTTTTGGTTCTTTCTGTTCACAGCCCCAAATAAGCATGACAAGCATAATCAGCATTATGACAGGAAAGACTTTATTAATAGTGCTATAGCCCAGTTTTAAATCAAGCGCACTATGTAATAACACCTGTTTCATTTTTTTGTAGTACCTTCACTGAAGATTAGGTAGCTTTTTAACTTATAATAACTATACTCCAGTGTCAAACTCCTGAATGAGTTCATCGTATAATTACGGTTGATTCAATACTATCTCCCTGTTAAAGTGATTTCCATAATTCATAAAACTTTTAACAGGTGTTAAGTCATGAAAAAGGTCAAATTCGGTGTGATTCTTCGCCAAGAAAAAATTGATTTTAAAACGATTAGAGAAACGGCCGAGCTTTGCGATGAGCTGGGTTATCATTCAGTATGGTTCTATGACCATATGCTAGGGATGGGCTCCATTGACTTTGATGTTTTCGAGGCTTGGACACTAATGTCTGCCATTTCAACCATTACTTCAAATGTAAATATTGGAACACTCGTTCTTTGTAATTCTTTTAGGCACCCTTCCCTTCTAGCCAAGATGGCCTCGACACTTGATCACATAAGTAACGGAAGGCTCGAATTTGCAATTGGAGCAGGCTGGTTTGAGCCTGAATATAAAGCCTATGGCTATTCATTCCCTGATACAATAACCAGGATAGAACAATTAAAAGAAGCGGTAAAAATAATTAGAGCACTTTGGACTCAAGAAAAAGCAACGTTTATCGGTAAGCATTATCAGATTAGAGATGCATATTGCAATCCCAAGCCTATTCAAAAACCACATCCACCAATTACCATTGGCGGTTCAGGAGAAAAGCATCTGCTTCGAGTTGTAGCAGAGCTTGCAGATGGCTGGAATTGTCCTGCCTCTAATGCTGCCGAGTATGATAGAAAGCTAAATGTTCTTAAAAATCACTGCAAATCTTTAGGTAGAAATATAAATGAAATTGAAATATCTGAGCAAACCGTGTGTGTGATAGCAAAAGATAAGGCGGAGCTTGAAGAGAAACTTCCCAAGGCAAAAAAGCGATATAGCTTTTTTGGGGATATTGAAAAGACAGGAATTGTTGGAACGCCCGATCAATGTATTGAGAAAATCAGACACAAAGTGAACAAAGGGGTAAGCAAATTCACGATATTTTTCTATGATATTTTGAACCCCGAATACCTACGTTTTTTTGCGAAAGAGGTTATGTCCGCTTTTTAAGATAAGCCTGCGTCAAACAGCTTTTTCTAGTCGTTGCTCGTTTTGTATGACGATTTTTGGATTTGGATTCTTTGGAGGTATAGGCAATCCTCTTTTCTTTAATAGGTTTACATGCTCTATCATTCCCCACTTGGCCTTATATAGACAATCCTCAATAGAATGACCTACACCTGTAAAACCTTCTAAATCAGGCGAGTAAAACCCAAAATAGTCAGGTTCCTCCGTCGCCTCAATTATCAATGA
>JAHFBK010000215.1 GCA_023250035.1 Candidatus Dadabacteria bacterium
ATGTTGTTTGAAGTGAAGAAACGAGACTTATGTGGCTTAACGTTATAGTGTCTGTATACAACATCTAGAATAAGCTGGCTCATAGTTGAATAGATGTTATCAGTCAGTAAATTTATTGTTCGCCCACCTACGATGCAATCTGACCTTTCGGTAAAGTGAGAGGCCAAGACCTTGAGCCAATCCGGGGCAGGCATACAATCATCATCGGTAAAGGCTAGAAATTCCCCTTTTGCTTTAGCTGCACCTGTGTTCCGTGCCGCTGCTGGGCCTGCGTGTGGCCGGGTTATTAGGCTTAAGTTGAACTGATTACGGAATGAATCAACTATAGCTTCAAGCTTTGTCTCCCCGCCATCGTTTACTACGATCACCTCAAAGCAGTTGCGTGGATGGTCCAGAAGGGTCAAGGAATGAAGACAGTTCCTTAGTTGAGCTGTACGGTTGAAAGTAGGAATGATAATTCAAAAGGATGGTTGTTTGCGCATCGTTAAAGTTTATTTATAAAATAAGTTGGGCAAGCCCTTGCAAAGCTATTTTGCTACACGGTCAAGCTACCTTCTGATGGAGAAGGTAGTAATCAGTCGACGCACTCTATGAGGAATCAACCAAATTCCTAAATACAACAGTGTATGGATTAATTATAAAATTTAACCCGAAAATGGTATTGTTCTCTTTGTGAGTTTCTGATTACTCATCAAACCTTGAACCGGTAGAGGATCCTGGCCCAATTCATGTATAAAAAAGTTATCAGCAGGTATGGAGTGGGCAAGTCATTAAGTCTGCGAAGAAGCCACCAGAAGGAATGGTGCACGCTCCATTTGAATTGCTCCGATTTTGAAACCCTGCGGACTTTTCCTATCGTCTCGTAACCGAGCGATTCCAGGAGATCTCCGGCGACCGATTCAAAGAGCTCTTGATCCGGCAACGACATCTCTTTTTTCCATTTTGCTATGTTGGTATCAACGAGCTCGGTGTTTGAGATTCCCCGTTTCGAAGTACCGAATATCAGCGTTTCCTTATATTCCTTCTTTAGAGGGTTGGGTTGTAAAACTGCATCACAGAATGGCTCGCCTATGAATGCACAGATGCGTTTCATCGTGTCTCTGGGATGGCTCAGAAGTGTTTCGTAACGGACTTCCAGATACGTTTTCGGGGGTAGGGTTACACCAATGCTGCAACCTGTGCTCACAAACTTTTTCCAGGCGCTTGCTGCAGTAAAAATGTTGCTGGGACCAAAGTTAGTGCGCAACCACGATAATGCCACGTCTCTTCCATCTCGATAGATATGGATGATCTTACAGGATGGAAATATTTCCAGAAGAGTAGCAGTTTCAGTGATGTACTGCGGTGTCTTATCTCCCCATCTCGGCTTATTTTCCTTGCGAGCCCACTCCTCGTAGATTCGAGACACGATCTGTCTGAATGATCTGAGGTCAGCGAATGAAGCGGGTTCGAGCGATAAATCCCAGAAACGAATCCATCTCAGCTTGAGTATTCTGGCAGCTAATTGGCGTGCCTCATATTCGTTTACTGGGTCGCCATAAGCTCGAAAGAATTCCGGAATGAATTGCGATTCGTCCGGAAACGTTAAATTAGGATGTGAGCGCAAGAGGTCTCGTAGCGGGGTCGTACCACTCCTAGGACAGCCGACAATGAAGATCGGTGAAATGTCAATATTTTCTTGCATATTTAACCTTATCTAAACTACGTTGGAGTTTCACGCCTAGACGGTTATGCTTAGCACAGACGCCTTAATCTTATTAGGAAAGACTCTCCAATTTCGGAAAATATTTGTCTACAAGACCTCTACAGTGTTTATTGATTATAATGGCTGAGTCAATTACAACGTAGCCTATTACTTTTGATCTCTGGACCACAGTACAAACCAATTGTGTTCCCCCTGTTTTACAAAGAAGTTCAATAGATTATTTGAGTTCTCTCATTTTTTAATTGTCCTGACAGCTATGTAATGGCCAGTCAAAAAGCGTGTAGGCAAAAGTGACATATGTTCGAAAGACATAAGAAAATGCAGAAACCCTTTTTGTATCCTTTGACCGACAAGTCTTTCCAACATTTGAGCCAATAACATCGTTAATATTCGAGGAAAATGCATAATAGCTCTGACCTCAAGCACCTCAAATCCTGCCTGCTTTAAGTAATGGCACAAATTTCTCGGCCCAAAGGTGGAACCCACGTAATACGGCACAATATTCAATCGACTCAGCAAGCCAAAAGGCAGCGCATTCCGTAAGGAAATAAGTGGGTTAGCCAAATTATCGAGCGTAAGGAGTAATTGCCCGCCGGCTCGGACAACCCGGTATAATTCTTGAAAGCTAGAAATGATTTCATCTGATGATTCAAAATGATCTAGTGTCGAGTTGGATACAATTACGTCAAACACGCCATCCGCGAAGGGCAGATGACGCACGTCTGCTCCTGTCACCTTAAGACCGTAGTGACGTAGTTTTGCAACTCTAACAGTTAATAGAGATAAATCTATTCCAAAGACAAATTTCGCACGCGTGGCAAGCAGTCTATGTAAACCGTCGCCTAAGGACTCGTCGAATAGATCAGTTTTGAGCAGATGTTCTACCCCATCTGCTTGCAGCCACTGAGCGAATATAGATGTATTAATTACGTCATTATATGCTCGCCAGAACGTGCTTGGAGTTGCCTCCTGCCAACTTCTGGCAACCTCATCCCAATAACGAGTATTTCTTCAGCCAAAGGTTTTTTTCTCTCCATGGCTCCTCTGCGAGAGATAATTCACAGAAAATTGCAATGTTTTAAGGTAGGTAAAGAAGATTTTACCTACAGTATTCAAATAATCTTTTAAAA